>NZ_VOIQ01000004.1 GCF_010470675.1 Desulfovibrio sp. JC010
CGATCCCA
The DNA here is from genome assembly GCF_010470675.1 of Desulfovibrio sp. JC010. Lineage (NCBI taxonomy): Bacteria > Pseudomonadati > Thermodesulfobacteriota > Desulfovibrionia > Desulfovibrionales > Desulfovibrionaceae > Desulfovibrio > Desulfovibrio sp. JC010. The sequence goes on from NZ_VOIQ01000004.1 coordinate 9, forward strand.
AGCAACGGTTCGGGTTAGAAGAACAAAGCATGACGACCCAAGCTCCGGCACGGTCTTAAAAAACCAAGGCAAAATCGGTCTGCCATGCAAAATTACAACTGTTTAATTGGTTAAACAACGTCAATCAAGACGTACTAGGCTTCTTAATTGGAGGCATTATGAGTAACGAACAAGCTTACAAAGAGATTGCACCGAGGCTGGCCGGCCTGCGTGATGCAATGGACATGAGCGTTGAGGAGCTTGCTGAAAAAGTAGGTGTTACCCCTGAACGCGCTGCACAGTATGAATCCGGTACTGTTGAAATCCCGGTCAGTTACCTGATGGATGTGGCCCACCTTTGCGGTGTAAGCCTGACCGTGCTGATTTCCGGCAGCGAGGCCCACCTGACCAACTACGCGCTGGTAAGAAGCGGCAAGGGATTGAACGTGGACCGCCGCAAGGACTACGATTACAAGAACCTCGCATCCACTTTCGTAGGTCGTCGCATGGAACCTTTCATGGTCGAAGTTCCGGCCAAGGAAGAGTCCGACATGAATTTCACCACCCACCGCGGACAGGAATTTATCTTCGTGCTCGAAGGTCGTCTTGAACTCAGACTCGATGATTCCGTACTGGAGCTTGAAGAAGGCGATTCCCTGTACTTTGACTCCAACACTCCCCACGCCCTGCGCGGTCTTGACGGCAAATCCGCACGCATGCTGGATGTAATTCTGTAGCAGGTCGCAAAATGGATGCACGCCTGTGCACCAGCGGCCTGCGGTAAAAAACACGTTTTTTACACAAGGATTTTACATCAAACAACAGCAACGGGATGCAAGACATCCTACCGTGGAGATATAAAAAAATGGAAAAGCAGAAATACGGCTCTTACGAAGAATTCTGTGCCGAATACAAGACCGAGGTCCCTGAAAATTACAACTTTGCTTTTGATTGCGTGGACGTGATCGCCGCTGATGATCCCAACCGTCTGGCAATGATCCACATCGGCCCGGACGGCACCCGCACTGAAAAAGATTTCGACTTTTTTTCCAAAAAGTCCTCCCGTCTTGCCAATGCACTGAGCAAAGCCGGAATCGTCAAAGGCGACCGGGTCATGATCATCCTGTACCGCCGCATTGACTGGTGGGTGGCCATGCTGGCCTGCCACAAAATCGGTGCCGTGCCTGTTCCTTCACCCAACCTGCTCACCGTTAAGGATATTGAGTTCCGCGTAAACTTCGCCAAGATCAAGTCTGTTATCTGCGAAGATTCCATCACTGAACGGGTTGTGGAAGCTGATAAAAATTGCCCCTCCCTTGAGGTGCTCGTTCAGGCCGGAGAAAGCGCGGCCCCTGAAGGCTGGCTCGACCTTGAAACCGCCTGCGCCGAAGCCTCCGATTCTTTCCCCCGCCCGTCAGACTATGCCTGCGGTGACGACTCTTTGCTCATCTTCTTCTCTTCCGGTACCACCGGACCGCCGAAGATGGTTGAGCACACCCACAACTACCCGCTGGGACACTACGTAACCGGGGCTTACTGGCACGACCTTGAGCCGAGTGACGTACACCTGACCCTCGCCGACACAGGTTGGGGCAAGGCTGTCTGGGGTAAATATTACGGCCAGTGGATGGCCGGGGCTGTCGTGTTTGTCTGGGATTTCCGTGGCAAATTCGAGCCCTCTGAACTGCTTAAGGTTCTGGCCGACAACAAGGTCACCACCTTCTGCGCGCCGCCCACGGTCTACCGTTTCATGATCCGCGAAGATCTTTCCAAGTACGACCTTTCCGCGCTCAAGCACTGCACCACCGCAGGAGAACTGCTCAATGCTTCCGTATTCGAAGCATGGAAAGACGCCACCGGGCTGCCCCTCTACGAAGGTTACGGGCAGACCGAATCCGTGCTCCAGATCGCAACCTTCCCCAACATGAAACCCAAACCGGGTTCCATCGGTAAACCCTGTCCGGGCTGGGATGTGACGCTTATCGACACTGAAGGTAATCTCTGCTCCCCCGGTGAAGAAGGCCAGATCTGCGTCAAGCTCGATCCCCGTCCTGTGGGACTTTTCACCGGATATCTCGATGAACCGCAGAAGACAGCAAACGTCATGGTCGACGGCTACTACCAGACCGGTGACAAGGCATGGATGGATGAGGACGGCTACTATTGGTTCCTCGGCCGCACCGATGACCTGATCAAGAGCTCCGGTTACCGCATCGGGCCCTTTGAAGTAGAGTCCGCCCTGATCACCCATGACGCCATTGTGGAAGCCGCCGTAACCGGCGTGCCCTGCGATGTTCGCGGTCAGGCCGTAAAGGCCACAGTCGTCCTCGCTCCCGGATATGAAGGCAGCGATGAACTGACCAAAGACCTGCAGAACCACGTCAAGAAGGTCACCGCGCCTTACAAGTACCCGCGCATCATCGATTACGTAAAAGAATTGCCCAAGACCATCAGCGGCAAGATCAAACGAGCCGAGATTCGTGCTAAGGATGAGGAAGACGCTAAGGCATAAGGAGAATGCCTCCGGCGGCTTAAACCCTTTGAAAAGGGTTTAAGAATCCCAAACTTTTTTAATTGGGCTTCGCCGTGTAGCTTTTAAATCTGTCTAGTTTTAGGACCGCAATATCTTTTGAAGATATTGCGGTCTTTTTGTTTGACCTGTCTATAACTTCATAGTTCATGTTAGGTTCATGACATAGCTATGCACGGAGTTGATTATGGTTAAAACATCATCAGGTATGACCGTGGGACGGTTGGCTAAAAAATACGGCCTCTCGCGCAGTACTTTGCTTTATTATGATTCGATTGGGTTATTGTCCCCGCAAACGCATATGAAGGGTGAGTATCGTTTATATGGTGCGGAAGAGGAAAAACGGCTGGCCCAGATCTGCCATTACCGCAAGGCCGGGATTCCGCTTAAGGAGATCAAGATTATTCTGGATTCTCCGGTTAGCTCCATTAGCGGAGTGTTGGAAGCCCGGCTCAAGGAACTGAATGAGGAAATTGCCTCGCTCCATGAGCAGCGGGAGTTTATTTCCGGGATATTGAAGAGTGGGTCGGCGGTGCCGTCCGCCAAAATGGACAAGGCCGCATGGACCGAGGTGCTACGTTCTTCCGGGTTCAGCGAAGAAGACATGCGCGACTGGCATAAGGCCTTTGAACGCACTCATCCTGAAAGGCACCAGCAGTTTCTGGAATACCTGCAGATACCGGACGATGATATACGGCTGATCCGCAAATGGTCCGCAGGACCGCAACGGATACAGAAAATTAAACAAGCGAGTGAAAGATATATGGAACTTTTTTACGATTTCTTTTCCACCCTGACCAGACTGGGACCGGGCAGCAGCAAAACAACCAAACGGGCACTGGCCTGCGTAAGCGGATTGCCGGAAAATGCGCAGGTGCTGGATGTGGGGTGCGGGACTGGTTTGCAGACAATTGCCCTTGCTGAAGACACTGACTTCCAGATTACAGCTGTGGATAACTGGCAGGTCGCGCTGGATAGAATGACTGTTCTGATTGAGAAAGCAGGCCTTGCCGAGCGCATTACAGTGCAGCAGAGTGATATGAACGAGCTGGGTTTTGCGCCTGAATCATTGGACCTCATCTGGAGTGAGGGCGCAATTTATCTCATGGGCTTTGAGAACGGCGTTTCCAAATGGAAGGAGTTCCTCAAACCCGGCGGCTGGATAGCACTCAGCGAGATGACCTGGACTGCGGACGAACGCCCCGCAGAAGCTGCCGCATTCTGGAATGAAGGTTACCCGGAAATGAAATCCATTACCGAAAATATCGCCACTCTGGAGCGGCAGGGTTTTGAGGTTGTGGATCATTTCATCCTTCCGCAATCGGATTGGTGGGATATGTTTTACAGGGAGATTGAAGACGCAATTCCCGCTTTTGTGGAAAAACACGGCGATTCAGCCGAAGTACGCATGGTTGTGGAAAGCAATGAAAAAGAGATGGAAATTATGCGCAAGTACCATGAGTATCTTGGATATGTTTTTTACATTGCCCGTAAGAAATAGTTAATCAGCAACAATCTGCAGATTCAAATACAGGCGCGCCTGCGCAGGCCACGCAGGTGCACAACAAAAGCAGGAGAGTACAATGGACAAGGAAAAATGGACTGAAATCTTCCGTGAAGCCGGATTCAACAACGTGGACATGCACAACTGGCACAAGGCATTTGAAAAGTTATACCCGGAAAAACATCAGGCCTTTTTGGAGCATATTCAGGTGGGGCCGGAAGAAATCAGAAAGATCAGGGAGTGGTCGAAATAGATTAGACTGTCAACAAGCCCCGGTACACGTGTACCGGGCATTTTCATTCTTGATAAGATCGAGTCAGGAATTCACTTTACGCGCAGATGGGGCTTTATAAGCAGTCTGGCTATTTGACCGCGCAATCAATCCGGCCTATAAAACCCAAGCGAGCAAACATATAGCGGCAGACTTTATCCGGTCCATTCCGAGATAAAGCCTGACCGTGAACCTTTAACGTGCCAGCGAGGGGCCATGAAAGGTAAAAATAAAAAAGACGCAATCCTGTATGCGGCTCAGGAGATTTTCGGGCGTTACGGCTATGCCGGAACCACCGTAAAAATGATCTCCGAACGGGCGGGCGTGGCATTCGGACTTGTCTCCCACTATTTCGGATCAAAAGAGGAACTCTTCATCACTGCCGGGGTAGCTATTGTTGAAGACCTTACTGAATACCTGAGCACGGAAACCCGCAAAGCCAAAAACGGGCTGGAAGGGATTCAGACCTTCATGCGCAGCTATCTGGGATACACCCTGCAGCACCGCAACACCTTTCCGGTTCTGCTGCGCTGCTCACCGTTTTCCGATGTGCAGATAGAACTGGACCGGACCCGCATTGCCGTGAAATTTCAGCAACTTTTGAATGTCATCCGCGAATCCGTGGAACGGGGCATTGAAGACGGCTCCATCCGCGATCTTTCCATTGATGACACCACCACCATTGTTTATTCCAACATCGTAGGTACGGTCAGGACTAGGTTCCTCTCCCCCTACGACCTGCCCAACCTCTACGAGGAAACCACCGACTTCGTGGTCCGCAGCATCCGGGCCCGGGATTAAATTACCCGATTTTTCAAAACAAAAAAGCCGTGCAAGCTATAGCTTGCACGGCTTTTTTGTTCCCAACTTGACAGATTGATATTCATCCTCCATCTTGCCTGCATGCAATATTTTTCCGAAAATAACACCGGGAATCGCAAAACCGTTCTCCCGGTACTCCTGCTCCTTGGAGCAATGCTTTTCTGCCTGCTCGGTCCGGCAAAAGCCTCGGCCCATCCGCATGTTTTTGTGGACTGTTCGCTGACCTTTGAATTCAATGACAACGGCCTTGCCGGGGTACGCCAGAAGTGGTGGTTCGATGAAATGTTCGCGGCCATGATCCTCGGTGATTTCGACAAAAACCACGATAATAAGCTGACCCCGGACGAGGCAAAAGCCCTTGAACAAGGTGCCTTTGTAAACCTGAAGAACTTTAATTACTTTACACGTATCCTTGTGGACGGAAAAGAACACACTCCGATTGAGGCGATCCGGTTCAAACCTTCCATTGAGGACGGGACCCTTGTGTATGAATTTTTCGTACCTCTGCAGATTGCGGACAAGGCCAAACATGTGGTCATGGTCGCTATTTATGATGAAAGCTTTTACACTGCGGTCCAGATGGATCCCCAGAACAAGGTACTGGGAATCAGCGGAAAATATAAAACCAGTCTCGATCTGGAACCGGTTGCGGAAATGGCCTATTTTTATGACCAGATAGTCCCTGAAGCCGCAGTACTGACCCTGCTACCCCAATAGAATAAATATGAAAAATACGAACATCCTCATCATTCTGATATTGACTATTACTTTCGCTTTCTCTGCCGTAACTGCCAAGGCACAACAGAACAACCCTTTTCTGGCCCCTCAAAAACAGGAGACCCAACCGCAGTCCCCTGAACGGCAGGTGCCAAAATCGCCGTTCGGAACAGCTGCTCCGGCCCCGTCTCCGGCAACGCAAACAATCCAGAAAGACTGGACTGGGGGGATCTACAGCAAAGCAATGTTCAAGATCACCCTGCTGCAAAAGGAAATCCGGGCCAAACTGACCGGATTTGCAAGGGAGATCAAAATAAATCCCTACGGTAAGTCGCTATGGATGTTCCTTGGTTTTGCCTTTATTTACGGGATAGTCCATGCTGTGGGTCCGGGACACGGCAAATCCGTGGTCTGCGCCTACTTCATCTCACGGGGCGGGTCCATGTTTGCGGCAAGCTTCATGTCATGGGTCATAACTCTTGTGCATGTGGGGTCGGCAACCATTGCTGTCTGCCTTGCCTATCTGTTCCTGAAAAGCGGCATGTCCGGTTTTGAAATATTCAATCGCCATCTCCAGACCGCAAGTTATGCACTGGTGGCCCTGATCGGCCTCTGGTTGTTGATTGAAGCCCTGCGCTCATTCAACAAGAATGATCGCGCGGAATGCGAAAACAGGGGACGCGGATCGCTGAAAGAAATAGCCACGGTAGCCTTTGTAACCGGAATTGTTCCCTGTCCGGGTGCGGCCATCATTCTGGTCTACACCCTTTCCACAGGCATCCTCCCGGCAGGGCTGGCTGCCATGGTTTTTCTGGCCACCGGTATGGCCGTGACCACCACCTGTTTTGCCCTTGTGGCCGCAAAGGCACGTAACGTCATGGACCGCAGCAGCTTCACCCGCAGTGTGCGCATCGCCTACTCGATCATCTCCCTGATCGGGGCTGCGGTGATTATCTGTTTCGGCCTGCTTATGCTCTCGGCCCACCTTTCGTTGGTTTAACCTAAGCAACCTGCTTATATTTTTTTAATACAACAATGACAGCACCCTTCAACAATGCTATAAGAATATTCAGCCTTTTTTCACCGGGCTGGAAACAGGAGACGACACAGCAATACTGAGCAAAGCAGATACTGCGCCACGGGAGAAGTTGGAACGATGATCAATCTTGCCGGATATGAAAATGTTGCCCCTTTTTATGAAGGGAATGACATGACACTCTGCAGGGCTGTGAGGGGATATGATGATCTTCCGGTCCTTATAAAATATCCCAATGACGAACTGCCGTCCCCCCGGTTGCTGGCAGGCTTGAAAAACGAATACGCCACTGCGCAGGAAATCGGCAATACCGGTATAATACAGGTTGTAACCCTGCATCGCACCGACAACTCACTGGCCCTGATTCTGGAGGATAAGGGATACAACCTGCTCAGTGCCATGATCCCCCGCAACAATACCAACCTGAGCCAGAAGCTCATGATTGCACTGCGGATTGTCAGTTCCATCAACCATGTCCACACCAAAGGCTACCTGCACCGCAACATCCGCCCGGACAGCATTGCCGTTGCCCCTGATTACAAAGAAGCACTGCTGACCAATCTGCAGAACAGTTCCCGGGTCACCGATTCATATACCCGCTCTTCTGCGGAGCTTATTTCCGCTGACAATATCGCCTATATTTCCCCGGAACAAAGCGGCAGGGTCAGTACTGAACTGGACAGACGCTCAGATTTCTATTCACTGGGGGTCACCCTGTTTGAGCTTTTCACCGGCAGCAAGCCCTTCTCCGCACAGGATGACCTTGAGCTGATCCACTGCCATCTGGCCAAGGAACCTCCGGATCCGCAGAGTGTCAATGCGGAAATTCCGCCAGCACTGTCCGCAGTAATAACAAAGTTGCTCTCCAAAAATCCCGGTGACCGCTACCAGTCGGCCCACGGCATCAAACAGGACCTGAAATCATGCCTGCGGATCATCGGCAAAGAAATCTCAATTAAAGACTTCACACCGGGGCATCAGGATATTTCGGAAATTTTCACGCTCTCGCAGAAGCAGTTCGGAAGAAAGGAAAATACGCAGGAACTCAAGGATGCTTTCAGTAAAGTAATGCTGGGCAGCTGCGAAATAGTCTTTATCGGCGGAGAGGCAGGGAGCGGCAAGACCACACTGGTGCAATCCTTCAGCAAACATGTCTACAGGGAAAACGGGGAGTTCATCTCCGGAAAGTTCGATCAGTTCAGGCGCAACCGCCCATACAGTGCTTTGATTCAGGCTTTCAAGGAACTGTTGAAAAAAAGACTTTCCAGCCCGACCCCGGTAATCAATGCCTGGAAAAAACGGATCACCAGCGTGCTGGAACAGAACGCCAGCCTGATAACCGATGTCCTGCCCGAGCTTGAACTTCTTATCGGACAGCAGCAGCCTCCGGCAGAACTTGGTTCAACAGAATCCCGGAACAGGTTTAATCTGGCATTCAAAAATTTCATAAAAGTATTCCCGAGCATAGACAAACCGCTGGTTCTCTTTCTGGATGATCTGCAATGGGCGGACCTCTCAACCCTGCAACTTCTGAAACGGCTGCTTGAAGATCAGGAAACCTCTCACCTGATGCTCATCTGTGCCTACAGAACCAGCCAGCCCATGGAAGAGACCATCCATGAGCGCATCAACGAGGTTGTGGAACTCAGCCCCAAAGTCCGCACTATCAACCTGCAAAGATTAAAGCTGCACCACGTGCACGGCTTTATCTGCAGAACCCTGAGAACAGACCGCAAAAGAACTGAAGAACTCGCCCGCATGGTCTTCAACCGAACCGGCGGCAACCCTCTCTTTGTCCGCGAATACCTGCTCAACATGTACCGGGCGGAACTCATCAGCTTTAACAGCGACAAGACCCGCTGGGAATGGGATCTCAAGGCCATCCGCAATATCTCCATGGACGGCAACCTCGTGGAGCTCATGGCTGAAAAAATCCTGACCCAACCCCGCGAAGGACAGGAAGTCCTTAAAGCCGCTTCAGGGATAGGATGCAAGTTCGACCTGCGCATTCTTATGGAAATAATGGAACTTCCGGAACAGATCATTCTGGACTACCTGAGCCTTGCGCTGCAGGAAGGATTGATCGTTGCCGACGAAGGAGCAGCCTCTTTGAATACTGATTTTGAGCCCCGGACGGGACCTCAATATCTTTCATTCATGCATGACCGGGTACAGCAGGCCGCGTACTCCATGCTGAATGCCGAAGAAAAGACCAACCTTCATATGTCCATAGGCCGGGCCATGCGCAGCATCTGTTCTGAAAAGGAAATCGACGACGCGACCTTTGAAATTGCCTCCCAGTACAACTTGTGTATCAGTGCAATAAATGACCCGCAGGAGAAAAAGGAAATTTCTTCGATTTTCATCAAGGCCGGCCGAAAGGCCAAGAGAAGTTCCGCCTTTGAACTGGCTGCCGGATACCTCTCCACAGCAGCACGTTTGATGGCTGCCAACGGCTGGGAAACAGCCTACAAGAAAAGTTTCAACCTTTATCTTGATTTATACGAATGCGAATTCCTGAACGGCGCACTCAGGCAGGCTGAAAACACCTTCGAAACCATGATTAAAAACGTGCAGGAACGCACAGACGCCACCAATGCCCAGCTGTCCAGAATGCAGCTTTATTCTGACCAGAGCAGGTACCACGAAGCAGTTAAAATCGGATTGGAAACCCTGCAGCAATACAACGTGGCAATCCCCGAACTTCCGGGACAAATTTCCCTAGGGGCAGAACTGCTTAAAACCAGAGCGGCACTGGGAACCAGAAGCGCAACCCAATTATTGAATCTGCCGGAAATGGACTCTGCAGAACATCTGGAAGTCATGAAACTTCTAATGCAGACCATCGGACCGGCATACATGTACAACAAGAAACTCGCCCTGCTCATCGTCCTCAGGATGATCCGCTTTTCAATTAAGCACGGCAACGGGCCGTATTCACCATTCAGTTACATGTTTTATGCCCTGTTTCTGGCTTCCCGGAAATTTGACTTTAAGAAATCAGGGGAATTCACAAAGCTGGCGGTGGATCTGAACAAAAAATTCGGGACTTCGGAACTGGAAGCCAAAATCAACCTGCTTCGCGGGGGGATGCATGACCATTGGCATGTACCGCTGCGGGAAAACATTCGCATTCTGGATAAATCCTTCCACAGCGGACTCATGCATGGAGACAACACCTATGCCCGCTATGCCGGATACATGGCGGTACATATAAAATTCATGCAAGGAGAGCACCTTGCAGATGTATACACTCTTGCAGACCGCTATCTGAATTTCATCCAGAAAAACCAGAACACCCTCAGTTCAGGTGCCATCAACCTGACTCTGCAGATGTGCAAAAGCCTGCAGGGCAAAACATACACCCCCGGCCATCTTGACGATGACAATTTCCGGGAAAGCAACCTCATCAGTGCCGCCAAAAGCAGCGGTTCGGAAGTGCTGATCAACTGGACCGCCCTCTCCAAATTAATCTCACTTTCTATTTTCGGCTCCCACACCAAGGCCATGGAACAGGTTGACCAGCTTTACGACAAAGTGGATGAAGCCCTCTTCGGCATGTATTCGGTTGCAATTTTCCATTTATTCAGCATTGTAAGCATGGCCGCCCTTTACGAAAAGGCTCCCTCTAAAACCCGCAAGCTGTACTTCAAACGCATCAACAACTCTCTTTCCCTGCTGAAAACATGGGAGGCAAGCTGCCCGGAAAACTTCCGCCATCTTTACCTGATCGGAAGAGCCGAATTTGCAAGACTGACCCAAAACAACAGTCGCGCCATAGCTCTCTATGAGCAGGCCATTAAATTCAGTGTCAATGCCGGATATAATAATTTCAGCGGACTGGCCTGTGAGCTTGCAGGTGAATTCCATACCGGAATCGGCGGATCACGTTCGGCAACAGCCCTGTTTTCCGAAGCCTGCCATTATTATCAGGAATGGGGAGCATCCGCCAAAGTACAACGGATGCTCAACAAACATCCGCAATTGCGCTCAGACCCAAACGGCAGCTTCATCCCCGCAGCCTACACAGAGGATAAAAGCAGCAGTTCCCTTGATATTTCCGCAGTGGTCAAGGCATCACAAGCCATTTCCGGGGAGATTGTCCTCAACCGACTGTTGGACAAACTCATGCGCATCGTCATTGAAAACGCCGGGGCGCAAAAAGCCACCCTGCTCCTGAACAACAAGAACAAACTTGAACTCACAGCACATGCCTTTGTTTCCGAACACGGCATAACAACCCAGCCCAACCCGGACCAGACTCAGGAGCTGTACTGCCGCAGCATCGTCAACTACGTGCTCCGCTCCAAAGACAATATCGTCATACGTGATGCCGGAACACAGGGGCCCTTTTCCATCGACAGCTACATCATCAGGACCAAACCTAAATCCATACTGGCCATGCCGGTCATCAACCAACAGCTCATGCGCGGGGTGCTCTATCTTGAGAACAACCTCAGCCCGGGAGTTTTTACCGATGATCGGCTGGAAGTTCTCAACCTGCTCTGCTCACAGGCGGCTATCTCCATCCAGAATGCCCGGCTCTATTCCGACCTGCGCGATTCGGAAACACAGCACCGCACACTGCTTGAAAGTGTCAACGTAGGGGTTTTCAGGGCCGAGGTAGACCCTGACGGACTGTTGCTCAAGGCCAACCGGGCCCTTGCTGAAATGTTCGGCTACCGGGGCTGGAATGAAATAAGGAAAACCCAGATAAGAAGTCTGTACGTAACCCCGGAAACACACCGGGACATCGTCAAAGAACTGGTCGAAGGCGGAATCGTCCGTGACCGGGAAGTGAACATGCGCCGTCAGGACGGCACACCCATCTGGGTGAACATGACTGTTTCCCTTGAAAAAGACGGCAAGAAAAACAACTGTCTTGAAGGGGTGCTCGAAGACATCACCGAAAAGAGAAAGGCTCAGGAATTTGAAAAAGCCAAGGTCGCTGCGGATGCGGCCAACAAGGCCAAAAGTGATTTTCTGGCCAGCATGTCCCATGAAATCAGGACTCCCATGAACGCGATTCTGGGCATGGCCGACCTGCTCTGGGAATCAAGGCTGAGCAAGATACAGCGTAATTACGTTAAAATTTTTAAAAACGCGGGCGAAAACCTGCTCCTGCTCATCAACGACATCCTTGACCTCTCAAAAATTGAGGCCGGACAGATTGATCTTGAAGAAATCGACTTCAACCTTGAAGAATTATTTGAGGAAATAGGTTCAATCTTTGCCCTCAGGGCTCAGATCAAAGCGATTGATTTCTGCTGGTATATCAGTCCGGATGTCCCCCGGCTCGTCACCGGAGACCCGACCAGGCTGCGCCAGATCATCGTCAATCTGGTGGGCAACTCCCTGAAATTCACGGAAAAAGGAACCATTACTTTTGAAGCCGACATCACTGAAGGAGGATATCTGCGTTTCATGGTCAAGGATACCGGCGTAGGCATCCCCGTAAAAAAAATGAACTCGATTTTCGATACCTTCTCACAGGCGGATTCATCCACCACCCGTAATTACGGAGGGACCGGTCTCGGGCTTTCCATCTGCAGCCGCATGGTGGAAAGCATGCATGGCGGTATTTTTGTATCCAGCACCGAAGGTGAAGGCTCTGCGTTCGCTTTTACAATCGCTGCGGAATTTCCCATGCAGCCGGAAATAGCCCCTCCGCTTGAAAACTGCGCCATACTGCTGGTGGATAATGAATGCATATGCCGGGATTATCTCAGCCACAGTCTGATTGACCTCGGCGCGAAAGTTTATACTGCGGACGGGCTCGGCGATTCTTCGGGTTATGCTGCGGAGGTATCACTTTCTTCATACGAGCACTGCATCCTTCTGGTAGGACAGCCGACCGGGAAAGACGACCGTTTCGAAGTCCTGAAAAAGCTGAAGCACGGTCCCTGCCTGAACTGGAAACTGATGATGATAATGGAGGCCAAACCGCAACCCAGAGCCACTGCCCGGGCCAAGCAGCTGGGCGCCTCGTACGTGCACCGCCCTGTTCACCCGCAGGCCATAGTGGAAGACATCCGCTATGCCTACACCTGTGAAGCCGCTCCGGAAGAGTGCGATGAAAACAGCCATGAACTGGATACAGAACAAGTTGAAATGATGGAAGCGACCTGTGAACCGCAGCAGACACCAGCAGAACACAACATCCTGCTGGTGGAAGATTCCGAGGACAACCGCATGGTCATCGATATGTTTCTGAAGGATGCGCCATACAAAATCACCTATGCTGAAAACGGGCAGGAAGGTCTGGAAAAGTACAAAGAAGGGGAATACGGCATTGTACTCATGGACATACAAATGCCGATCATGGACGGATATGAGGCCACAAAAGCCATCAGACTCTATGAAGAGGAACACGACCTGAACCAGACCCCGATCATGGCCCTGACCGCCAATGCTTTTCAGGAAGATGAGCAGAAAGCCCTTGAATGCGGCTGCACAGCCCACATGGCCAAGCCGGTCAAAAAGAAAAAGCTGCTCCGCACCCTTGAAGAATTTCTGGGGTAGGGGGTCAGCCGCGCCCTACCACCTCCGGGTCAGCACCCCCCTCCAACTGGAGGGGATAAATTCTTCATAATCTTTGCCCACATCCGCAAGGACGGTCATCTCACCGGAAAGGCTTATGCCGTAAGGTTTCATAAGTCGCAGGGGATACTCGTCATTTTTAAGCTGGAAGCCTGTGGAGCTGTCCAGCACGGTCAGCATTTCTTCCGGGGAACGGCCAACCAGCACTGATGACGGAAAAAATCCGGCTTCTGCGGTATGTTCCGTCAACCCCTCACAAAGGGTCCTGCTGATGAAAATAAAATCTTCCTTCCACAGACTGCGTCCGGCACTGGGCAGGGTTTCATTGCAGATGTAGTGCAGCTTGCGCCCTTCCAGAAAACCGTAGCTGTCCACCTTTTTGGCATCGGCCACCAGAACATTGCCCAGCCCCATGGTTCCGAGAACCTCATTGGTCCGCTCCGCAACAATCTGGTTTCTTTCGATGCCCACCAACGATGCCCCCGCAAAGCCGTTACGGCGGGCCTGCACATCCATGGCCAGCATCAGGATTCCGGTTCCGGTACCGATGTCCAGCCCGGTGAAATGGTCCCCGCCCAGCTGCGGTCTGGCCTCGGCAATATCTTTGAAAATATGTACGCTTTTGGGCAGGTCGGCCAGCATGCACAGGGCAAACCCGTATGACAAAAGCTGTTTGCGCAGCTCAAGGCAGTTTTCCAGCACATCACTGCCCAGCCTGCGGTGCACGAAACGGTCGAAGAGCAGGGAGACATCTTTTAACTCCAGCACCTTTTCGTGGGAGCCGGGATAAACATAGGCATGAAAAAATTTAACCATGAGATTCATCAGCAATGGTCCATCCAGCTCCACGGCGGGATTTCCGGCTTCGGCAAGGTCCTCGACCAGCGAAGTCCGGCGGTAGATTTTCTCTGCTAAAACGGTTTCTTCCATTGGGGGACGCTGTAATAAACGCAAACTGGCTTTCTTAATCATTATCCGGACCTGCCTTGTTTTCTGCTGCTGATGAGATTCAAATATAACGCTTTTTACAGTCCATTGCCACTCAATACAGGAGACAGGACTGAATGTATTTACTTGACCTTTGCGCTAATCCTGATACGGACAACCCAGCACTTGCGGTGAACACATCTATAACTAATGGCAAAAATGCCCTACCAGAGTTCTCCGCCACGATCAAAAAAGAAATACACAGGAACTACCATGTCCCAGAATATAGACCCAGTTATCAAAAAAGAAGTCGAACGCCGCAGGACCTTCGGCATTATCAGTCACCCGGATGCAGGTAAAACCACACTGACCGAAAAACTGCTCCTCTACGGTGGAGCGATCCAGATGGCCGGAACCGTTAAATCCCGCAAAGCCGCCCGCCACGCCACTTCAGACTGGATGGCCATGGAACAGGAACGCGGAATTTCCGTTACCACCTCGGTCATGAAATTCAACTACCACGACTACGAAGTCAACCTGCTGGATACCCCGGGTCACCAGGATTTTTCCGAGGACACCTACCGCGTGCTCACCGCAGTGGACTCCGCACTCATGGTTATTGACTGTGCCAAGGGTGTTGAGGTCCAGACCAAAAAGCTGATGGAAGTCTGCCGCATGCGCGACACCCCCATCATCACCTTCATCAACAAGATGGACCGCGAAGGGATTGATCCCTTTGATCTGCTGCAGGACATTGAAGAGACCCTGCAGATCGAATGCGCGCCCTTAAGCTGGCCCGTCGGCATGGGTGCCGACTTCAAGGGCACCTACAACATCCACAAAGGCGAACTGCATCTTTTCTCCGCCGTTCACGGCGGCGGCATCCAGAAGGGCGAAGTCATTCAGGATCTTTCCGATCCCCGTCTCGATGAACTGCTCGGTGATCAGGCCGACCAGCTGCGCGAGGAACTGGAACTGCTCGAAGGCGCAGGCTACCCCTTTGACAAGGAACGTTATCTCGCGGGCAAGCAGACCCCGGTTTTTTTTGGCAGCGCAATCAACAACTTCGGTGTTCAGGAAATGCTGGACTCTTTCGTGGAACTGGCTCCGCACCCCAAGCCGCGTGCCACCACCTCCCGCGAAGTGTCCCCCTTTGAACCGGACTTTTCCGCAGTGGCCTTTAAGATTCAGGCCAACATGGACCCGGCGCACCGTGACCGCATCGCTTTCATGCGTATCTGTTCCGGTAAATTCAAGCGCGGTATGAAGGTCCGTCACCACCGCATCGGCAAAGAAGTGCAGATCGCCAACGCCACCATCTTCATGGCGCAGGATAGAACCGGTGTGGAAGAAGCATACCCCGGCGATATCATCGGCGTGCACAACCACGGGACCATCAAGATCGGGGACACCTTCACCGGGACCAAGGAAGAACTCAAGTTCACCGGAATCCCCAACTTCGCGCCCGAACATTTCCGCCGCGTAATCCTCAAGGACCCGCTCAAGAGCAAGCAGCTCGACAAAGGTCTGCACCAGCTGGCCGAAGAAGGTGCGGTGCAGCTCTTCAAGCCGCTGGGCAACAATGACAAGATTCTCGGCGCGGTCGGTCTGCTCCAGTTCGACGTGATCATGTCCCGCCTTAAAGACGAGTACGGTGTGGCCGCGCTCTACGAACCCGTAGAATACCACACCGCCCGCTGGATCGGCAGCGACGAACAGAAGGAAATCGACGGCATCAAAAAACGCTACCCCCGTTTCGTGGCCCTCGACGGTGACGACAACCTGACCTTCCTCGCACCCAGCCAGTGGCGGCTGCAGCAGGCTGAAGAAGAGTGGCCCAAGATTAATTTCAACAAGACCCGCGAGCATCAGTAAGAAAGTATTGATGCGCTGCGCGCTTTTGATAGGTGATTTCGCCTCCGGCGGCCAAAGGGTCCACGACCCTTTGGAATCCCTATCGGGCTTTCGCTCTCTTTTGTGGAAAGCCCTGCTTAACTTAAAAGACCTTGCTTCGATACAATGAATCCGCTGCCTGGGGTTGACGAAGGGCTGTTTGGCTAATATCGAAGGGAGATACTTTTCATCCTGCCCACCCGTGGTTTTTCAGGAATTAACTATCCTGAAGCATCACGGGTCGGTAGGAATTCTTTGTTTCCACATGACGGAAATGTAATTACTACCGGGCTATTTTTATATGCAAGTACCTGAACAATATAAGAAAAAATTCACCAAAGACGAAATAAACGAACTGCCCCTTCGCCAATATGAAGGGCCTATAAAGCTCATTGACCGCGAAGAGGACGTTCCGGCGGCTATTGAAGAACTTTGCCGCTGTGAACTGCTCGGCTTTGATACCGAGACCCGTCCGGTCTTCCGCAAAGGGGTTTCCTACCCCCCTTCCCTGATCCAGCTGGCCACAGAAGACTGCGTATACCTGCTGCATCTCAACCACATTTCCCTTTCCGATCATATTAAGGAAGTTCTTTCTTCTGCCGATATAATCAAAACCGGAGTGGCGGTTATCAATGATGTCAAGGAATTGCGTGACGTGTCCCCCTTTGAAGGCAAAGGGTTTGTAGATCTCGGCGATCTGGCAAGGTCATTGGAAATGCAGACCAACGGACTGCGCAACCTTGCCGCCAACCTGCTCGGATTCCGCATTTCCAAGGGCGTGCAGTGCTCCAACTGGGGCCGCAAGGAACTGACTCCGCAGCAGATCACCTACGCTGCCACTGACGCTTGGGTCAGCCGGGAAATCTACCTGAAATTTCAGGCACTCGGAGTCCTTTAATCGTTTTAAGAATCAGGATCACCATGAAAGCCAGACATACTCTCATCGCACTGTTCATTCTGACAATCTCAGCTCTTCCGGCTTTTGCACAGGAAGACTGCCCTGATGTTTTCAAAGCCGAGCTTGAAAATATTTCCGGCATTGACGCCGTGGTCCAAAACGATGGCGGATTCCTTGCCATCCTCAAAAAAGGAAGCAAAAAACGGGCAGTCAGCATTATTTCGCAGATTAACAAGCTGCGTAAAAACAGTGCCGGGGAATGTGATTTCTCCGGAACTGCCGTGGCAATTATGGACAGCGACCTTGAACAGCTGAAAAGCAAATCTTCAGCATCCATGTCCAAAGGCGACGTGACCAAACTGCTCTACGACCATGTCTACAAACTCAGCCCGGTTCAGGTTGCAGAAAACCTGAGGGGCTACGAAAAACTTTCCGAACTGGCTCCCCATAACAGCTACTACAAAGCCCGCAAAGAGCACTACGCCAAAAGGGCCGAGCTGGTTAAGACAAGGGCAGAGTTCATTGCCCGCTGCATCAAGGCATTTCCCAAAGACCAGAAAATTGTGAACCTGAAGGTCAAAAGGGATTTCTACCTCTTTGTGGTTGCCGGGGATACCCCGCTCAAAACAGCGGAAGCATTCATGGACAGAATCGCGCAGGAAACTCCGAGACCGGAAAAGAAAATGTGCGTCATCGCATATTCTGCCGATCTGGGTAAAAGGAAAACCAGCTGCCCTGTTGAATATCAGGAAATGCTGAACTCCAATGAAGAAGAGCTGCTCATGCGCCATGTGCAGTCCCTGCCCGGCTACAAAGTGCAGCAGAACATCAATGGCTACAAAGCACTGAAAAAGATCAATCCCAACTCCACCCTCTACACCAAAAAGCTGGCCGCATACGAATCCAAACAAGAAGGTTTGCAACGCTTCCTCAACCTAAGGATTGCTTCCGGAGACAAGTTGATCAGCAAGGACAGCAACCGCGGTTCCACCCTCTACGCAACTATCAACAGCAAAGCCCTTGACGGGAAATCAGCTTCCGCAAACAAAAGACTCTACCGTTTGCTCACCGATTATTACGCCGCAAGCGGATACGCCTACAAAAAATGCGTACTTAAAGGTGCTGCAGGCAAAACACTAGGCACCATCTCCTGCGGGAATTCAAGGTGCAGTTTTAAATAATTAATTTCCTGATAGACAAATAGAAATAAAAATGGGTGAATCAGCAAAAACGGATTCACCCATTTTTATTTTGACGATCTTTCATACGAAGCGGCGAAGCCCCGATAAAAAGTTTTTTGGGAGAGTCCAGAGAACCTTTTTTTCCCAAAAAAAGGTTCTTTGGCCGCCGGAGGCATTTCTCCTACATAGTCAAAACAAAATAGACAGAACCGACCAGCACGAGACTGGCGGCGCGCAAGCCCTGGTTGTAGACGATAAGCTTGAGGGCCATTTTGCCGCGAAAGATTCCGGCATAATAGGGCAGCTGATGGCGCAGGGCGCGCACCGGGGTGGAAAGCAGATTACCGATAACCAGTGCCAGCACGATTCCTCGGGGATCAATAGCCCCGGTCCCGAGCAACGAACCCGCGGCAGCAAGCCCGGCGGTGAATTCAGCGGCAAGGCTGAAAGCGATAATCCCGAAAACCTGCGGATCAAGCCACGACAGAAAGCTCAGGTGCTCGCTGAGATAGGTCTCAAAAGAAGCAAATATGCCGTAATGACGGAGAAAGAAGAAGGCCGTGTAAATGGGGATGGTCAGGTAAACGACCTTGGGCAGCCTGCGTTTTAGCCGCTTCACGGCCTTGTCCAGCACTTCGCGGAAGGATTTTGCATCCTGCCCCTTGAGCCGTTCGGAAACATCTCCGCAGCTGCCGTCGGCAGGCAGGGAAAAACGGCCCCAGAGCACAATGGTCCCGGTACGTACAAAAGCCGCAATGAGGGTTAATCCCACGTAAGTAAAGGCCACATTGCCGATAAACGGAGCGGCGATAAAAAAGACCGTGGGCATGTGCAGGAAATAGGTGGGCAGGCTGTTGAAGAGGTTGGAGATAACCAGTTCGCGGTCGCTTAACTCCCCTTTTTCATAAGCCTCGGAAAGCATGGAGTTGGCGGCTACGCCGGAAAAAAAGGCCAGCGCGAAACTGGCCCCGCTTATATCCTTGAGCCGTCCGGCCCGGATAAGGGGATTGGCAAGCCGCCCCATGGCCCGGGTCCAGCGCAGACCTTCTACAATATTACCGACCAGCAATCCAAGACTGATAAAAAGCAGCAAGCGGATCAAGGGCCAGCCCAATCCGTTCCAAAGAATATCTAAAGTCAACAGAACCTACTTTTTCTTCCAATTATCAGCAGCCAGGATTTTGAACACGGAATCGTCTTCAGCAAGGACTCCGGCATCAATAAGTTCCTTCATGGCCACCAGAAAATCATTTTCCTCGCCGCTCCATTTCTCAAGGCAGGCAGCATAGGTGATGTCGGTGGCAGTGGCTTTACAGTTCTTTTCAGGATCAATCTTACTGCCCAGCATACCTTCGATCAGCAGGAAAAGAGAATTCGCTTCCACGGAAAGTCCGAGATCAAAAATAGAAACAGCCATCGCTTCCTCCGTAATTGGTTGGTGATACAATAAAAGTATACTTGAACGGCTCCAAGGGCCAGAGAAAAAACAATTCTGAAGGCTATGCTTTTTCCTGCAGCAATGCTTTGAACTGCTTGAGCTCTTCCTTGTCCATGCGGCTGAAATTCCCTTCCGCAGGAAATGAACCGTCTCCCACTTCCGCAATATAACGTTTTACGGCATCAATGCTTTCCCCGCGCAGCTGGGCGAATTTCTTGACGAACATGGGAACAAAACGGTCAAAGAGGCCGAGGATGTCGTGGTAGACCAGCACCTGCCCGTCCGTATCCGGGCCGGCACCGATGCCGATGGTGGGAATTGATACCCGGCGGGTAATCTCCTGCGCCACTTCATGGGGGACTGCTTCAAGGACAATGGAAAAACACCCGGCAGCCTCAAGGGCCAGTGCTTCATCTACAAGGGCGGCAGCTGAACGCCCGTTCTTGCCCTGCGCCTTGAATCCACCGAAACGGGCTACGTGCTGCGGGGTCAGCCCGATATGGCCCTGCACCGGAACACCGGAATCAACAATGGCCCGCACATGCTCCAGAAAAGGGAAGCCGCCTTCAAGCTTAACTGCCCGCGCCCCGGTACGGCTCAGGAATTTCCCGGCATTTTCCACTGCCAGTGCCACTGATGGCTGATAGGACATAAACGGCAGGTCGCCCACGATGAGTGCCCTCTTGGCTCCGCGCGAAACTGCTGCCGCATGGTGCAGCATATCGTCCATGGTCACGGAAAGGGTGTCTTCGTAGCCGAGCACAACCATGCCCAGAGAATCCCCCACAAGGATCATATCCACTTCTGCTGCGTCCACAATCTGTCCTGAAGGATAATCGTAGGCGGTTACCATGGAAATCTTGCGCTGTCCCTTAAGGGCGGTAATGTCCGGAGCTGTAATTTTCTTCATTTTTTCCTCACAGATTAAATGTCGACTGATTAAGGAAGGATTTTCGGTGCAGCTTCTTGATATGGGCAGTAGAAAAGTAAATCAAGTCTAGTGAAAAATGTCTCATTGTATAAAAAAAGAGGTCCGGCAGATGCCGGACCTCACTAACAATCAAAAATGGGTGGAACTAAAGTTCTTGCATGACCCAGACGACCCGTCCGACCACATGCTTCTCGTGGCTTTCAACCGGGATGTACTGTTCGGGATGCTGGGAATCGTCGGGACGCAGAATGAAGCGGGAATTTTCCGGATCAAAAAAGACCCTGCGGATAACCACGCCCTGATGGGGAACATGGATGGCGTAAATATCACCGGCCATGAGCCTTTTCTGGGAATCATCAATACCGACAAATGCATCACGACGGATAGAGGGTTCCATGGAGGAACCTTCAGCCTTGAGAACCACCAGAGAAGAGCGGTAGAATGTTTCCGGGATGTTCAGTTCTGAAACCTGCTGTGATTTCCAGATTTCCGCTCCGACATCCTCGCCGGCCATGGAGGAAACAGGAACAATCCTGCCCCGGGACTGCACCTGACCGTACTGGGCGGTTGTTTCGCTCAGAATCTGGTCAGCGGCAATCTTACCCTTGCCCGGCTTAAGATAGACAGGTTCAATCCCGTCGGAAAGCCATTCCGGGTTCAGGCCGTGAGTCCTGTACAACTTGATAAACCATTCAGCAGGAATGGAACTTCTTCTCTTTGCATCTGAAATGCTGGACTGGCGAATATTCAGAATTTCGGCAAGCTGAACCTGAGTTCTTGTTCCGGTAGCCTTCTTGATTCTCTCCAAGCTTTCATCAAACCACTTTGACACGCCTACCTCCTGTGAAGACAGAATAAAAACAGCGATTAACTATCTCAAAAATATAATAACCCTATAAAGCAGATCGTTTTTTCTGCATACAATCGATTCTTCTAATACCTATTTAACTGACTGCTATCATGAAATTTATAAACAAGCAAAACATTAAAACAACACACACAGATACAGACTGCGAAGGATGTAAAAACATCAAGATAAATAAATCAACCCTGCATATGGAATAGTACAATTGTACTTTTTGTTTGCCCGCACTGTACAGGCGACAACAAATATAGACAACTATGAAACGTGCCCTCTATTTTATTTCAATGAAAAACTACAAAAAAAGCAACAACCTATTAAGAACAAGCGAAGCGAATGTCAATTTTCTCCCAGAGGAAGGATGAAATAAAAATTATTGCCCCCGTCCTGCGGCTCGTAGCCCACATGCCCGCCATGCAATTCCACTACCTGCCGCACAAAAAACAAACCATGCCCGGAACCATACTCATCACCAACGTTTTCGCTGCGGAAACCGGGCTGGAAGAGCTCTTCCCGGTCTTCTTCCAAAAGATGCGGGCCGGTGGTGAAAACATTCAACTTGAGTCCATTCCAACCGTTCTTGAAATAATCTTCCACCACATCCCAACCGTAAGCAGCAAACTTGTCCCTGCGCCCGTCGCACATAGTCTCTTCGCGGGTATACTTAACAGCATTGGAGAATAGATTGGCATAAACCTGAGAGATAAGCCCCACATCGGCCACAATACGCACCTCGCGGTCAGGCACGCCGCCCATGCTGGTATCCAACCGGATTCCCCGCTCCTCGAACCTTGAACGGTACCGTTCAAGCTGCGGCTCAATAATCTTCTTGAGCAGGTTGCAGGGCCGCTTTTCCACAATATAACGTCCCTCTTCAAAGTGCTGGCGACGCAACAAAGTTTCCAGAAAAAGACTGGTCTGCTCATAATGACTGTGGATTTCATTAAACTGGTGAACCAGACCGTTGTACAGCAGATCCAGATCATGACTGACTTCATCTACTGATTTTCGGTAAACCTCTCCGCGAAGTTTGCGGATATTTTCAATACGGTCACGCAGTCTGTTGTAAAAAAGCTTGAAATACATGTTAGGGACAATGACATTATGCCCCACGTCCTTGACCAGATTGCGTACGAACTCCAGATGTTCCTGCCCTTTGCGGCGCAGGAGCTTGCTGTGCAGCTGAAAACCGACCCGGTTGACGAATTTTTCAAAAAACAATGACTGGTGGTCGGAAAGATTATCCAGCTTATAAAATTCAAAACAGCCGATCACATCCCCTGCCGGCTTGAAGGGCAACTGGTCCACCAGTTCGATATTCCCCCGGATAGGGATAAAAAGGTGGCCGCCGTGAAAAACCTTTTCAAGAGGAATTGAACTGCAGACCGGACCGCGGCTTTCCGTTCTGCCCACGGGAATAAACTCGTCCGGTCCAATGGCAAGATAAAGCCTGCAGTCCAGATCAAAAAGGGATCGCGGGACGGCTGTACAGACGGCAAAAAAATCTTCTAGGGAATCAAACTCCTGAGCAAGATCAAAAAAAATCATCAACGCCCGCTTTTCCGTTGCGGAAAAGCTGTAGTCTTTATAATCATCCATTTTTTCATGGATGCGCCGCTGGATATACAACATTTTGTCCGGGGCCGGGCCAAGGGACAGCTGAAATCCTTCACCCAGCGGACCTTCCGGCTCGTATGAAGAAACATCGGCACTTTTATTTTCGCTGCTCATGATATCTATCCGGGGTTCAATATAGAAAGGGGCTTCTATGCATCATACGGCCCCTGTTAAAAAGGAGCAAGCAGGAAGATAATTTTTTACGACTCCCGCAATATTTACTGTGATTCAATTTTGTGCGACAGTCCGCCATCTAACCTACTTCAGGGAAATTACCATGCCCGAAATAATTCTCATTCAAATATCCGGCGAAGACAAACCTGGCCTGACCTCAGCACTTACAGGGGTTCTGGCGGGCTACGGCATAGACATTCTGGACATCGGCCAATCCGTTATCCACAGCCAGCTTGTGCTGGGGGTGCTGATCAGGATACCCCGCGAGGCGGAATCCGCCCCGGTACTCAAGGACATCATGTTCAAAGGGTACGAACTGGGGGTCAACGTCAAATTCCGGCCCATTGAAGCGGACAAGTACATGGACTGGGTCAATGCCCAGGGTAAGCCGCGACACATTGTCACCCTTGTGGGCGATAAAGTAACCGGAACGCATATTTCACGCATTTCGCAGATCATTGCAGACAACGGCTTGAACATTGACATGATCCACCGCTTGTCAGGCCGCATTCCCATGAACGGGGAACCAGCACCGCGCCATGCCTGCGTGGAATTCTCCATTCGCGGAGTACCCGAAGACCTCGACCGCATGCGTTCAAATTTTCTGGATATGGCTGCGCAGGATCAAGTGGACATCGCCCTGCAGGAAGACAACGTCTTCCGCAGAAACAGAAGGCTGGTGGCCTTTGACATGGACTCCACCCTCATTCAGGCGGAGGTCATCGACGAACTGGCCAAAGCAGCCGGATCAGGCGAAATTGTCAGCCGGATCACCGAATCGGCCATGCGCGGCGAGATAGACTTCAAGGAGAGCCTGCGACAGCGGCTGGCGACCCTGAAAGGATTGGATGAATCCGTGATGGAAGGCATCGCCCACGAACTGCCCATCACCGACGGTGCTGAACGGCTGATCTCCAACCTCAAAAAATTCGGCTACAAAACAGCCATCATTTCCGGTGGATTCACATATTTCGGTGAAAAACTACAGGAAAAGCTGGGTGTGGACTACGTTTATGCCAACCGGCTTGAAATCGAAGACGGCAAGCTCACCGGCGGGGTTATCGGAGACATTGTGGACGGAGCCAAGAAAGCGGAACTGCTGCAGAAGATCGCTGGAAAAGAACAGATCAGTCTGCAACAGTCCATTGCGGTTGGAGACGGAGCCAACGACCTGCCCATGCTCTCCATTGCCGGACTGGGCATTGCCTTTCATGCCAAGCCCAAGGTCAAGCAGGATGCCCGCCAGTCCATATCCCATTTCGGGCTGGATTCTATTTTGTATCTGATCGGACTGCGTGACCGGGATACGGATTAAAACAAATAATAAGGCCCGGAAAGCAACAGCTTTCCGGGCCTTTTCCATACTCAATTCAATAATCCAGACTACATATCTACGGCTTTGATCCAGATTACGGCATCCTGAGAGAGCTCTTTGCCTTTGAACTCTTTGTCAGGACCGGAACCCAGTGCGCAGAATCCCCACCATCCGGCTTTGGGAACGGTGAAAGTTACGTAGCCCTGAGCGTCGGTTTTAACACCCATGGTTACGAAAGCGTCCTGAGGAGCTTCGGACTTTGCTTCTTTTTTGAAAGCATTCTTTTTCATGTCCGGCTCGTGGTTCATGTATTCCACTTCAACGTCAGCATTGGCAACGGGCTTGCCGCCGGAAAGAAGCTGGGCCTTGAAGGTCATACCGGTCCACATTGCATAAGGCTTAACAAGGGGAAGCCATTCAGTCTTCAGACCTGCGGGAGCAGACCAGTTGCCGGGCAGACCGCCAACGTTCATATAAGTCTTGGTGATCTGCTGAATGTAGATGTCTTCTTCACCTTCATAGTAAGGAGCGGGAACCAGTACGAGGGTGTAATCGCCCATGGAACGGCAGATCTTTTTGGGCAGGGTTGCTTCGTAAGCTTCACCCGAGTTGGTCAGGCTGGTCCAGGTGATAGGCTTGAGCAGTTTTTTGAGGTCATACTTTTTGGTTTTACCCTCTTCACCTTTCTGGTGCAGCATGAAGAACTCTTCAGGCATACCCATACCCATGGTGTGACCTGCTTCATAAGGGTGGGTAAAAACGAGTTTTACTTCAGTTTCGCCGCCCTTGTTCTTGGCAATTTCAGGGGTGTAAACCATCTGGAAATGCGCGGAAGCGGGAACAGCCATGGCTACTGCCAGCAACAAATTAAGAAAAACTACCTTCATCTTCATCTTATTCTCCTGATTATGATTTTGATCCTTCTTATCAATTAAAGAGAGGATTTATCAGCTGCAATTAATTGGAAACCAGTGCGGACACTGTTCCGGACTTATTCAACAATATCGGAACCGTCGATTTCAATGGAATGGCCTTCACCGGCATCAAAAGTAACGGTGTAATGACCGGCGGGCTTATTGAATTCGAACTCGCTGTTTTCGTTCATTGCGCCCTTGAGGACTACTGCCCCGGAATCGTCACGCACGTACATTTTTACGCCGGAAGCGGAAGAACCGTCAGAGAATCCGCCTTCGCAGAGTACGGTGCCGTCACCGTTGTCAAAGCAGCTGCACAGAGGGGAATGGGCCAGAGCGGCAGTAGCTGAAAGAGCAATCAGACCACCGGTCACTACGAGTTTTGTGAATATTTTTTTCATATCTGTCTCCTTAGATATTAATTGGTTATTCGGGTTGATATACATACGACGCCGCGACCCTGTCCGAAGAAAATTTATGGACAAGGGCTATGAGCAACGCCACTGCAAAAGCCACAAAGTAAAATCCTTTCATCATGGTTATGCCGCTGGCACCTATGGCATTACCGAGGGTAAAGACAGTGGACGCCACACCGAAGCCCACCGCTGTGGGAAAGACGATGGCAAAAAGCATCCATTTCCATGATCCGGTCTGCACCTTGACCATGATGGTGGCCGCGAGGCAGGGAGGATACAGGGCAAAGAACAGGAGAACCGCAAGGGCATGCAGGGAATTCATACCGTTATGCTCGCTTTCATTATCCATTCTCTGTTCAAGGGTCTGGTTGTCGTCAGCACCCTGCTGATACAGAACACCCATGGTCGCCACGGAAGATTCGCGGGCGGCAAAGGAACTGATCAGGGCGATATTAACTTTCCAGTCAAACCCTGCGTACTGGGTGACAGGCTCAAGGGAGCGACCGATCATGCCGAAAAAGGATGTCTTGATTTTTTCTTCCTTGATCTTGCGGCGCAGGGACTTTCTTTCAGAGGAAAGCTTGCGCAGGGCACGGTTCACAACCTTGGCTTCCTTGTCACCACGGGGCTTAAGCAGCACGAAGAGGTCCGGGTTGGCTTCCTTGAATGAGCTGTCCACCCGTGCGGCCCCTTCCCTTCCGGAAGAATTCATGCGGGCACGCTTGTAGTTGTCATAAAGATTGAGCAGGGGCAGCATTTTATCACCGGTGACAAGCCCGCCGTAAGGGCTGGCAGCAACCTTGGAATCAAAAACCGCAACGGCTTTACTCATCTCACCCTCATAATAATCCATGCGTTCATCGCTAAGTCCGGGGAACTGCAAGAGGGAGAATACGCACAGGGAAACCGCAACAACAATAGAACCGACTTTCTTGATGTATTCCCAGGTTCTTTCAAGGGAACGCTGAGCCACACCGAACATGGTAGGTGCATGGTAGTTGGGCATTTCCATGATGAACGGTGCGGTCTCGCGGCCCTTGAGGACTGTTGAGGTAAGCACTTTGGCGATGATCAGGGCCATTATGATGGTAATGGTCGAGATAAAGAACATGGCCCATGACTTATGCTCCGCAAAATAAATGTTCACCAGCAGAGTGTAGAGGGGAATCTTGGCCAGGCAGTTCATGAACGGCACGGTCAGAATCGTTGCCAGCCTTGATCTTTCGTCCGGGATACCCTTGGTGGACATGATTCCCGGCACAGCGCAGCCCCCGGCAAAAACACCCCCCAGAATAAATGGCAGGGTTGATTGCCCGTGCAACCCGAAACTGTGGAAGATACGGTCCAGAATAAAGGCTATTCGGGCCATGTAGCCGGAGTCTTCGAGAATTGCGATGAGCGCGAAGAGGATGAAAAAGATGGGGACATAGTTCAAAAGAGTGTTGGCACTGTCCACCATCCACAGGGCCATGGAACGTAACAGGGAATCCTCGATCAATCCGGCTGCGGGCAGTATGTTGGCTACAATATCCCTGAACTTTGCAAGGATGGGCCACGTATACTTGGTCAGTTCATAACCCTGAACAATGGAAAGTTCATAGATGATATAAACAGTTGCCAGCAGGAAAAACGGAGCCAGAGCACGGTTCAGAACCCAGCGGTCGATCCTTTCGGATATTGGCTGTTTTGAATCGTCCTCTTTGCTGACGCAGGCGTCCACGATTTCCCCGGCCAGACGGTCACGGCAGGCCACAATGTAATCCCCGGTATCCACGTCGGACTCGTTTTCAAAATCGAGTCTGCGGCTCAGGGCTTCTTCAACGATCATTTTGCCGTCAGCATGCTTGGTTTCAACAATGTGTCTGGCTTCGGTGTCATTCTCAAGCAATTTGATTGCCAGCCAGCGCAGAGGATAAAGGACTCCGAGACTTGCGTCCCCGGCCAGCATATCCTCAAGGGCCTGAATGTGCACTTCGAGATCATTGTAATCAATAGCCACCGGACGGGAATAGGATTCCTGCTGCACGGACTTGCGGATTGCCGCTTTCAGGGCCTGCTTACCTTTGCCCTTCCGTCCAACCGTGGCAACAACATCAACGCCGAGACGGGCGGTCAGCTCTTTCAGGTCAACTGAAATCCCCTGACTCTCCGCCACATCCATCATGTTCAGGGCCACGGTAACCGGAAAGTTCATTTCCAGAACCTGAAAGGTGAAATACAGGCTGCGACGCAGGCAGGTCGCATCCATGACATTGACTACCACATCAGGTTTTTCTTCCAGCAGGAATTCGCGGGAAACCCTTTCTTCCAGCGAAAAAGAAGTCAGGCTGTAAGTCCCGGGCAGGTCGACCACTTCATAGCGGACCTTGCCTTCGCGGTAACTGCCGACTTTCTTGTCAACTGTGACACCGGGATAGTTGGCTACATGCTGATTTGCTCCGGTGAGCATATTGTACGTAGTCGATTTACCGGCATTTTGCTGCCCGGCAAGGGCGATGAGGAAATTATCCTTCATCATGCGTTTACCATCAGCGCTCATCTTCCACCTCAATCTGATAAGCTTCAGTACGGCGCAGGGTCACGCAGTACCCCGCCACCCGCAGCTCAAGAGGGCAGCCCAGTGTGGCGACCCGAACCACTTCAATCTTCCTGCCGGGCACAAAACCCAGGTCGAGCAGTCTCTGCCTGACCGCCCCGCCGGAAAAATGCCTGCGAATCACAGCACTTCCGCCGACGGGAATATCAAGCAGGCTCTTTCCACGCATGGAGCAGGATTTTCCTTGCTTTCTTCCGCCAAAACCGCGCTTTCTTCTCCTTCCGGAAAATACTTCACGATCAAAGAAATCAAATTTGTTAAACATTTTAACTGCCTTTTCTAATTTACGTGATTGTGAAAATGAAATTCGAAATCAATTACTATATAGCCAACTTTTCATTGTCAACCAGAAAAATCGCAGTTCTCGTCAGCAACAATCAAATGTTGTGGGTACTCAAGAACTGCCCAATTATTTTTTCTGATGTAATAATTTAAATTATCCTTCTCAATCACCCCCTTAGCTTAGTTCAAAACAAAGCAAGGATAATTTTCATCCTTTTAAGGTCATCTTTTTGCTTGATATTGAAATTCGTTTTCATTAAGCGAAAAAGAGCTGCAAGGGATACGGAGCACTCTACTCCTCCCCCTACATATATAAAGGCACATTTTTCAATTAAAATATTAGCAATCAATTCATACCGGGGAGGTAAAATTGATTCACCTTTTCACAACAAAACTCAATAAAATGATCGAACCCGTCAAAAAGAGATTTACCCGCAACAGACTAAAAACACGTGCGGTATTCGCAATTGTTATGCTGGTCGTTTTTCCCGCAGGGGGAATGCTGGCTGCCGCGGAATTCACTGATCAATCCGCTCTGGCCATGTTACTCTGCCTTCATTTCAGCCTGTGCATTGCCATGTGCATGCCTCTGGCCGGATGGCTGGAAGAAATCATGGCCAACCGCGAGTTACGCAGGATGAACAGCTTTTGCGTCAAGCTCAAACAAGGCAAGCTGGACCAGCGATTGGAGCTTTATCCCCATAAGATCGGTACCGTGACCGATGAAATCATCCGCCTGCAACACAACCTGAACTGGCTGGCCCACTCCGTTGCCAAGCGGGAACATAAGTTGACCCAGTCTCTGGTCAAAACCCGCCGGGACAAGGAAAGGCTCAACCTGCTTTCCTACACCGACCATCTTACCGGATTATTCAACAAGCGCTTTTTTGAGCTTAAGCTTGTGGAAGCCTGCTCCCGTTGCATTTCCTGCAAGACTCCGCTGCACCTGATGCTCATCGACTGCGACCACTTCAAGGAAGTGAACGACCAGTTCGGACATCAGGAAGGTGACCGTTTACTGGCAAACCTCGGCCAGATTATTGATTCTTCCGTACGCAACGGCACTGACTTTCCTTTCCGTTTCGGGGGCGATGAATTCGGTGCAATCCTTGTCGGCGTGGACTCAACCCGCTGCGAGCAGATTGCAGAGCGAATCCGGACCCGGTTCTCGGACATGAAAGTAGGCAGGGCCAGCCTGAGTATCGGAATTTCCAAGCTCTGCCGCCATGCCGATGATCCTGAGACTGAAGCAGATTCACTCATCGCCACTGCGGACAAAGCTTTGTATTTTGCAAAAAATACCGGGAGGGACAAGGTGATCAGCCCCGCCCGGTTCAGAGAAATTTCCCAGCAGAACTGATTTGTTAACCGGCCATATCCGACTTGGCTTCATCAACAAGACGGCCCACTTCGTCCTTTGCCGAAGTGTACTGTTTTGTTGCCCAATTTCCGGCCTTTACCCCGCCTTTGACCGCTTTGGTCACTGCGGGCTTAACTCCGCCCGCTTTGTAGACAGCGTACACTGCTGCGCCGGCTACTGTTGCGGCAGCAGAAACCAGCAGCAATCTTCCAAGATTAAAACTCATATCCTCATTCTCCTTACTGCCCAAACGGCCAGTCTGTTTAGAAGCGAAAAATACACGTTCTCCAATTCAACACCAAACTCTGATATTGAGAACGACTTGCTAATTCAATCAGCTTTACTGTTTACGGCAATCCGGGCAGATACCGTAAAGCACCATTTTATGCCTGTTGACTGTAAATCCGTGCTTGCGGGCCAGTTTTTCCTGCAGGTCTTCAATACGATCCTCCATAACCTCAATCCTGCGGTTGCAGCGGATGCAGACAAGATGGTCATGGTGATGCCTGTTGTGACGGCACTCAAAGCGGGTCACGCCATCGCCGAAATCAAGGGCTTCAGCAATACCGCTTTCAGCAAGAAGCTTTATGGTCCGGTAGACCGTGGCCGGGCTGATGGAAGGATCACGTTTGCTGACATGAGCGTAAAGCTCTTCGCATGAATGGTGTCCCTCAGTACCGAGGAAAACTTCAAGAACAACACGGCGTTGTTCTGTGGCAGCCATGTTGTTCTTATTCAAATACTCCAGAAATGTGGTTTGTGGACTTGACATCCTTTCCTCCGTTGTGGATTTTGTGAAAATGATTTTGACGACTATTCTCAAGTGATAACGTTTGTCAAGGCATGAGTACTTACTTTTGCAGGGAAAAGTCTGCAATTGAGACTCAATCATCCTGCTTTCTAAAAATACAAAGCAGGGTAATTATCAGCTAGGCACAAAAACCAATGACGGACCTGCCGTCTAAATTCAGGAGGATCATATGACCACAACAACTACAGCCCGCATTCTCCCGGTAGTAACCGCTTCCGCAGCAGCCACCGGAGCTCTGGTGGGCGGAACCGTTGCAGCTGTCCGCTCTACTATCGCCGTTAACGAAGGGCGTATCAGCAGCACCGAAGCTGTAAAAACAGTTGCCAAGGAATCAGCAGGTACAGGACTGGCCACTGCCGCAGGAGTGACAGCCACCGCGGTACTGGGACTGGGCGGACTGACTGGACTGCTCGGCTTTACCGTGGTCGCTACCGGAGCAAAAATGCTCTGGGACAAAGCGGTACCCACTCCCCTTGATGAGACCAAAAACAAAAAACTCACAGAAGTGGCCTCTTAAACCAAACGGAAAATTCAGCCCTGCATCTTAATGTGATGCAGGGCCGCAAAGCCCGTAACAACGGCTGATAAATGCCAACTTTTCGTTGACAAACAGATTGCACATTTGTATTCCCCTCTTCTGTGGCGTTGAAATTCAATTTCAATTTCACCGGATGTCCACTTGATAATCCAGTAACCAGACAGGACTTTCACGTGAAAAAAGAAAAAACATATGCAAGCATCAAGCACTCCATACCGGGCAGAATCCGGTTCAACGTGCCTGACCTGAGAAAAAATAAAATTCTTTGCAGCACTGTTGAGCGGAACCTGCAGAAAATCTCCGGGATAACCAGAACCCGGTCCAACAACAAGTGTGCGACGCTGGTTATTCGCTATAACCAGAAATATATAACTCCTGAGCGGGTATTTGAATCACTCAGGGAGATCGTCGCGGTGCATACCACTGATATCTGCCCTATCAAAGACACAAACGAGTGCGGCTGTCCGCAGGTAAAAACAGCACTGGGCTATTTTTCCTTTGTTTCTGCAGTGGGCGGGGCTGTGCTGGTCAGTGAATCCCTGCTGGGAATCACCGTGGCCCAGACCATGTTCAGCCCCTTGGGTTTTCTCACTGTGCTGGCGGCTGTTCCGCTGGTCAAGGAAGCTGTCAGCAAGCTGCGCGAAAAAAAATTCGGCCTTGAAGGAATTCTGGCCGGAGGCATTGTGGCCGCGGTAATTGCGGGGGAAGCCATGAC
Source organism: Desulfovibrio sp. JC010 (assembly GCF_010470675.1). NCBI lineage: Bacteria > Pseudomonadati > Thermodesulfobacteriota > Desulfovibrionia > Desulfovibrionales > Desulfovibrionaceae > Desulfovibrio > Desulfovibrio sp. JC010. The sequence continues at coordinate 32,276 of NZ_VOIQ01000004.1, forward strand.
CGCCTTTGAAATCCTGTGGATCAACGCGGGCGCGGAGCTGCTCACTGCATGGATCACCGAGCGTTCCCGCAGGGCCATCTCCGGCATTCTGGACAACACCACCCACCACACCTTCGTGCTTAAGGACGGAGTTGAAGTTGAGATGGAAATCAACGACCTGCAAAAGGGTGACGTTGTTGTCCTGCATACCGGAGAAAAAATCTGCGTTGACGGCACCATTGTGGACGGTCAGGGACTGATCAACGAAGCCCCCATCACCGGACGGGCCGACTTCATCCACAAGCAGCCGGAGGATCAGGTCTTTGCCGGAACATTCGTTCGCGAGGGCGTCATCTACGTCAAAGCGGAAGAAGTGGGTGATAAAACCTATCTGGCCCGCATCCTCCACAAGGTTGAAGATTCACTTGAAAACAAGACCGACATCGAGACCACTGCGGACAAGCTTTCCGTAAGGCTGGTCAAGATCGGCTTTGCCTGCACCGTGGGAACACTGGTCTTAACCCTTGACCCGTGGCGGGCATTCACCGTGCTGCTGGTCATGGCCTGCCCCTGCGCAACCGTGCTTTCGGCCTCCACCCCCATCAGCGCGGCCATCAGCACCGCAGCCAAGAACAACATCCTCATCAAGGGCGGACGCTACCTTGAAGAAGTTGGCCGTTGCGATGTGGCCTGCTTTGACAAGACCGGAACCCTGACCGGAAGCGAACCGAGTCTCGAACATATCCACGTCACTGAAGGCGTGACTGAGACCGAGCTGCTGACCTATGCCTTTTCCGTGGAAACCCACAACCACCACCCTCTGGCACAGGCCATCAAACATGAAGCTGAACTCAGAACTCTTGCGCCCCTGCCCCACACTGTCTGCGAATATTTCTTAGGCAAAGGTATGCGCGCCGAACTCCCTGAGAATGATAACCATTCCACCGAAATTCTGGTGGGCAACAAGAAACTCACCGAGCAGTTTGATGTGCGCATCGGCAGTGTCAGCAGGCAGGTTTCAAACCTGAAACGCAAAGGGCTGACCGTGCTTTACGTGGTCAAAGACAAAGAGCCCATCGGACTGCTGGCCTTTGCCAACACCATTCGCGAAGAGTCCGCCATAACCCTTTCTTCCCTTGAAGCAGGCGGTGTGGATCGCACCGTCCTCGTCACCGGAGATGAACCGGCAACAGCGGGCACCCTTGCCAAGACCCTGAACATCCCTGAAATCCACGCCTCGGCCATGCCTGAAGAAAAGGCCACCCTTGTGCGCAACCTGCAAAACGAAGGCGGCAAGGTCATGATGGTCGGTGACGGTATCAATGATGCCCTTGCCCTTGCGCAGGCCGATGTGGGCGTGGCCATGGGAACAGGAGGCGCGGAAGTTGCCGTTGAAGCCGCTGACATCGCGCTGGTGGACGACGATCTCAAAGGTCTCATGTACGTTCAGCAGCTCAGTCAGGATACAACCAGAATCGCCTACCAGAACTTCTGGCTGGCCACTGGATCAAATATAGCGGGAGTCATCATGGGCGCGACCGGATATCTCTCCCCGGTAATGGCCGGATTCCTGCACATTCTGCACACCATGGGAGTAATAGCCAACTCTTCGAGATTACTCCTGCATTCCCCTGAATCAATCCAAACAAACCAAGGCAAAATTTATGAACTTCCACAAAATAGTTGAACTGGAAAAGTACCTTGATGTGGCCCACCACATACCGGGCCGGATCAGGGTAAAATTCAGTCCGCTCATTCTCACCCGCCCGGCTGCCCTCGCGGCCATGAAAGAGCATACGGAACTGCCTGAGGCCATAAAAGAAGCCCGGGTCAACATGTCCGCCCGCTCCGTGGTGATTGAGTACGATCCCGAAGAAATAAGTCCCGAATTGATTGAAGAACTCATTCAAGGAAAGGACAAAGAAAATAAAGCACAGATCATCAGCGACCTCTACGGAAAACTGATGAAAAACGCTTCATAAACAACCCCTGAAATTAAATTCACAGGAGCCAGATATGAGCACCGAAACAAGCCAGACCGAAACTGTACAGACTGCACCGCAGCAGCCCAATACATCCCAGCCGGTAATGGGTCCGGATCAGGGACAGCCCCATTTTTCCTACACCACTCCCGGTGACCCTTATCAGGGCGCACCCGTTTCCGGGAATGTTCAGGCGACCGATATGACTGCCCAGCAGCCTATGCAGCAGGTTCCCCAACAGCCTGTATACCAGCAGCCCGTTTATCAGCAACCTGTTCAACAGGTTCCGCAGCAGCCTGTATATGGCCAGCCCGTGTACTATGGACAGCCTGTTTACGGCCAGCCCGTCTACGGACAACAGGTTTACCAGCAGCCCATGCAGCAGCCAGTACAACAACCGCTTCAGCAACCACTGCAACAACCTGTTCAGCAGCCCGTGCAGCAGGCTCCCACCGCCGCGCCCAACACTTCCGAAGAACAGGTCAAACAGTTTGTAGACCTCGTTAAAGACACTGCGGAAGGCAAGGCCGACCCGGCAAGTTTCTTAAGCTTTTTCAATGGAATTGATGACGGTTTCTGGAAAGGTCTGCTTGTGGGCGCAGGTATCACATTTGCCTGCACCAGCAAGACCGTAAGGTCCATCTTCACTTCCGGCGGCAAGGAAGAAATGTCCGCCGAGGAAATAGAAAAAATGGAAGACCTCAAGGCCGAACAGGAATACATGGCCGCACAGGCTGCCAAAGAAGCAGCGGAAAAGGAGTAAACAATGAGTCAGGATTACAACAACGACTACGTGTATAATTATCAGGACCCCCAGCTCACCGATCAGCAGCGCGTCGATACCCTGCAGCAGGTTGAGCCCGTACAGCAGGATACTTCCGTAAAAAGCTGGGTAAATTTCACTGATTCCCGCTACCTGAAAGGCTTCCTCGTAGGTGCGGGCGTCGCCCTTGTGGCCTCCAACCCCAAAGTGCAGAAAGCTGTGGTTTCCGGAGTCGTGAAATCATGGTCCGCTGTTCAGGGCGGCATTGAGGAAGCAAAGGAAAAAATCCACGACATCAAAGCCGAAGCGCAGTCTGAATAGGGTTTGCCTCCGGCGGCTGGGGAAGGGGAACTTTTGGGAAAAGTTCCCCTTCCCCAGACCCCATCCCCTCAAAACTATTTAGTCTGCTTCGCATATAGCGCATTCAATTGCACTTAAGCCCAGAGGTTTCCTGCTATGAACGCTTTACCTGAAATCAAAAGCAAAGAAAAAAAAACTTTTCGCCAATGCAAAGACTGTCCGCTTACGCCCAGTAAGACAAGGACAGCGGCCAAGGTGGGAATGGTTGCCACGCTTGGCGCCTCGGCGGCATCGGGTATGCTCAAGTTCAGGGCGGCCAAGCCGATCCACCTCTGGGCTTCTGTTGCTTTTGTCGGATTTACAGCTTTGCACTGGGCGGTTTCCAGAAGACCGCAGAGGACCACCAGATGATCGGAACTCCCAATAGAAAAAAACGTTTTGAAATAGTCCATGAACTGCCGAAAAGGATCAGGCTTAAATCGCTGATCCTGCTTGCGCCGGATCTGGACCTCAACTATCTGCAAGCCAGTGTGGAATCCCTTCAGGGAGTCAAATCGGTACGCATCAACGGCCCGGCCTTTTCCATTGCCGTGGAATACGACGGCAGCCGTGAAGTGCGCGCATCCATACTGGCAACACTGGACTTCATTCCCAAGGAAGCATTCCTTAAGGGAGCTGAAAGAGAACATGGCGTGGACCTGATTGAAGTAGGCGCAAGAACTGCCGCTGCTGCGGCAACCCCGCTCCTGCCCCTGCCTGTTCAGGCCGCCACCAGCTGGATGCTGGGTATCCCCGGCATTGTGGAAGGACTTGAAACCCTGTTCACCCGCGGTGTTAAAATCGAGGTACTGGACGGTACGGTTAAGGCCCTCTCCCTGCTGCGCGGCGATTACTTCACCTCCAACTCCGTAGGTGCACTGCTCAGTCTCGGCGAATACCTTGAAGACCAGTCCGAACAGAAATCAACCGACCTGCTCAAGACCCTGCTTAAACCGCAGGTTGAAAAAATATGGATCGAAAAAGACGGCCGTGAAATCGAAATAGACTTCAATGATCTGCAAGTAGGCGACATTGTGGTTTGCGGGTCCGGGGAACTCATCCCCATTGAGGGGACGGTTGTGGAAGGCGAAGGTTCCGTGAACCAGAGCTCCATCACCGGGGAATCCGTACCCGTACATTTCCAGCCCGGAGACGCAACACTTTCCGGCGCGGTTGTGGAAGAAGGGACCCTGAAAATCAGGGCGGACAAAGTCGGCTCTGAAACAGGCATGGCCCGTATCAACCGCTATCTTGAAAGCTCCCTGCGTTCGCAGTCCAAAAACCAGATCCAGTCCGCAGAACTTGCCGACAAGCTGGTTCCCCTGACCTTTGGAGCCGGACTGGGCGTTTACGCTCTTACCGGAGACCTTGCCCGTGCGGCATCGGTTCTCACTGTGGACTACTCCTGCGCCATCAAGCTCTCCACCCCGGTTGCCACCCGTACCTCCATGTACACTGCCAGCCAGTCCGGAGTGCTGCTCAAAGGCGGACAGGCCCTCGACAACCTTGCTGCGGTGGACACCATTGTCTTTGACAAAACCGGAACCCTGACCAAAGGGGAGCTCATTGTCACCGACATTGTGCCCATGCCCCTTTATGAAGAGGAAGAACTGCTTTCCATTGCCGCCGGGGCCGAGGAACATTACGGACATCCGGTAGCCAAGGCAGTGGTCAACGAAGCCAGGAACCGCAAAATCGAACTCCCGGAAGTGAGCGGGGTCGATTTTATCGTGGCCCACGGTGTTTCTGCCTATGTTGACGGCAAACGGGTTCTGGTCGGCAGCGAACATTTTGTTGCCGAAGACGAACACGTGGACTGCTCCTACATGGAAAAGAAAGCCCGCCAGCTGCGCAACGCAGGCAAAAACCTGCTTTTCGTGGCCATGGACGGAGAACTCATCGGCGTAATCGCCATGCGCGATGAACTGCGCCCTGAAGCTTTGGAAGCCCTCGAAGCCTTTAAAGCCGCCGGGATCAAGCGCATTGAAATCCTCACCGGGGATCACCGTTCCACAGCACTGGCCCTTGCGGCCCAGCTGCCCCCGGTTGATGCAGTTCACTGGGAACTTAAGCCTGAGGATAAAGCAAACATTGTCAAGGAACTCAAGGACGGCGGGGCCAAAGTTGCTTTTGCCGGAGACGGAGTCAACGACACCCCGGCCCTTGTCTGCGCCGATGTAGGCATCTGCATGCCTTCAGGAGCGGACCTTGCCCGCGAATCAGCGCAGGTGGTCATGCTCAATGAAGATATGCTCACCCTTGTGGAAGCGCACCGCATAGCCCTGACCAACCGCGAGACCCTCAGCAACTGCCTGTGGTCCGCAGTGGTCATCAACTCCGCCACCCTGCTACTGGCCGGGATGGGCAAAATATCCACCCTTGCCGCAGCCATGAGCCACAACCTCAGCACAGTAGGCATACTCGGCTACGCAGCCATGAAAACATCGTCCGCAGGGCAGAAAGCTTCGCAGAGCGCAAAGGAGATAAATTAATGTCCCTGACACTGGATAAAGCACCTGTTGAAAAAAACCTTATGCTCAAAGCAATAGGCAGTGATTCGCTCAAGGCCAGATTTGAACGCATGGGACTCCATATAGGTTCAGAACTTGAAATCATGTCCGAGGATTCGGTCCAGCACCCGGTGCGCGTCAAAGGACCGCAGGGCGAGGTTCTGCTGGCCGCCGGAATGGCCTCCAAAATCATCGTCCACCATGATGACGGTCACAAGACCCCGGTCTTTGAAATGAATCCCGGCGAAAAAGGCCACATCGAAGGACTCACCGCCGGATCGCATCTGGAAAAGAGCCTCAAGATTCTCGGCATCTCCGAGGGAGACAACATTGAGCTGATCCGCTGCCTGCCGCCCATGTCCTACAAGACAGTTGTTGACGGCAAACAGACCAGCCTCACCGAAGGCATGGCCGCCAAAATATGGGGAGAGTGCGATAATGTCCCCTGCCAGCTGGCCACCTGCGGCAGGGGTCGTCCCTTTGAAGTGAAAAATATCCTTGGCGGTCCAAGAGCTGCCAAGTCCATTTCGTCCATCGGCATCAAGCCCGGTGCCACAGTGGTTCTTGAAACCGTAGAACCAGCACGGGCTGTGGGCATGACCCCGGCTGCGCGCATAATCATCATGACCAAAGAAGGCTTGCGGTTGCACCTGCGGCCTGATCAAGCCGAGACTATGCTGGTTAGCGAGATATAATTCCCCAGACCCCATCCCTTTCAAAACCTTTCAGTTTGCTTCGCATATAGCTTATAAAGTCTACCAAAAACAAAGACCGTAATATCTTACAGGATATTACGGTCTTTGTTTTTGGATTAATTTATAAAACTAATTGGCGAAGCCCTAATAAAAGTTTTTGGGATTCTTAAACCCTTTTGCAAAAGGGTTTAAGGCTCCCGGCAGGGCCGCCGGAGGCATCACTTAATCTGATCAGCCTTTAACTGCCCGCAGGCGGCTTTAATGTCCTGCCCCATGGACCTGCGGATAGTTGCGGTTATCTTTTTATCCCAGAGATATTTTTCAAATGCGAGAACCCTGTTTCTTGAGGGAGCCTCGTAAAGCGGATCATCACCGGGATTGTAGGCGATGAGGTTGACCTTGCAGCGGCGGTGGCCGAGCAGCTTGACCAGTTGCTTGGCATGCTCGATGGAATCATTGACCCCGCCGAGAAGGAGATACTCGTAGGTGACCTTCTCACGCGGCTTGAGCGGAAAGCGGTCCATGGCCGCCAGCAGGTCTTCGATGTGGGTTTTGGCGGCCTTGGGCATGATCTTCTCGCGCAATTCCTGAGTGGGGGCATGCAGGGAGATGGCCGGAAGGGTCAGTCCGGTTTTGCCCAGCTCTTCCAGCTGGCTGACGAAACCGACCGAAGAAACAGTTATGCGCCGGGGAACAAATGAAAGTCCGTCGGGGTTGTTGAGGTTACGCAGAGTGCGGATGAGGTTGTCGAGATTGAGCAACGGTTCGCCCATACCCATAAAAACAAGGTTCTTGAGCGGATCAAGGTTGTTCTCACGCAGATATTTACGCCCAGCCAGCACCTGCCCGAGCATCTCGGACATGGACATGTTGCGTTCAAAACCCATCAGCCCGGTATTACAGAAAGTGCAACCCATGGCACAGCCCACCTGAGTGGACAGACACTGGGTGTAACGCCCTTCCATGGGGATGAGCACAGTTTCAACCAGCGCACCGTCATTCAGGCGCAGGAGCAGCTTGATGGTCCCGTCCTTACTGGTCTGGACCACATCCACCTGCGGATGGTTGATGACCGCTTTGGATTTCAGGTCTTCACGCAGATTTTTGGCGAGGTTGGTCATGGAATCGAAATCCGCGACACCCTTCTGCCAGAGCCACTGCCAGATCTGGTCGGTGCGGAAACGGGGAGCTTTCAGTTCCTGAGAGACAAAAGATTCCAGCTCGCTGTATTCCAAATCAAGTATATCTATCATTTCATTTTACCCGGATTAAAACGGACAATATAAATCTTGCCTTCAACCCATTTAATGGTCAGCAAATCCATTTCCTCAACTTCCATTAAATTTCTGCCCATGGGTGGCAGAGAGTCAATAAACGGCTTCAAACTATAGTAGTCAATTGAAGAAAGCAGCAATACAGCATTATTGAATTTCGTATTCTTCAGATACTGATAAAGCGGATACTTTTCCGCGTCCGGATGCTCTTTCTTGAAAATTTCGGCGGCGATATCAGGGGTCGCAAGAGTCTGCAACAAATCGCCGGGACGTGCTTCGGAACCGAGCGAGTACATGCAGTCGCCGTCCTTAGCAAGCTTTTTCAGGTAATAGACCACATCCGGAAAGGTTTTGATAAAAAAAGGACGGTGCAGAACAAGCGTCTTTTCATCTGAGAATTCAGCCAGCTTATCCGTAAGTGCCTGCGCAAGGACAGGCTGGGGCCTGTTTTCGGTCAGGGATGCGTAAGAAGGCAGGGCCTTATAGTAAAAAGGCATGACCGCGGAAATAGCCAGAGAGCCGACCACTATATGCAGGGCCGGACGCTGGGACTGCTTGATACTGATCACCAGAAAGACCAGAAAGAACGCCCCTAGAGCAATGAAGAAAGGAAACATCAATTCCATATACTGGCCTACAGCCACACGGTCGGCGAGGTTTACCGATACACTGCCGGACTTGAAAGAACGGTAGCCGAGCATGGCCGCCATGGATAATATCCAGACAAAACCCATTTCAAAAAGAGTGCGATACATCTTGTCCCGTTTGGCATTGAGCAGCCAGTCGCAGACCAGAACAGCCAGCAGCGGAAGAACCGGAAGCATATAACGGTTGGACTTGAGCTTGAAAAGCAGGGTGAAGACCAGCAGGTAGACCAGAAAAACACAAGCCATGAACACATACTTTTCATTGAACTTTTCCCTGACTGAACGGTAAATGCCGTAAACAGTGCCGAAAACAAACCCTCCCCACGGGAAAAATATGACCGTCAGGGTATCGAAGTAAGGATCAAGGCGGCTAAGCTTATTAGCCACTTTCGAGCTTGTGGAAGCTGTGTTGTGGAAAAACTGGCCCAGCAGCCCCTGCGTGTAATCAAACCCGCTGCTCAGCCACGCAAAATAGAGCCAGAGAAAAAAAGGAACGCATCCGGCAACGAACCAGAGCAGCAGAATGTTGCGGTCATTCCACTTGGCGGCCACAAGTCCTTTGATGTTGAATGCGGATAGAAAAGAAGCGGACTCTCCTGCTTCATGCTTGCGCTGCACATTATAACGGAGCCCGACGGCCAGAGCATAGCCGGCCATGGGCAGGAAAGCGAAAGGCCCTTTGGCCAGCACTCCCAGCGCGGTAAGCACTGCCCCGCCGATGGCCGTACGCGGACCTCTGTCTCCAAGATAACGCAATAGATAAACATATGTAGCCCAGGTCACGCAGCAGGCGAAAACCACATCCACTTTCATCATCACGGCCATGAACTTGAAAAGCACGGAACTCTGAAGAATCATCCCGGCCAGCAACCCGGTAGCCGGACCGAACAGCTTGCGCCCGGTCAAAGCGGTTCCCAGCACCATGAGTACGGAACAGATGATGGTTGGCAGCCGCAACAGGCCAAGGGCGTTACCGCCGAAATCACCCAGCGAAGCCAGCCATGCAAAAGGATACATTACCCAATAGGTCAGGGGCGGCTTTTCCATACGCGGCATACCGTCAAACATGGGTGCAAGCAGGTTGCCGCTGTGTACCATCTCGTAGACCGCGCGGGCATACTTGGGCTCATCAATATCATAAAAATAGTTCAGCCATGTTCCGTAACAGGAAACCACAGCAGAAAAAAGAAGCAGCAGCCCGAGCAGCAGGGGCCAGTTTTTACGGCAGAACTCATTAAGTCCTGATTCGGGTCTAGTATCCATATTTTGATTCCGGTTTATAATCTTATTTATTCAAAAACTCATTTTCACTTTGTGGTGTAGCTGTATCAGAGTTCCCGCTCCAAGTCGAAGCATGCGGGACTGGATTAAATGGCCGCGATAGGTTACTGATTAAGCCATATCCTATCCAATTCAGTAAGAGGCTTAGATGCATTTTTCATTTTCCGTAAGACTTCTTTTTTGCGCGATTATAATTTCACTGCTCCCAGTTGCGGCCAATGCCTCGCCCGCAATGATCTCCATCGGCGATTTTCTCACCCCTTCCGGAATGCCTTCTACGGAATTCAAAAGCTATGTTGAACAAAAAATTGTTGCATCCGGCTTGAGTTACGCCAATTGCACCGAGAGTTCCCTGCAATCCAGATACACCCTTTCCGGGCTGATGGTAAAAGACGATAAAGGGACCTCTTTCTCCGCCCTGCTTACCGATAACTTTCATCTGGAGCCTGATGTTTTCATCAAAGGTAAACAGGTAGGCGGCAGCACTTCCGAGCCTGCGGCATCCAGACTGGCCGATTCCGCAATTAAACTGATTTCAAACCAGTCCGTAGCCTCCATTGAAGTAAACGGAGACTCCCGGCTGACTCCCAACGCGGTAATGGCTCTGGCCCAGATCCTTCCCGGAGAAATAGTTACCCCGCAGAAAATTATCGCCGCCCGGATCATTCTTGAGAACTGCGGACTCTTTGAAAAAGCCCGCATCTATCTGACCCCCGGCCCTGAAGGCCGCAAAGTTAAAATCTCTGTCACTGAACGCGAAGCCATGGTGCCGGGAACCATGCCCGGACCGGGTAAAGAAGTTCTGGACAATATTTTGGGACCTCCTGAGGTTTCCCTGCCCGAGTTTCCTGCCATTTCCGGCACTGAGTATTCCGCTCTCAGCAACAGCACCTGTGCCGGATATCTCGCATACCGGGCTGAAAGCATCCTGACCCGGCTGCGCAGCAGTAAACAGGATTTCGGCATAGATGATGTCGAGGAACTGGTTGCAGTTGCCGCAAAAATCAGAAACAGCGTCTCCTCCTATGACACTTCATGCCGGGACATGTGCATTATCCTGCTGAAAATGTGCTCCATGCTGGATTCAAAAACTATCCGCAGCATCACGGAAGAACTGCAGCAGTCCATGGCCCTCAATGCAACTGATCCGCACACGCTGGAAAAAGACCTGCAACGCATTGAGTTTTTAACTCAGGCCTACAGCACTGCACAGGAAGCACAGCTTGTGCTCTCCTCCAGAATATTTCACGACCGCATTCATTCCCCGGTAGTGCCGTGGATTCTGTTTTCGCTGGGAGAACAAGCCCTTAAAGCCGAGGACATCACCCGGGCCGCGCCGCTGCTGAATGGCGCAATCGCAATTTCATCTCTGCCTGTTTCCCCGGAAATGCTGCTGACCACAGCCAGAGCCCAGTACAGCAACCTTGACCGCGAAGCAGGCGGAGCTGCCACTTCCCAGCTCAAACCGCTGCTGGCCGACTCTGATCTGGATGGAGAGTTGCGCAGCCGGATTCAAGCCCTGCCCCGGCTGGCCGAACTGTGCGAAACAGCCACATCCATTACTGAACAAGACAGCTTTGAACGGCAACTGGAGAAAGGCAACGCCCTCATTCTTCTGGACCGCCCCGATCTGGCCGAACCGCTTTTCCACAAACTGCACGGCATTAAACCCGAAGACGCAAGACCGTTCATCGGCTTCGCACGGCTGGCATTCCAGCGCACTGGCAATCTGCTCTCAGTAAGGCCCTATCTGGAACGGGCCGAACACCTGCGCAATAAAGACCGTTTTTTCTATGAGCTGGCTCTCGCCTATAAACTTGAGCGCATTACTGCGGAGGCCCTGCCGACCATAATCATCGACGGACGCAATTCCGAAGAAGCTTCAGCCACAAGATTCATTTTGCCCAAAGCACTGGAATATGCAGCCGGATATGAAAAATACAATCGGACACAGGCAAAGCTCATCAAGGCAGGAATCGAAGTTCTCGGTGAATGGCTGGCCTACCCTTCCATGACCAGAAAAGAAGCCTTTGACAATATGTTCGGGCGGACGCAAAAGCTGGAAACTGAAATTGGTAAAGATCCGGAAATACTGGCCGCCGAACTATATTTTTCCCGCAATTCCGCCAACAAAGATGAAGCTGAACGGATGATTTCGCGCCCGCTGTCAGTGAAAGCGGGACTCGAGCCGAGATTGCTGCAGCTGAATCTGCTACTCCGCGAAATGGCCCTTAATCCGTCCCCTGAACTGGCAGAAAAACTGGAGCAGGCCGGGAGAGCAAGTTTTTCCGATGCCATAAACAGAGAGAAAGCCGTTATTCTGAAAGCGGATGCTCTTGCTGTAGCGGGGTTATACAGTAACTCCACAGAAACTTTGGAGCGAGCGGAATCCCTGTATTCCCTTGCCATGGATTTGATTGACGGAAACAAAGGCAGACTGCTCAACAACCTCGCCTGCGTACACCTCGCCCTCGGTATGACAGCCGAAGCCGATGACCTTTATGACGAAGCACTGGACAGCTCTCCGGCAATACCGCAGGCAGTTGAACTGGGTAAAGCGATCTCTTCCCTTTCCGGCGAGGAAAGGCTGTCGGCTTTGGGTAAAATTGCGGTAAAAAATAAGCTTTGGGCAGCTGACAACGGCACAGCCGAAGCTGAAGGGGGCAGTCCTGAAAAGATGGAAACGATTTTCCTGAATGAAGAAAAGGGAATTTCAAGCGGCTACAATAACTACAGCGGCTTGTGGATCAGATTTAATTACAGCAGCAACATCTGGCTGTTACCCGCTCTGCCGGGCATGCCCATCCAGACTCCTTAATCAAGGGATTCAAGAGTAAGATCCAGCTCTTCAGCCATGAGCCGCAAAGGCTCAACCCCGCCCGTAATACGCATGATTTCAACAAGAGTTTCCGCGCCGAGCTTGGCTTTCTTATCTTCCGGATCCACTTCACGGGCCAGAGTTTTAGGCGATTTACCCAACTTTTCGGCCAGTTTTTCCAATGAAACCGGACCATTGATGACTAATTCCTGAATCGCTCTTTCTACTTTTTCTGACATTACCACTCTGCCTTATTCATAAACAGTTCGATTTTCCTGTCAGGACTAATAAACTAAAACGAAACACCATTCAATATCCCTAAACGTGGTTTTTTAATTAGTACAATAATTTTCTCCATCATACATCTTCTTTATCAGCAAGCGGCAATTGTCACAGTATCGTAACAATAATATTTCCCGCTCAAAAGCCCCACCTGCGAATACCTCTATTAATTTCAGCCAATTATGCATACAATACACTTTTGTAACAAAACTTGACCTAACCATGCTAACATGCTTGTTACTTCGCTGTGACATTTTGAAAGGTTCTGTTTCCGTTCAGGGTAATCCTCAGGGAGGAATATTTTTGCCAAAAACAACGTTACATATGAAGATTCTGCTCTGGGGCTGGGCTATTCTGCTTTGCACCCTGCTGCTGACCTTCTGGTTTTACTATGGAACGGTGTCGGAAGAATTGACAGCTTCCAGCAGGCAGAACACCTCCCGCCTTTTAAACTATGTGCGTTGGAAGATCAGCCACAGCCCGGTCACACCCGGCTCTGCCGGATTTCAAAAAGAAATCACTGAACTGGGCACCCATCTCGATATCCGCATTACATATATTAAGAACGGCAGGGTTCTCGCTGACTCAGACGTAAAAGCCGAAAGACTTCCGGAACTGGATGACCATTCCAACCGCCCGGAAGTTATCGCCGCCGAAGCAGCCGGAACAGGTAAAAACATCCGCTACAGCAAGACCCTGCAGACCCGTATGCTCTATGTGGCGCAAACCATGGACAAGCATGGGGAATTCCTGCGTCTGGCAATGCCCTACTCGGTAATCGGCGAGAGACTGGACAGGGTCATGCTCCATTTCACCGTGCTGCTGACACTTCTGGCTATCGGCTCTGCTGTAGTTCTGATCTTTGTCGGCAGACGAACAACCTCTGCAGTCAAGGAAGTTTCCGCCACAGCCCAGGCTATAGGTGAAGGGGATTACAGCAAGCGCATCCGGGTTATTCCTGGCGGCGAATATAAAATGATGGCCGAATCCATCAACACCATGGCCAAAAAGATCAAGGGCCATATCCGGATCATCGAAGACCAGCGCAACCAGTTGGACGCCATGTTTGAAAACATGACTGAAGGCATCATGGTTCTCGACCCGCAAGGAAAAATTGAATCCGTCAATAAATCCATGACCGAGCTGGTCCCGGCCACCCATGAATTCATCGGCCGCGCGCCACTTGAAGTCCTGACCAGACATGAAATTCAGGACTCGGTGGATAAAATAATCAGGCAGGACAGCAACAAAGATTCAGATTCACTTATTGTGGATCTTGCGGACGGACGCTCCATGTCCGTGACCATCTGCTCTTACAAGGATTACAAAAACCGCAGCAAGCTGATTCTCGTTTTCCACGACATCAGCGAAATGAGGCGCATGGAAAAAGTGCTGCGCGACTTTGTCTCCAATGCCTCACATCAGCTGCGCACCCCGCTGACCAGTATCAAGGGCTATTCCGAAACACTCATCGACAACCCGCCGCAGGATCAAAAAATCCTGAGCAGCTTCCTCGGGACCATACTTGATAATGCCAACCACATGTCCAAGGTCATCACCAGCATGTTCGCACTGGCCCGCAGTGAATATTCCGGCAAAAAACTGCGTACCAGACCAACCGATCTGCAGAAATGCATCGAACTGAGCATGACTAACCTCAATTCTCCAGCTCATAAGAAAAACATCCGTATCAGCAAAGGCGAAATTCCGCAGGTCAATGTCACCGGAACCAACGAAGGACTGGTTCAGATTTTCGACAACCTCATTGAAAACGCCATCAAATATGCACCGGAAAACACCGGAGTGAATATTCAAGCTGAAGTTGATGCCCAGTTCGCGGTGATCAAGGTTGTAGACGAAGGTCCGGGCATCGCTGCTGCGGACAGGGAACGAATTTTCGAACGATTTTTCAAACTGGATGAGAACGCTGTGGGACACGGCAGTTCCGGACTGGGACTGGCCCTGTGCCGCAGCCTTGCACAAAACTTTAACGGCGACATCTGGGTGGAAAGCCCGGTTGACGCAGCAACAGGTACCGGATCTTCTTTTTGTGTGAAGCTTCCGGTAACAGCTGAACAAGCTTCTGAATCCGCAACGGATTCACAATAAGGGGATTATATCTAATGGATATTTATGATCTGTTTTTCTACATGTCCCTGTTTGCAGGGTTCATGATGGCCTTCAACCTCGGTGCTAATGACGTGGCCAACTCCATGGCCTCGGCTGTGGGTGCTAAAGCCATCACCATCCGGCAGGCAGTATTCATTGCGGGTACACTGAACTTTGCAGGGGCGGTCTTCCTCGGCTCACAGGTAACCGCAACAGTCAGCAAAGGAATCATCAACCCGGCAGCCATCGCCGACCCCAAAATCATCATGGTCGGCATGTTCTCGGCCCTGCTGGCAGCGGGATTATGGGTGCTCATATCAACGTTCACGGCCCTGCCGGTGTCATCAACCCACTCCATTGTCGGTGCCATCCTCGGCTTCGGCCTCGTTGCAGGCGGCCCGGACGTGGTTAACTGGCTGAAAATGGTCGGTATTGTAATGTCGTGGATTATTTCACCCTTCTTTGCCGCAACCATCGCCTTTGCCATTTTTACCCACATCAGGAAAACAATCCTGTTTAAAAAGGATTTTATACATCAGGCCAAAAAATGGGCTCCCATCTGGATGGGCCTCACTGTCCTGCTGATTTCTCTTTCCTTTTTATATAAAACTCCGGTAGGTAAAGGTTTAAAGCTTCCCTTTATGGGGTCACTCGCCCTTGGCTTCGGTATTGCCGCGCTGGTCTGGTTTGCCGGACGCCTTGCAGTAAACAAGCTTGTAGGCGACCCCGAAGAAGGTGCTGAAGCAGTTGAAGCCACTTTCCGCAAACTGCAGGTGGGGACATCCTGTTACGTGGCCCTTTCACAGGGAGCCAACGACGTTGCCAACGCCATCGGCCCGGTAGCAGCCATCTACCTCATCTCCAAGGAACACGTGCTGCTGGCCAAAGCTGATGTACCAATGGGCTTATTGGTCATGGGCGGCCTGGGTATCGCCATCGGTATCTCCCTCATGGGGCACAAGGTAATGGGCACCGTGGGTGAGAAAATCACCGTACTGACCAACACCCGCGGATTTGCTGTTGACTTCGGTGCCGCTTCAACCGTACTCACAGCATCCAACATGGGACTGCCCGTATCATCCACCCACGCCGCAGTAGGCGCGGTTGTCGGTGTAGGTCTCGCAAGGGGCTTCTCAGCGGTCAACTTTAAAATTCTCGGAAGAATCGTGCTATACTGGGTGCTCACTGTACCCATTGCCGCGATCACAAGTATAACAATCTTCAGCCTGCTCAAATGGGCTTTACTCTAGATAAAACAAGGAGAACATTATGCACTTTCGTCTTCCTTTCTTAGGTCTTATAGTCAACAAGAACCCCATGGACGGACTGGTCAAGCACTACGACAAAATCGCCGAGTGCATCCATATCATCAACGATTCCGTTGAATGCTACGTTGCCGGCAATGAAACCTGCCGCGAATTCAGCGAGCTCATCGAACAGATCGATACCGTCGAAGCTCAGGCTGACAAGATCAAACGTTCCATCCGCAACCACCTGCCCCACTCCATGTTCATGTCCGTGGATAAGGTCCTGTTCTTCAACTACACCCGCAGCCAGGACAACATTCTGGACAACGCACAGGAAGCCCTGCACTGGCTGGCCATGCGCAAGGTATCCATCCCTGCCGAGTACCAGAAGGACCTGATCCTGCTGCTCTCCGAGGTAAACGACACCACCACCAGCCTCGGCCCCGCGCTCAAGGCGACTATTGCTCTTAACGAAGGCAAGTCCATTGACCGCGAAGGCACCAAAAACAAGTTCCGCAAAGTCCGCAAGCACTACGCACAGGTTCAAAAACTTCGCAAAGACCTTGCAAGCGATATCTATAATTCCGATATGGATTTCAAAGATATCTACCAGCTCGTGCACTTCGTTGACTGCCTGAGCGAAATGGCGCATCAGGCTGAAACCTGCGCTGATATGCTGCGGGCTATGATTGCGCGCTAGTATTCGATTTATACGATTTTAAAAAGGAGCAGTGAGTATTCGCTGCTCTTTTTTTTATGCATTGCATCGTCCTGACCACATGGGTAATAAATAGGGATGGAGGGTGTTATGAAGTTTGGTTTTTTGTTGAGTAAGAAAGAAGTCTCTTTTGGGTAATTCACGATTCGTCCGCTTGAAAACTATGATGAGACAGTAGAACGGTTTTATAAAACATGCCCTGTAAGTAATGGATGGGTTTATGAAATCCCGGAAGAACTTCCTTTAAACTCGCAGGAGCAGAAATTGTTTTCTTCTCCGAAGAAAGCCATTGATCTTGAGCCTTTTAGACTTCTGTCTACACACTGTATTGAATCAACTAGTTTCGGCACAACTGAAGAACACTTTAAATTCTTAATTCTAGCATATGGTTTTCTGCATGGACTACACCTTCTTCCTGAAGGTCATATGCATCTTTCACGGACACCATATCGCGTAGGAGAACTTACAGGACTCGTACCGCAAGGATCAGACTTGCAACAGGGCATGTCACACTTAAATCACTACTACGAAGCATCAAAACCTGAATGTAAAAAACAAATTTTTGCGACACTACACTGGTTCCTCATGGGACAGTCATACAGAAATGTCTGGGACCAATTCGATGCACAGTATAAAGTTCTTGATAGCATCCATTCGCTAGCCAAAAAGCAAAGAAAAGTCCAAACCCGCCCAAGAATTCCCCATGCCACAGTCCCTCAACGCCTAGCAAAGATTTTTGGTGCCTACACCCCAGAGTGGGCTATAATGAACAAAGCTGAAAACAGTTGTGAGTTAAGCAAAATTAGAAATGATTTCATTCATGATGCAATATATTCAGAGCAAGCCATAGGATATAAACATTCCAAAATCAATTTTGGTATAGAATTCCCTGAGTTCAACCTTAAACTAATATGCGGAATACTTGGCTTAAAAACAGATTTCATTCAACGTAAATTTACGAGGGGCAAGGGAACATGGAATTTTTACATATCATAGAGAAAGATAAGGTGGGACAATGCACTACAAAGGATATTACGCAAAAATAAAACAAGACGTTGAAGACCAAATTTTCATCGGTCATGTCATCGGCATAAAAGATATCGTAGGGTTTCATGGAAAATCTGAATCTGAACTGGAACAAGCGTTCCATGAAGCTGTCGATAACTACTTAGCAGCCTGCGATGAATTAAACCAATCCCCAAAAAAAACTTCTGAAGATAGCTTTTCTCTCAATGCAGCCATGCGTGGAATGGAAGACGAAGTCGAGTCTGAATATACACAAGCAAATCTAAAAGACAATTAATCCTACCCCAACTCAGTCCGCTTAATCTTCCCGCTGGAAGTCTTGGGCAACTCGTCCCGGAATTCGATAGAACGTACAATCACGATGGGACCGAGCTCGCTACGAATGTGTTCCTTCAGTTCCCGGTGCAAATCATCGGACCCGGCAACACCGTGGTTCAAGGTCACATACCCTTTGGCGACCTGCCCCTTGATCTTATCCGCAACCCCGACCACAACCGCTTCCGCAACCTGCGGATGACGGGTCAGTGCGCATTCAACCTCGGCGGTTCCGATGCGGTGGCCTGAAATATTGAGCACATCATCGGCGCGGCCCTGAATCCAGAAATAGCCGTCCTCATCCTTGCGGGCCACATCCCCGCAATAAAACATTCCCGGTATGCGCTTCCAGTAATGGGCCATGACCTCTTCGCGGTCTCCGAGCACATCACTGAACATGGCAGGCCACGGCTTTTTAATAACCAGATAGCCGCCCTTTCCGTCCGGTACGGGATTGCCGTCAGCATCCACGACCTCGGCATCAATACCGGGCAGGGGACGGGTAACAGAACCGGGCTTGAGCACGGACACGGGCATGGGGCTGATCATGATCATTCCGGTCTCGGTCTGCCACCATGTATCAAGCACCGGGCACTGGCCTTTGCCGATATTCTCATACATCCAGAGCCATGCTTCGGGGTTGAAAGGCTCACCCACCGCGCCCAGAATGCGCAGAGAGGAAAGGTCATGCTGTTCCGGATAACGGTGCCCGAAACGCATGAGCGTCCGAATCTGGGTAGGCGAAGTATAAAAAATTGTAACCCCGTACTTGGAAATTATATTCCAGAGACGGTCAGCCTGCGGGTACAGGGAATGCCCCTCGTACATAACTGTAGTGGTCCCGGCCAGCAGCGGGCCGTAGACAAGGTAACTGTGCCCGGTGATCCAGCCCGGATCAGCTGAACACCAGAAAATATCGGTGGGTTTGAGGTCGAATACCCATTTAAAGGTCCGCTGCACCCCGACCATATAGCCGCCGTGGGAATGGACCAGCCCTTTGGGCTTTCCTGTGGTACCGGAGGTATGCAGGATGAACAGGGGATCGTCGGCTTCCATGATCTCGGCAGGCGCATGGGGACGTTCATGGCGGACAAGGTCCTCGTACCAGTAGTCGCGGGCGGAATCCATGCTCACGTCCACATTGGCCCGGTGCACAACCACAACGGACTCTAATGCGTCCGCTGGATCATCCAGCAGCGCACGGTCCACCTCCTCCTTGAGACGGATGACCTGACCGTTGCGGTAAAAACCGTCCACGGTAACCACCGTCCGGGGGTTGACCTCGCGGACCCTCTCGCGCAGCAGACGGGCGGAAAAACCGGAAAAGACCATGGAATGAACCGCCCCGATACGGGCGCAGGCCAACATGGCAATAACAGTCTCAGGCAGCTGGGGCATGTAGAGGACCACCCGGTCACCCTTGCCCACTCCAAGGCCTTTAAGACCATTGGCAAAACGGTTCACGGCCCGGTAAAGCTCGTAGTAAGTGTACTGGCGTGAATCGCCCGGTTCACCTTCCCAGATCAGGGCCAGGCGGTTCTTGTTGACCGTCTCGATGTGGCGGTCAAGGGCATTGTAGGTGATGTTGCAGCGCGCGCCGTTGAACCAGCGATAGTTGGGCGCATCGGAAATATCGCAGACCTGTTCCCATTTCTTAAACCAGTCCAGTTCTTCGGCTGCTTCTTCCCAATAGGAACAAAGATCAACTTCCGCCAGCTCCCGCGCAGCGCGCAGGTCCTGCGGATTGACCCCGGCTTCAATAAGCATCTGAGGCAGCGGGCGGAAGACCCGTTCTTCATGCAACAGGTTGTCTAGTGTGTCTTTTTTATTATCCATAGATGCCTCCGGCGGCCCTGCCGGGGGCCTTAAACCCTTTTTGAAAAAAGGGTTTAAGAATCCCAAAAACTTTTAATAGTTTTAAATAATCCTTTGACCCACTACACAACCTAAACATAATAAATCTAGTATTCATCCCATATTCGGCAAACGGTGCGGGGATATCGGTAAACGGCGCATTCATGATCACATCCCCAGAATCTGCTTGAGTTTGCTGATCCGCCTGCGGCTGATGGGCAGCTCGATCCTTGTTCGCCCTGCAGTACGCAGCATGAAGTTACTGCCCGGCAGGGAAGCAATCTCGGTGACCATTTCCAGATTAACCAGATACTTGCGGTGCACTCGAAAAAAACGGTGCGGGCCGAGGCGTTCTTCAAGATTTTTAAGACGGTGGGAAGTGAGAAATTTCTGATTTGCGGTGTGTACGTAGGAATAATCTTCGTAAGCTTCCACAAAAATAATCTGGGTGTAGGGGATGAGCATCATGCGCCCGTCCTGATTGACCGGAAGTTTTTCAATCTCCGGCTGACGGGTCTGGGAAAAATCCCATGCATTCTTGAGAGCGGAAAGAAATTTATCCTGCTCATCTTCGCCAAGGGAAAGCTGCAGGGTCTCTTCCCCGGTTTCCACCCCGGTTCCGGACTCTTTCCAGTCCGAGGGCTCGGGAACTTCGCGGAAATGGCTCTTGAAGCGGGCGATACGCTCCAAAGTCTTCTGCATACGCTCTTCATCCGGAGGCCAGATCAGGTAATCCACAGCCCCCAGTTCAAAGGCTTCGTAAGCCTTTGTCTCATCTCCGGCAATAAAAATCAGGCCGGGTTTGTGCTTGCTGGCCCCGAGGGCCTGCGCCAGTTCCGCGCCGCTGATGCCCTCTTCAAAATCGAAGCCCAGAAATATAATTCCGTAGCCCACAGCCTTATGCAGCTCCAAAGCTTCGTCCGCGCTGACCGTTTCCCCCAGAACACGCACCAGCTTATCGCCACGCAATGTTTCGCGGATACCGCTGCGGACCTCAGCGTCCGGGTGCAGAATTAAAGTCTTCAGGCTGGGCAAGTGAACTCCGGCAATTACAATTAATCCAATTATTCAAGGGATAGCTTGAATTCAGCCCGACTGCAAGCCTCTATTCTCCATGCCCACCCTCTTTATCATACTCCACAAGTATGATACGGTTTACGCCAACATTAATATTTTTCATTCTCTGCGCTAAAAAAAGTTGACACAAACGAGAACTATTACTACTTTATAGCCAGAGGTGCACATGAAAATAGGACAAAGAAGATCAAAACAGAGGGAACTCATTCTTGAAGAACTAAAAGGGCTGACCTGCCATCCCACAGCGGATGAGCTGTATGAACGGGTGCGCAAAAGACTCCCCAACATCAGCCTTGGCACTGTATACCGCAACCTTGAATTAATGGCGGACCACGGTGTTATCCTTAAGATTGAGACTGGCGGCAAAAACAGATTTGACGGTAACGCAGAACCGCATCCGCACATCAGGTGCTTACAATGCGGCAAAGTGGATGACGTCATGAACGAAGTGACCGCTCCTGAGATCAGCGAAATTGAAGCCCAGGGCTATGATGTAAAAGGATGCTCCATCGAGTATTTTGGCTTATGCCCGGAATGCCGAACAAAAGTACATTAAATATATTTTAAAATAACATCTTCATACAATACCCGTAGTTAAATATGGAGATGTTATTTTTTTACCCAAAAAACCTGACAGCGGCGCTATTAACTGTTAAATATCACTAGTGCCAGTTCCGTTTAAAATCTGCTGTGCAAAGCAGCGTGATAAGGAGATGTTCATGTCCCAACTCAAAGGTTCCAAAACAGAAAAGAATATTCTGACCGCATTCGCAGGTGAGTCCCAGGCCCGTAACCGTTATAACTACTTTGCCTCCAAGGCTAAAAAAGAAGGTTATGTGCAGATTTCAAAAGTCTTCGAAGAAACCGCAAATCAGGAAAAAGAGCATGCCAAAAGACTGTTCAAGCTTCTTGAAGGCGGCGAAGTGGAAGTAACTGCAGCCTTCCCCGCAGGGGTGATCGGTTCCACCATTGAAAACCTTAAAGAGTCTGCCGGCGGTGAAAGACACGAATGGGAAGAAATGTATCCCGAATTCGCCAAGGTTGCTGAAGAAGAAGGCTTCAAAGATATTGCAGCTATTTTCCGCTCAATCGCCGTGGCCGAAGAATTTCACGAAAAAAGATACCTTGCCCTTGCCAAGAACATCGAAGACGACAAGGTATTCAAAAAAGACGCTGTCACTATCTGGCAGTGTCAGAACTGTGGATACACCCATGAAGGCACCGGTGCACCGCACAAGTGTCCCGCATGCGACCATCCGCAGGCACATTTTCAAGTCGTTTGTGAAAACTGGTAGTCCATAACCTTAACCTGGTGGAGATTTAAAATGGCTGAACTGTACGAAGTTTATAAATGTGAAGGTTGCGGTAATATCACTATGGTTCTTCATGCCGGTCCCGGCAACCTTGCCTGTTGCGGATCTGACATGATCCTCATGGCTGAAAACACTGTTGACGCTGCCAAGGAAAAACACGTTCCTGTTATTGAAAAAACTGCTGACGGCTATCTGGTCAAAGTCGGTGATGTTGCCCACCCCATGGAAGAAAAGCACTGGATCGAGTGGATTGAACTTTCCTGCGGTAACGCACGTATGATCAAGCAGCTCAAGCCGGGCGAAGCTCCCGAAGCCAAGTTCTGCTGCTGCAAGGAAAGCACCGAACCTGTTGTTGCCCGCGCATACTGTAACCTGCACGGCCTCTGGAAGGCTTAAAACAAGGCGGCAATATGGCTGAACCAAAAGATATGTACCAATGTCAGGTAAGTAACTGCGGTTACATATACAATCCGGACAAAGGTGACCGCAAGAGCAAAACCCCCAAGGGAACTGCTTTTGCCGACCTGCCCGAAGACTGGAAATGCCCAGTCTGCGGTGCGAGTAAAAAAGCGTTCAAGCCTCTTGGCTAACTGACCTACCACGGAGAATGAAAATGAAATACGTATGTACTATTTGCGGTTGGGTTTACGATCCCGCTGAAGGCGACCCGGACGGCGGCATCGCTCCCGGCACCAAGTTTGAAGATATTCCCGAAGATTGGGAATGCCCGGTCTGCGGTGCAGGCAAGGACGATTTCGAGCCTGAAGATTAAAAGATAACGTCCGGCACTGCCTCCGGATGTGGATAATGTGAAAATGAACACGGAAAGCCGGGCTATGTCCCGGCTTTCTGACCCTGAAAACACAATTCAAAATATATTAGGAAGACTCAAGTGAGACCTGTTGAAATTAAAGAAGGCGTACATTGGATCGGAGTTGTAGACTGGAACTGCCGTAATTTTCACGGCTATGCCCGCTCCGCAAACGGCACCACCTACAATGCTTTTTACATTGAAGATGAAAAAAAAGTACTGGTGGATACTGTTTCCAAAGGCAGCGAGAGTCAGTTCATCTGCTCCCTTTCGCACCTGACCAAACCTGAAGAGATCGATTACATCGTGGTCAACCACCTTGAACCCGACCACGCCGGCTGCCTCGAAAAAATGATCGAGCTCTGCAAGCCTGAAAAAGTATTTGTTTCCGTCATGGGCGGCAAGGCTCTTAAAACCTTCTTTGACTGCGAAGACTGGCCTATCCACGTAGTCAAACCCGGTGAAGAAATTTCCATCGGTAAACGTACCCTGCGATTTTACGAAACCCGCATGCTGCACTGGCCCGACAACATGTTCACCTTTTGTCCCGAAGACAAAATTCTCTTTACCAGTGATGCCTTCGGACAGAACATCGCCGCCAGTGAACGCTGGGTGGATGAAATGAGCAAGGAAATGGTTGCAGATCACATGCAGCAGTACTTTGCAAACATCATCACTCCCTACTCTTCCAAGGTTATCAAGACCCTCGAAACTTTTGCGGGACTGAATCTCGATGTAGACATGATCTGCCCGGACCACGGCCTCATGTTCCGTGGCGATGACTGCGCATTCGCCCTTGAAAAATACATGGAATTCGCCAAGCAGGTTCCCAAGCAGAAAGCGACCCTGTTCTACGATACCATGTGGAGTTCCACCGAACGCATGATCAACGCTGTTGCTTCCGGTCTGGTTTCCGAAGGCATTTCCGTTAAGGTCATGTCCGTTAAGGCCAACCACCACAGTGACATCATGAGCGAAGTTTTCGACTCCGCAGCCATTGTCATCGGTTCCCCGACCCACAATAACGGCATCCTGCCCGGTATGGCTGACGCCCTGACCTACGTTAAGGGTCTGCGTCCGCAGAACAAAATCGGTGCCGCCGTGGGATCCTTCGGCTGGTCCGGTGAGTGCGTTAAAATTCTTAACGAATGGCTTGAAAAGATGAGCTGCGATATCATCGCCCCCCAGATCAAAGCCAAAAACCGCCCCGACCACGACACTCTTAAAGAATGCTTTCAGCTCGGCGTTGCCATTGCTGCTGCAATCAAAGAGAAGACCGGTAAATAATTTATCCGGCCCCGGAGGACTCAGTTTCATCCGGGGCCGAATTTCCAGATACTAATTCACAAAACCTTCTCTTTTATGCTACTAGGGAGTTGAAAAGCTAAAAATAGGACTTATTTACATAGTTATCGATAATAGTTTTTCTTAGCGTCACTATCCAAACGGAGGCTCGCATATGGCACTCGGACGCAAGCTTAAAAAAGAAGTAATGGCCGTACTGGCAGACGAGAACTGGGAAAGCAGGTTTGAAGAACTCATGGATGAGTATTCCATGCAGAACCTTGTAGCCCCGCTTTTCGCATCGCTATGTGCAACAACGGTAATTGTCCGCTGGCATGGTGTCACCTGCTTCGGCAAGGTCATCTCGCGAATGGTTAAAGAAGACGCACCCAAGGCCCGCGTGGTCATGCGCAGAATCATGTGGATGCTCAATGAGGAGTCCGGGGGTTGTGCCTGGGGAGTCCCCGAAGCCATGGGTGAGATTGCCGCTGTGAACGATGCCATGGCTGCCGAATATGGAAAAATACTGCTCAGCTACAGCCATGAGGACGAAGAAGGGCCGGAGAACTACCTTGAATTTCCCACCCTGCTCCGGGGTGCGGTCTGGGGAGTAGCCCGCATGGCCCAGACTCGTCAGGAAATCGCAGCTCAAGCAACGGATGATCTGATCCGCTTTCTTTCCTACCCCGACCCGGTCATTCAAGGCACGGCCTGTTGGGCTCTTGGAGGACTTAAGGCGGCGGGATCCGTTAAAAAGCTTGAAGCTTTGGTGAATAATGATACTGTTATAGATATTTATAAGGACTCTTTATTGCAGTCTGTAGCAGTGGGAAGGCTGGCTCAGGAAGCTCTGGATAGAATTTCAGGGAATTAAATCAACAACTTGAACAAGGAGAGGGATGATGGATGTTCTGATGCTGTCAAGGCTGCAATTTGCCATGGCAACTATGTTCCACTTCATTTTCGTACCGCTCACACTGGGACTTTCCATCATGGTTGCCGTAATGGAAACCATGTACGTGCGCACTAAAAAAGATATTTACCTGCGCATGACCAAATTCTGGGGAAAGCTGTTCGTCATTAACTTTGTTCTCGGAATCGTGACCGGAATCACACTTGAATTCCAGTTCGGTACCAACTGGTCCCGCTATTCCGAATACGTGGGTGATATCTTCGGTTCACTGCTGGCTATTGAAGCCACCGTGGCCTTTTTCATGGAATCAACTTTTCTTGCTGCATGGATTTTCGGCTGGAAAAAACTTTCCCCCAAAATGCACGCTGCCTGTATCTGGATTGTGGCCATCGCTTCCAATATTTCCGCAGTCTGGATCATCCTTGCCAACGGCTGGATGCAGAACCCCGTGGGTTACGTGATCCGCAACGGCCGCGCAGAACTGGACAACTTCTACGAAGTCATCACCAACCCCTTTGCATGGGGCCAGTTCTTCCATAACGGCTTTGCCGCATTTATGGTTGCCAGCTTCTTTGTCATGGGCGTCAGCGCCTACCATCTGCTGCGCAAGAATGAAGTCGAATTCTTCAGCAAGTCTTTCAAGATGGGACTGATCGTAGCCTTCATCTTCTCCATTCTGGTTGCCGCACAAGGCCACCACCATGCCCAGACCGTTGCTAAAATGCAGCCTGAAAAACTGGCCGCCATGGAAGCTCTCTGGGATGACCACCCGGACGGAGCTCCCATGTACCTGCTGGCAATGCCCGATGAAAAGAACGAGAAGAACTCCATTGAGCTCTTCGGACTTCCCGGCGCACTCAGCTTCCTGGCCTTCAACGACTTTGACGCTCCTGTAAAGGGCCTCAAATCATGGCCCAAGGAAGACCGTCCTCCGGTAACCATCACATTCCTTGCTTTCCGCATCATGGTCGGACTGGGAACACTCTTCCCGCTGCTCGCTGTCTGGGGCTGGATGAAGCGCAAAGAGCTTATGGAAAACAAGCTTTACCTGCGCATCATGCTCTTCTCCATTCCGCTGCCCTATATCGCCATCTGGGCCGGTTGGGCTGTTGCTGAAGTAGGACGCCAGCCGTGGATCGTTTACGGCATGATGAAGACCAGCGATGCGGTCTCACCCATTGCCACAAGCCAGGTCGCGTTCTCATTTATCGCCCTGACCACTCTCTACACCCTGCTCGGTGCGTGTGAAATCTACCTTCTGGCAAGATTTGCCCGCAGAGGCCCTGAACCTGAAAAGGCTTAAGAAAGCTGTAAAACAAGGAGATAATTATGTTGGAATCCATATGGTTCTTGTTATGGGGCTTACTCTGGGCCATCTATTTCATGCTCGACGGGTATGATCTGGGTCTGGGGACCATGATGCCCTTTCTGGCCAAGAACGAAAAAGAAAGAAAAGCTATTTATAAATCAATCGGCCCCTTCTGGGACGGCAACGAAGTATGGCTGATCACCGCCGGCGGTGTAACCTTTGCCGCATTTCCCAAGGCGTATGCAGTAATGTTCAGCGGACTTTACACCGCGCTCATGCTGCTGCTCATCGCCCTGATTATCCGCGGCGTGGCCTTTGAATTCCGCGGACTGGTTGAAAGCGAATGGGCCCGCAAACTCTGGGATAAGGCAATGGTAGTCGGCAGCTTCCTGCCCGGACTGCTGCTCGGCGTTGCCTTTGCCAACATCTTCATGGGTATCCCCATTGATGAAAACGGCGTATTTCAGGGCAACCTCTTTACCCTGCTCAACCCCTACGGTCTCGGCGGCGGTATTCTTTTCGTACTGCTCTTCGCCCAGCACGGCTGCCTCTGGTGTGCAGTGCGCACTGACGGTGAACTCAATGAGCGGGCCGGAAATCTGGCTGCGACTCTCTGGCCGGTAGTGGCCGCAGTTTATATTGCCTTTCTGGCCCTTACCGGGGTATACACCAAGCTGCTCAGCAACTACCTGACCTACCCGGCCCTGTTGCTGATCGTTCTGATTCCGGTCTTTGCAATCGTCAAGGTCCGCACCCTTATCGCAGCACGCAAGTGGTGGAAAGCATGGGCTGCTTCCTCAGTGCTTATCGTATCCACCACCATGTTCGGTGTGATCGGACTGTTCCCGGCATTACTGCCTTCCAGCATCAATCCGGCATACTCCATCACCATCCACAATGCTGCTTCAAGCCAGCTGACCCTGAAAATCATGCTGACCGTTGCACTGATCATGGTCCCCATCGTCATCGGTTACCAGTTCTGGATGCATAAAGTATTTGCAACCAAGATCACTGATGAAGATCTGGGCTACTAACAAACTGATTCCAATTACGGAGAACATCAACAATGTCTAACAAGGTTCTTGAAAAAGCTCTGAACGAACAGCTCAACGCTGAAATGTACTCTGCATACCTCTACCTCTCCATGTCCGCATATTTCAGCGACATCGGACTGGACGGCTTTGCCAACTGGATGCGGGTACAGGCCAAGGAAGAGCAGTTCCACGCCATGAAGTTCTACGATTACATCAACGAACGCGGCGGGCGCGTACTCCTCTCCGCCATCGAAGCACCCAAGACCGAGTGGGAATCCCCGCTGGCCTGCATTGAGGCAGTACTTGAGCACGAGAAGCACGTTACTTCCCTGATCAATAACCTCGTGAACCTCGCCATCGATGAAAGAGATCACGCCACCAACATCTTCCTGCAGTGGTTTGTAACCGAGCAGGTTGAAGAAGAAGACAGCGTGAACGCAGTACTGAACAAGCTGCGCCTGCTCAACGGAGAAGGCAACGGCATGTTCATCCTCGACAAGGAACTGTCCGCCCGCGTATTCAACGCACCGGCTGAGTAATCCCTGTTTCTGCACAGAATCCAAACGGCCTTACCCCCGATTCAATTTGAGGGTAAGGCCGTTTTTTTATGCCTTTAATCATTCTCATTTATTTTGTTGGAAAAATCAGCCAATATACACGCGCTTGTAAACACATAATCCATCTTCGTAATGCTACACAATAAAGCCGCATACCTGAAAATCCTGCTCCTCGCCTTATTGCTGGTAATAAGTGCGTGTGTCCCGAGGTCAGACGACACCCGGAACCGGGCGGTGCGCGGTCATCTTAACCTGAGCGGATGGGACTTCAATGAACAGGGTCCGGCCCCGCTTGACGGTGAGTGGGAATTTTATGCGGACACTTCTTATACGGCTGTAACGAAAAACAAGCCTGTGCAAAAAGATTATTTCCCGTTGCCTTCCATCTGGAAAGGGACGACAAGCAAGGGGATTGCCCTGCGCCATCAAGGCCGGGGAGTGTATAGACTGAAAGTAAAGCTCGGCCCGGACAGCCCTGCTGATTCTTTATTTCTTTCCGGAGCTCTTTCAGTGTGCAATGTGCGGGTCAACGGTCAGCTGGTGGGATCAACAGGAAAAGTCGGCTCTGACCAACAATCCGAACAGCCTGTAAAACACCTGATAACCCCGGTCTTCAACTCCAAAGAAGAGTATGCCGATATTGTTATGGAAGTTTCAAACTTCCATAACAAGGAAGGGGGGATCAATTCCAGCATACTCATGGGCAGCCATGACCAGATTGAAAGCCTGATTAATTACCGCCGTATTTCCGGGGCAATTATCGGCGGGGCCTTGCTGATCATGGGCATTTTCCACCTCGTAATCTTCAGCATGCGCCGCGCCAACCGTGAAAACCTTTACTTCGGCGGATTCTGTATTGTCTGGTGTATTGCCACTGTTTTTAATCCGCCCTCAGCCTTTCTGGCCGAAGAGCTTCTATCCATAGACTGGAGCTGGTATATAAAAATCTGTCTGCTGCCCACCGGGCTGGCCATTCCCCTGCTGCTAGTATTCTACAACTCTATTTTCCCCCAGAAGTACGGAAAACAAATCTGCTGGTTGTACTCATCAATCGGCGGAATCTATTGTGTTTATACTCTCATCACCCCGCCGGGGGCATATTCCGCAGCTGCTTTCACCTACTTCCTGATTACCCGGACAGCGTACATTTACCTGATTGCATCTTTCCTGAACGACCTGCGCAAAAAAAAGAAAGGGGCAATCTATCTAGCTCCGGGATATCTGGCTCTTTTTTTAGCAGAATTCGATGAAATCCTCTTTGACCTGAATATTTTCGGATCAGCAGATTTCACCCCTTACGGAACTTTTATCTTCATCCTTTCGTATTCCCTGCTCATGTCGGCGCGCTTTGCCGAAACCCTGTCCAGCTATGAAAAGGTCAGCGAAGAATTGGAGGTTCACAAGAAAAAAGAACAGAATCATAAAATGGTCCGACAGCACCTTTCCAGAAAGCTCGACTCGCTGGAGAAAGAAACCATCGCCGTCAACCGCGAACTGATCCATGTGCTTACCCGAAAAACGGAAGAAAAAAAGCCGGACAAGCGGGAACTGGCTGTCTGGCTGATGAATGAATCCCTTGAATGCTGGGAGAAATGTACAGGCAAAAGCAAAGCCGATCTGGCTTCGGAATCCGGAATCTGGAATATCTACATTGAAAAAGACGGCTATGCCCGCACCCAGACCCTTGACCGCTATATGAGCATAGACACCCTGCCGGAACGACCGCGCTGGAAAAACATATACGCCACTGCGGAATTCGTAATCAGCAACTGTTCCGGCAAAACCGAAGCTTCCGCCAAACTGGAACAAAATCTCAATCAGTTGAAAAAAATGTCGTGACCGAAATAATTTCGATCACGACACCTGCATAGCGATACTGATTCAATCTTAATCAGCGTCTTGCCCTGCGCGCACAAATCCCCAGCAAGCCGACCACAAACAATCCGCAAAGCTCCACAGACATACCCGCCTGCGGATTCAGCACACACCCGGTACCGCCCGATCCACCGGAAGTGCCCGGAACAACAGGGTCGTTAATCACGCCGGGGGTGTCATCCAAATCATAATCACCGTTATCTTTTACAGAGTAGTTGACCGTATAGGTCCGCGCACCTTCAAGAATCATCTTCGGGTCAATATACTGCCCGCTGTTGCCTTCATCGGTAATCCAGAAATAGCCTTCTTCAGAAGGATTTTTACCGGAGCTGTAGGTAAAGCTCTTGGATTCCTTATCCGGGAAGAGCTTGAAAAGGGCCACATCCTCAGCAGCACGTTCACCGAGACTTGAGCTGTTGAAACAGAAATAGGCAACTTTTCCAGCTGTAACCGAGGCGGTAAATTCGTAGACATTTGCACCGAGCATGGAATCCATGCCCGGGCTCTGGTGCTCTTTTTTTACTTCCGCTGTAGTCTTCACCTTCTTGGTGACCGAAGTCACAATCGCGCTGGTGCCTGTGGGCTGTGTTGCTGTAGGACTGACGGTTTTATCAGCGCAACCTTCGGGGCTGACTATGTTGGGGATTTTAAAATAGTATGCGGCACCGGAGTTGGGTAGAGGGGGATTGCCAAAAAAATTATTTTTCTTTTCCTCTCTTTTTGATGAACCGATCAGGCTGTAATCACCACAAATAAAAACACTGCTACCTATCTTGGAGTCTGGCTCTGCTTCAAAATCGCCAATTGTCTTGGCTATACCCCAAGAGCCTATATCAGACTGGCTTTTTGAAAATAGGTAAGCTCCATAATGTGAAGCTATAAGTGCTAAATCACCTGAAATGGAAACATCACATCCAAAATAGGCTAAATCCAAATTACGCGGTGTTCCACTCTCAAGCACGGCAGTTAATTTTTTAACGCCCCCCCACTGATCAGCCCCACCTTTATCCTTAGAATATATGTAAGCAGCTCCGAACCTTTTCTTCCTATTTCTTTCGGGAGCTCCAACAATAAGCAAGTCACCGGAAAGATCTACTGCGGACCCGAACCTCATCTCCAGATCAAGATCAGAAGTTCCATCATCATTTTGAGCACGTACCTTTTTCGTAAACCTCCACTCTCCGGACGAGTCCTTGTCATAAAGATAAACAGCCCCATACGCATTAGCACCTATCTTCTCTCCCCTGGCACCAACAGCAAGAACAGCTTCAGTGAGAGAGACTGAACATCCGAAATGTGTATAGGCGGGGTCTCCTTCATTTTGAGGAAAGAGTTTCTGCACCAGCTTCCATTGACCGGGATTGTCCGGATCAGGATCAAAAACACAAACACTCCCTACTGCATCGTTGAAACCAGCGCTCTGCTCCGATTGACCCACTACAATAGTTCCACCACTTATAGCCACACTCATCCCGAAACGATAAGACGAGGCAAGCGGCTCATCATGAAGAACTTGTATCAGACCCCAGTCGTTTTTTCTGTCAAGGACATATACTGTACCGGCATTGTTCTCTCCCTCATAACGTTCACGAGAATTGGAAATAACCAGATAATCCTCACTAAGGTCAATTACGCTTCCAAAAAATCCATAAGCAATGGCAGCACCGGCACTTAAATCATTCGCAGTTATTCTCTTTACAAGCCCCCAATTGTCAGGCCCACCTTCATCCTTGGAATAAATATATACAGCCCCGGCACTTACAAGCCCGTCGAAAGATTCCCCGTCAGCCCCAATAACTATCGTATCGCCATTAAAAACGACCTCTCCCCCAAATCGAGCTCCTTCCTGAATGCTATCGACAGCGTTTAGTTTTTTAATCAATTCAACAGGGAGAGCAGCAGAACAAACGACAGGGCTTAAAATCACCCCCAAAACAATCAGGGAAAGGATCAGCTTTTTCACAACGGGACTCCTGAAAGAGAAATTTTAACTTTGGTAAACAGACCTGTTCGGAAACAGCCTCCGAGCTTAAAACTACAATTTTACCAATTCCTTCAGGTTTATAATTTGTCAAAGAATTTGCACGTGAATTCCCGTGAAAAACACATAAACGATTTATTTATCAGCACCTTACCTAAAAACGCACAAAGTCCCTGAAGCAGAGCTTCAGGGACTTTGTGAATCAGACCATTAAAAAGTATTAATCAGCTTAATATTGGAATTTCACCGAAGATTGAGAGGCGGCAGCGAAAAATTCAGAAGCCTGATTCTGGTAGGCACGAATTCCCGCCATGTGTCTTGCGGAAGGACCTTGCTGCTGTTCTTTCTGTTCTGATTCATCAGTTTTTTCAGCGTTGATCCCGGCCACCTTTTCGGCCTGCAGTTCTTCTTCCTCAGAAACAACACCGTCTTTATTCAGATCTTTTTCTTCTTCGTCTTCTTCCTTGCGGAAGAAATTCTTTTCAAACTCAGACAAAGCCTCGGAGAATAAACTTCCGTCCCCCTGCTCCTCTGGCTGTTGCTCTTCACCTACTACAGAGTCTATGTCAGCCTGCGAGACTTTCCCGTCCCCGTCTGAATCAAGCATGTTGAATGTATCTTCATCCAGACCGCTATCTTCAAAGCCGACCATCTGCTGCGCGGCAGGATTAGGAGCCTTGGCGGCAACTTCTTCCGCCTGCTGCATCTGGACATCAAGCTTGCCCAGCTCGCCCTTTTCCTTCTGCAGCTTTTCAAGAACGGCCTGCACTTCAGTGGGAGTGACACTGCCATTCCCATCAGTATCGAGCTTGGAGAATTCTTCCTTGCTTAAACCTGACTCATCAAGAGTAAGGATGCCGTTACTATCCTTATCCTTCGATATCATTAATGAATCAAGAAAATCACCCTGCTGCCTTTGCTCTGAAATCCTTGATTCATCGGGAGCATAATTCGCACTCAGCTGCGAATTTTCAGGTCCGTCAATTCCTGAAATACTCATTATAACTACTCCTGATTTATCCCCATTTGACCGGGGGAAATAATTACCTGACAGAAAACATTAAGAAACATAAAACAATTATCATTCCAATACTCAGATGCAGAAACACAAATTAATCCATTGTTTATAGCTGTCTGGCATCTAAAAAAGACACCTCGCTCAATTAGAAATCTGTAGTACTGAGCTGTTACCACTGCCACTCCGTCCTTTGCTAATCTGCTTGGATCAACACAACAAAACAGGAGACAGACAATGGCTAAGAAAATTCTGATGATCGTCGGTGACTTTGTGGAAGATTATGAAGTAATGGTTCCCTTTCAGGCCCTGCAGGCCATGGGCTTTGAAGTGGATGCAATCTGCCCGGACAAAAAAGCCGGGGAACAGGTAGCTACTGCTGTTCATGATTTTGAAAGCCAGCAGACCTATCTTGAACGGCCCGGCCACAATTTCACCCTCAATGCCGACTTTGACAGCGTTAAAACCGGGGATTATGCTGCTTTGGTGGTTCCCGGCGGCAGGGCCCCCGAATACCTGCGCCTGAATGAAAAGGTTCTCGACATGGTCCGTGATTTTTCCGACCGCCCCGTTGCCGCCATCTGCCACGGACCGCAGCTTCTTGCAGCAGCAGGAACACTTGAAGGTAAAAAAGTTTCCGCCTACCCGGCCTGCGCACCTGAAGTTAAACTGGCCGGAGGGGAATATGTTGAAATCGACCTTGATGATGCCGTTTGCGACGGTAATCTCATAACCGCTCCCGCATGGCCCGCCCATCCCAAATGGCTGCGATTGCTGGTGGACCAAATCGGATAACCGGGTTTACCGGATAACCAGACAGGCGGGAGATAAGTTCACGAGGATATCCCAATGTGTGAAATATACGCCTCCACCCCGCCGCCAGAATATGAACAGCTGACCCGCTCCATCAGGATAAACGGAGCTGTAACCAGTATCCGTCTGGAACAACGATTCTGGAAAATTCTTGATGAGCTGGCTGAGGAAGAACAAACCAGCACAGGCAAGTTTATCTCAACCCTGCATAATGAGGCATACAGCCTCAATGGGGAAATCTCGAATTTTGCTTCCCTGCTGCGTGTTGTATGCACCACCTATCTGGTGAATAAGGCCGCCTGAAGCTGCTGTAATTCATAAGACTTAACAAAGCCCGCCATACTGATGGCGGGCTTTTTATTTAATGCTCGTTGACACGATTTTATGATACGTATACATCAAATACATATTGATTTTAAATAACATCCTTACAACCGCTGACCAAATCATATCTGAGGTGCTCATGAATAAATTTTTTACCGCTCTCCTGTCTCTGCTCATTACCCTGTGCATCTCCATTCCGGCCCTTGCCGGTACACGCACCATCACCGATATGGCCGGGCGTACGGTTGGAATTCCGGAAAAAGTGGAGCGGGTCATCTGTTCCGGTCCGGGCTGTTTGCGTTACCTGACTTACATTCAGGGGCAGGATATGATTGTGGGTGTGGATTCCATTGAGCACCGCAAGACCAGATTCGATGCCCGGCCATACGCAATCGCCAATCCGCAATTCAAGAAGATGCCGCTCATCGGTGAATTCCGGGGGCATGACAACCCGGAACTGATCCTCGGCCTTGAACCGCAGCCGCAGGTTATCTTCAAGACATACAAGGACATGGGCTACGACCCGGACGAACTGCAGGCCAAGACCGGAATTCCGGTAATCTGTGTTTCATACGCCAGTCTTGCTGCCAAACGAGACGTTATCTACAAGTCCCTGCAACTCATGGGCGAAGTCATCGGCAAACAGGAACGGGCCAAGGCTGTCTGTGACTTCATGGAAAGTGAAATCAGCGACCTGAAAAAAAGAACCGCAGGCATCCCCAAAGAAAAACGCATTGCCTGTTACGTGGGCGGCATTGCCAAAAAAGGTCCGCACGGATTTCAATCCACTGAACCGGCCTATCCGCCGTTCCGTTTTGTAAATGCCATCAATGTGGCCTGTCCGCCCAAGGGCAAAGGCAAGCCCCTGCAGCATGCCAATGTTTCCAAAGAGCAGATCGTTGCCTGGAACCCGGAAATCCTTTTTGTGGATATTTCCACTTCCCAACTGGGCGAAAACGCCGGGGCCATCCATGAAATCAAGACCGACCCGGCCTACCAGTCCCTTGACGCCGTAGCATCCGGCAAGGTCTACACCGTACTGCCTTACAACTGGTATTCACGTAACTACGGCTCCATCATTGCCGATGCCTATTACGTGGGCAAAGTGCTCTACCCTGAGAAATTCAAGGACATTGATCCTGCCGCCAAAGCTGATTCCATTTATTCATTCATGGTAGGCAGCCCGGTTCTGGATACAATGACAAAAGCCTTCAGCGTAAAAGGCTTTGAAAAGCTGGAGCTGAACTAGATTATGCACTTTGATGACGGACAAATACCTGCAGAGTATTCACATCATATCAGGCAGAAATCTTTATTTATCGCTGTGGGAATACCGCTGGCCGGAATCATGCTGATCACCTCCATCGGCATGGGTCCTGTCTCCATCTCCGGTCTTGAAACCCTGCTGACCCTGCTTGGGGATACGGTCTCCAAAAGATTTGACCTGATCATATGGAACATCAGGCTTCCGCAGGCCCTGACCGCTCTGGCCGCAGGGGCTGGTCTCTCTGTGGCCGGGGCGGTCATGCAGGCCATCCTGCGCAACCCTCTGGGCTCGCCGTTCACTCTGGGAATTTCCCACGCCGCCGCCTTCGGGGCCGCTGTGTCGGTCATGCTGCTGGACCTCGGCACCATGACCAGCTCCAACGTGGGAGCAGTGACCATCAACTCCCCCTACCTGACCACCATGGTCGCTTTCGGGTTCAGTCTAGTCGCCACCTTTGCCATCATCGCCATTTCCCGCACCCGCAGGGCCACACCGGAAGTCATGGTCCTCACCGGAGTGGCCCTTGGCGCACTTTTCACCGCCGGAACCATGTTTCTGCAATATTTCGCCGATGATGTGCAGCTGGCGGCCATGGTCTTCTGGACCTTCGGGGATGTGGCCCGGGCCACATGGACTGAGCTGGGCATAATCAGCGCGGTAACCGTCATCGCCTACATCTGGTTCACGGCCAACCGCTGGAATTTCAATGCCATCGAAGCCGGAGACGAAACAGCCAAAGGGTTGGGCGTAAAAGTGGAACAGGTACGCATGACCGGGATGCTGCTGGCCTCGCTGGTCACTGCGGTCATTGTTTCGTTTCTAGGCATAATCGGATTTGTGGGGCTGGTCTGTCCGCATATGGTCCGGCGGTTGATCGGTGATGACTACCGGTTTCTGCTTCCGGCATCCTGTATTGTGGGAGCGGTATTGCTGCTGGCTGCGGACACTGCGGCCCGGCTCATGCTGGCCCCCAATGTGCTCCCGGTATCGGTACTGACCGCCTTCCTCGGTGCTCCGGTTTTCATCTGGCTGATCATCAGGGGGAGCAAATGAACATCAGGGTAAACGGTATAAATTTCAGCTACAACGGCACCCCGGTACTTGAAGGGGTCGACTTCAAAGTGGACCGCGGCGAGCTGCTGGCCATCCTCGGCCCCAACGGAGCGGGCAAGACAACCCTGCTCAAATGCATGAACGCAATCCACAGGCCGGAAAACGGATCGGTACTGGTCAAGGACAAGGATGTGTTCAAACTTGCTTCCGACGACATTGCCCGTTTGATCGGCTATGTTCCGCAACGGGTGGAGCCAGCCCGCTTAACCGTCTTTGATGCCGTGCTCATGGGCCGCAAGCCGCATATCAAATGGCGGGTCCGCGACCACGATATCTGTATTGTGGATGCAGCCCTGAAGCGACTTTCCCTGAACCATCTTTCCCTGCGCTATATCGACCTGCTCAGCGGCGGGGAGTTGCAGAAAGTCAGCATTGCCCGCGCCCTCGTGCAGGAACCGGAAGTGCTTTTGCTGGACGAACCGACAAGTTCCCTCGACCTTAAGAACCAGCTGGAAATCCTGCGTACGGTGCGCGCTGTAGTCAAAGGGCACAAGGTCTCGGCCATCATGACCATGCATGACCTGAACACAGCCCTGCGCTATGCGGACAAATTCATTTTCCTCAAGGACGGCAAGGTCTGCGGGTGCGGCGGCAAGGATTCAATCTGTCCGGGGATAATAGAAGACGTTTATGGAGTGGAAGTGGAAATCGAAATGCGCAAAGGTTATCCGGTCATCCATCCCGTGGAAGATTTAGAGGCACTGGATTACGAGCACGAATTAGCCCACGGACATATTCATGAGGTAAGACAGTAATTTGCCTCCGGCGGCCCTTCGGGGACCCTGCCGGGGGCCTTAAACCCTTTTGCAAAAGGGTTTAAGAATCCCAAAACCTTTTATTAGTTTTAATTGTAATAATTAAAACGGCGAAGCCCTACTAAAAGTTTAGGAGAGTCCAGAGAACCCTTTCCAAAGGGTTCTTTGGCCCTCGGAGAGCCGCCGGAGGCATTCTTATGACTAGCTATTTTTCTGATGATACAATCAAACGCACCATTGAATTTCACGGACATCAGTGTCCCGGACTTGCTATCGGCATCCGGGCGGCAGAACTTTGCCTGCGTGAACTTGGGCATCATGACGACTCACCCATTGTTGCTATCTGTGAAACCGACATGTGCGGAGTGGACGCAATTCAGTTCCTGACCGGATGTTCCGTGGGCAAGGGAAACCTGATTCTCAAGGACCATGGCAAGATGGCTTTTACTTTTTACCGCCGCAAAGACGGCAAGGGATTCCGGGCCATGCTCAACCCTGATTTCATCGGCGGATTACGCGCGGAAATGGGCCGTCTCATGGGAGTTGTTTTTGAAGGCAACCCGACCCCGGAAGAGGAAGAAAAATGCAAAGAAGTCCGCGCTGAATGCGAAAAAGAGTACTACGCAGCTGACCTTGCGGACATGTTCCTCAAACAGGAACCGCAAATACGCATGCCCCGGCCTGCATCCATCCTGCAATCCCTTGTATGCGAGGATTGCGGGGAAGCGCACATGGAGTCACGTTCCAGAAGATTTGCAGGACAAACCCTGTGTTTGACCTGCTTCGAAAAAGTAGAACAGAAAATTTAAAAAATTTTCCGCAAAATAAAATTAAGCCCGCCTGTTGGAAAAACAGGCGGGCTTTAATTTTATGCAAGTTACTTAAACAAAGCAGCGAAGCTTAATAAAAGGTTTTGGGATTTTTAAACCCTTTTGCAAAAGGGTTTAAAGCCCCCGGCAGGGTCCCCGAAGAGCCGCCGGAGGCATCTCTTTAAACCGGATTCTTCACTTTGTAGAACATGCAGTAGAGTACCGGAACCACAAGCAGGGTAAGCACGGTGGCAAAGGCCAGCCCGGCCATGATGGTTACTGCCATGGCTGAGAAGAAGGCATCGGTAACCAGAGGAAGCATACCGAGAATGGTTGTTCCGGCGGCCATGGCCACCGGGCGGATACGACTAAGGGCCGAATCCACAACCGCGCGGTACGGCTCCTTGCCTTCCGCAAGCTCCAGATTAATCTGATCCAGCAGAACAATGGCATTTTTGATCAGCATACCTGAGAGAGAAAGGAAGCCGAGCAGGGCCATGAATCCGAAAGGTTCCCCGGTTGCCAGCAATCCGCAGGATACCCCGATGATGGACAGGGGCACGGTCAGCCAGATGATAGCCGGGACTCGCAGATTGTTGAAGAGCATTACAGTAGCAATGATCATAATCAGGAACGGACCGCCGAGGCTGGCCGCCAGACTGGTCTGGGCATCCCTTGAATCCTCGAATTCGCCGCCCCATTCCATGGTGTAGCCTGCGGGCAGTTTCATTCCCTCGATCAATGGACGGAGCTCCTTGAAGAGTACGGACGGCAAGCCCACAATGGGCTCACAGGATGTGGTGATGGTCAGCATGCGGTTACGGGTTTGCAGCTTGCCGGGTTCAATGTTGCTTTCAAAGCCTGAAACAACCTCTTCCACCGGAATCATACGGTTTGCTACCGGGCTGAATATCTGCACGTCCCCGATCTGGTTCACGTCCAGACGCTCCCTTGCCGGAGGGCGGGCCACGATGGGCAGAAGTTTATCACCCTCGCGGTAAACACCGATATTGGTTCCGGTAAAGAAAAGATTCATGGCCTTGGCCAGATCGGGACGGGTGATGCCCGCAATTTTAGCCTGCGCTTCCATAATTACCGGACTGAGCACTTTTACATCCTGCCGCCAGTTATCGCGGATGGATTCGGCATGTCCGGTTGCAAGCATTATGTCCTGTGCTTCAAGAGAAAGCTGACGCAGGACTTTTGTATCCGGCCCGCTGAAACGGACTTCAATGGAAGCCGAGCGTCCGGGACCGAGCTTGAATTTTTTAACCTTGGCTTCAGCCTGCGGGTAGTTCTCATTCACATATTTTTTGTAGCGGGCCATGACTTCCCCGGTGGTCTCGTAATCCTTCACTTCCACCAGCAGCAAGCCGTAGGATGAAGCTGTTTTCTCCGGGGAATAGGTCAGAATAAAACGCGGCGCGCCCTGCCCGGTAAAGGTGGAGACATTCTTGACCTGCTCATCTTCGAGGATCACCCCGGCCAGTTCATTTACATCTTCCGCTGTGGCCCGGATATCGGTGCCCTGCGGCAACCAGTAATGGAGATAAAAACGGGGCTGGGTGGAATCCGGGAAAAAGCTCTGCTTGACGAATCCGAATCCGTAAATGGAAGCGGCGAGCATAACCACAAGGGTCGCCATGGTCAGCACCCGGCGGTGCAGGCAGAATTCAAGAATCCCGCGGTAGACGCGGAAAAGGATGCCGCCATAAGGATCTCTATCTTCGCTGACCTTGGGACGCAGAAACATCTCGCAAAGCAGCGGGGTCACGGTCACAGCGGTAATCCAGCTCATCATCAAAGAGATAAAAAGAACAATGAACAGGGAGCGGCAGAATTCACCTACCTTATCCGGGCTGAGGCCGATTCCGGCAAAAGCCATGATGGCGATAATGGTGCCGCCGAGCAGGGGCCACTTGCTCTGTTCCACAACATCCACAGCGGCCTGAATACGGTCCATACCTTTCTGGTAACGGATCAGCACCCCTTCAATGACCACAATGGCATTATCCACCAGCATACCAAGGGCGATAATCAAAGCTCCGAGAGAGATGCGCTCCAAGGCCACTCCGGCCATCTGGATAAATATGAACGATCCGCAGATGGTGATCAGCAGGATTGCCCCGATAAGCAGACCGGACTGCATGCCCATGAAAAGCAGCAGTACGATGATAACGATAGCCACGGCTTCGGCAAGGTTGATGACAAAGGAGTTGACCGCGTTGTCGACACGGCTGGGCTGGAAGTATACTTCTTCCACATTGATGCCCACCGGGGTCTGCCCCTGCAACTGCTGCAATTTGGCATTGATGGCATGGCCCAGTTCAACCACGTTGGCCGCCGGGTTCCCGGCAATGCCGATGCCTACAGCATTATTGCCGTTGAAGGACATTATCTGAGAAGGCGGACTCTGGTAACCTCTGTGGATTTCCGCCACATCGCGCAAAGGAACAAGCCTGCCGGAACCATCACGGATAAACAGGTCCCCAAGATCCTCAACAGATTCCACCCCGCCAGAAGGAGCTATTTCAATATATTCCCGTCCAACCCGGACGTTACCGGATTTGACCACAAGGTTGCGGTTGGAGAGGGTATTGTAGACAGAGTCGAGGGAAACACCCAGCTGTGCCATTCTGGCCCGTGAGATTTCCACGAAGACGGTCTCCTGCTGTTCCCCCCAGACCGTAATCTTGGCAACGTTATCCACCAGCAGCAGCTGTTTGCGCAGGAAGGTCACATAGTCCTGCAAATCCTGCTGGGAATAACCGTCCCCTGTTACCGAAAGCAGGATGCCGTAAACATCACTAAAGTCATCAATAACAAGGGAAGGCCCTGCCCCGGGGGGAAGGGAGGACTGGGCGTCACTTACCTTGCGGCGGAGTTCATCCCAGACCTGGGGCAGGGTTTCCTTATCATATTGGTCCTGCACCTCCACGGTGACAATGGATTGTCCCCGGTTGGATATAGCAGTTACCTTCTTGAGTTGTTTAAGCTGCTGGGCCGCCCCTTCGATTACGTCAGTGACTTCATCCGCCACTTCTGAAGGGGTTGCACCGGGGTAGTTGGTAACCACCAGTGCTTCCTTAATGGTAAACTCAGGGTCCTCAAGGCGGGGCATATCCAGAAAAGCCTTTACCCCGCCGAGGAAAAAAACAATTGTAAGAACCAGTGAAACGGTTTTCTTTTCAATGGTCAGCCGTGCAAGACTCATCCGCGGCCCCCGATTCTACCCTTGAGGATTTTCACTTCCTGCCCGTCACGTAGGTAATGGGCACCGGAGACAACAACCTGTTCACCGGGGTTGATACCCTCATAAACTTCAAAGCTCTTGTTGACGATCCTGCCGACCTTGACGATACGCTTTTTCACCGCGCCATTATCATAAACCCAGACAAATTTATCCTGATCCGGATAGCCCACTACGGCAGAAATAGGCACTGATACGGTCTGAACGCCCTTGATCTCCGGCATACTGGCCACAACCTCAGCGGTCATGCCCGGATGAATGGACAGCCCGTCAGGGTTTTTCATTTTCAGGGTTACCTCATAGGTCTGGGTTTCAGCATTAGCCTTGGTCTGGTATTCTTTGATATCCAACTTGAATTCCCGGCCGGGATAAGTTTCAAATTTCGCACGGGCCTTAAAATCATAGCTGTCTTTCTTAATAATTCCACGGACCCAGATGTTTTCAGGAACATCTACAACAACATCAAGGGAAGAAGTATCCTCAAGCTGGACGATGGACTCCTTGGCCTGCACAAATTCATGGTTATCAACGGATTT
The DNA here is from genome assembly GCF_010470675.1 of Desulfovibrio sp. JC010. Taxonomy (NCBI): domain Bacteria; kingdom Pseudomonadati; phylum Thermodesulfobacteriota; class Desulfovibrionia; order Desulfovibrionales; family Desulfovibrionaceae; genus Desulfovibrio; species Desulfovibrio sp. JC010. Next base: position 74,151 of record NZ_VOIQ01000004.1, read on the forward strand.
TACAGCGATAGTCCCGCTGAAAGGCGCAACAAGGCGGGTGTACTGCAGGTTGAGCTTGGCCCGGCGCAAATCCTGAATAAGTGAATTAACCGTGGCCCGACTGCTTTCAAAGCTGGACTGGGCCGAATCAAAGGCGGACTGGGCCACTGTGTCTGATTCCAGCAGCTTGGCGTTGCGGTCATAGGTGAGTTTTGCTTCCTTCATTACCGATCTGGCTCCGATGAGCTTGGCCTCAAGGTTGGCGATGGCAGCCTGAAAATCACGCTGATCCAGTTCGGCTATAATCTGGCCCTTTTTAACGTAATCCCCTTCCTTGACCACAAAACGTTCAATCTGCCCGGAGACACGGAAGGCCAGTGTTGCTTCGCGTGTAGCCTTGACCTTACCGGGAAATTTACGCAACTCCGGCGCATTGGCGTCAGTTATTTTCAGGACCCTTACCGGACGCACAGGCTGTTCCACATGAACTTCCTCTTTGCATCCCGGCAGAAGCATCATTGCCAATATCAAAAAAATCAGTTTGTTTCGCATGGTTCTCCCCCCACTGCTTTTGTTTAAAAAATATTAATCAATCAGTTGATTAATTGCTGGTTAAAAAAAATTATCCCCAAAGGGCCGGGCTGCCTGACTTCAGCAAAGCAGTTACAATTTCCTTGTAAGCCCCGACTTTGTCATCATCGTCTATGTAATTTCCTCCGCCCAGCAGGTAATCGGAAAAAATAGTCCCGATGACCGCAGTGAATGTAATATCTCTGACATCTTCAGGATGTTTTATGTTGCCGCCGGTACGGGCAAGAAACTCTTCAAAAAGCTCCCAGCCGCTATTATATAAACCATCCCGCAGGTCCTGCAGTTCAGGGCTGTCATGATTAAGTTCCCGCAATCCGATCAGATAGACATCCCGATTCTGGCGGGCATCATCCAAAAACATTGCAACATTCAGTTCCACCAGTTCGTCATGGTCCTTGGCCCCGGTCATGGATTTCCTGATGACCTCGATCATGCGCTCTTTGAATGAAGTAAAAATTTCACGCAACAGCCCGGCCTTACCACCGAAATAGTAAGAGATCATAGCACTGTTCACATCAGCTTCGCGGGCGATATCCCTGATTCCTACTGAGTTGAAAGAGCGTTCGGCAAAGAGCTTGGCCCCGGCATGGAAGATTTTTTCGCGTTTTGTCATAGGGCGTATCTAATCAAGTGATTAACCTTTGTCAATCACTTGATTAATTTTTGCGAAAACAAATTACTACCAGAGATTCTTGGTATCCAATGGCTTGGGTTCAAGATTATTAGGGTCTAACTCCTTAAGAATCTTTGGTGCATCAGCTTTTTTGCTGATATTGACGACTTCCACCCTGCGGTTCCGGGCGCGACCTTTCTTGCTCTCATTGGAAGCGATGGGCTGTTCTTCGCCCATGCCGGCAATCTCAATGCGGTCGGGGTCGATATTGAAATGAACTGCAAGATAATTTTTGACTGCCTCGGCTCGTTTGAGGCTCAATGTTTTGTTATACGCACTGTCCCCGGCGGAGTCCGTATGCCCCACCAAGCGCACCTGCATGGAAGATCCGGGACCGGAAGTAAGTGCATCGCCAAGAGAATTCACCACCGGGTATGTCTTTTTACTGATCTTGGATGAATTGACCTTGAATTCGATCTTTAAAAATGCCCGTCCGCCCGGATCGGTAATCATACGCAGAATATCATCGGAATTGGCGGCAAAGCCGTCCTGCCCGGCATAAGCAAAAGGCACACAGCTAAAAATAAATATGATCAGGAAAACCAGTTTCTTCATGGAGACCTCCGGGCAAAGTATTCAGTAATACCCTTAAAATACCCTGCCTAAGTTCTTTGGGCAAGGCTTTCCAACCAGACAGCAGTACCTTTAATAATCCGGCCTTGAACGGCCTTTTTTAAGATCGGAACGTTTCTTCTTGTTATCCAAACGTTTGCGCTTGGCTGAATAAGGGACTTTGGTTTTGCGCCGCTTACGGACCGGCTTCAGGGCATCGGCCAGCAATCTGGTAAAACGGGTAACGGCTTCCTCTTTATTGCGGAACTGGCTGCGGTGTTCTTCGCAGGATATCTGCAGTTCCCCTTTAGTATTGATTCTTGCGCCCAGCTTACTGATGATCAACAGCTTCTGATGTTCGCTAAGGCTGGAAGATTCCTGCACATTGAAGACAAGGGTAACCTTTGAAGATGTCTTATTAACATGCTGCCCGCCGGGCCCGGAGCTGCGGCTGGTCAGAAAACTAATTTCATTATCGGGTATGGACAATGTTGAAGTGATACTTATCATAGCTATCGGCTGGATATTCTGTCTTTTGTATGCGTATGTGGCGTACGCAGTCTTTAAGTTCGGTGCTTCGGGTCTTGCATCGTTCTTACTTTTTTTCAAGGAGAATTTATTATGAAAATCGCACTTCCCTCCAGAGATGGAATGGTTGACGGTCACTTCGGACATTGTGAAGCTTTCACCATCTACACTCTGGATGAAGCCAAAAATATCATCGAAGAAGAAAAACTCACCCCTCCCCCGGGCTGCGGATGCAAATCCAACATCGTGCCCACCCTCGCTGAAAAAGGTGTAACCGTACTGCTGGCCGGCAACATGGGTCAGGGAGCGGTGAATCTCTTGCAGAACAGCGGCATTCAGGTTATCCGCGGATGTGGTGGCGAACTCAAAGAAGCGGTTGCCCAGTGGGCGGCAGGAAACATCACCGATTCCGCAACCGTCTGCGACGACCACGAATCCTGCGGCAACCACTAGAATCAGATCCAAAGACCGCAAATTAATCACTTGGAGATAGAAACATGAACGAATGTCCCTGCGGTTCCGGCCAGTCTTACGAAGGCTGCTGCGAACCCTACATCACAGGAAAAGAGCCTGCACCCACTGCCGAAGCACTCATGCGTTCCCGCTACAGTGCATTCGCCGTTAAAAATGTAGACTACCTCGGCGACACCCTCGCCCCGGAAAGCAAGCATGACTACGACGAAGCACAGGTAAAAACATGGGCGGAAACATCCACATGGCTCGGCCTTAAAATTGTTTCTACCTCCAAGGGATCTGCAGATGACGAGACCGGAGAGGTTGAATTCATCGCCAAGTTCAGGCAGTCGGGAGCGATCCACACCCATCACGAGGCCAGTCGTTTCGAAAAAAGAGACGGCCACTGGCTCTACCTTGATGGTGACATCGTACCTCCCATGCCGATTAAAAAAGACAAGAAAGTAGGACGCAACGAGCCCTGTCCCTGCGGCAGCGGCAAGAAATACAAGAAGTGCTGCGGTTAAGCGCAAGCTTCTACAAGTCCTGATTGTTGATAAGCAAAACCCCCGCTTCGGTGTGCCGGAGCGGGGGTTTTGTTTTGGATTAGCCCCGGTGAACACACCGGGGCTGCCATATTACTTCAAATCATCCATCAGATCTTCAGGGAACTCGTTGTCTTTGTCTTTTAAGACAGGATGACGGTCATAGAAACCGTCAATGGGCTCAAGCTCAACATTACAATCCGGGCATTTGCCGTTTTCAGGCGTTTTAACACGTTCAACTCCAAATGGAGTCTGGCATTTGGGGCAGATTGTGCCTTCTTCGGGATACTTTTTAGGAAGCTTATATAGTAGCCCTCCTAATATTACACACAGGCCAAAGCCTGCCCCCAACCACCTACCTGACAAACTTACCCGCATTCCCCTCGAATAAACATCTGCATGTGGGTCCCAAGGCCTGTCATAGAGAATCATGCAAAGACCTACCACTAGGAATATCAGCCTCTCCGGCCTAATGTATTTATTGTCAAAAATCACAGACAACACACTATCAACAAAACGATCAAATTTTGTTTTATTTTCTGAAGTGCTCTTTCGTTCCACTCTATATGTCCTTCGCCTAAACTTTACTAAGCACAAAAAACGGCTTCCCACTTAAGTAGGCAGCCCCGGTGAACACACCGGGGCTGCCATATTACTTCAAGTCATCCATCAAATCTTCAGGGAACTCATTGTCTTTGTCTTTTAACTCAGGATGACGATCATAAAAACCCTTGAGAGGCTCTAACAATAATCCACATTTTGCACATGCTTTATTCGCCGGAATACGTACAGCGGTAAATGTTGTCTCACATTTAGGACAAATCATATCAACCGAAGATACCTTTTGATACTTTCTACGAACTGCACAAACGATAAGCACTAGCCCAGCAATGGTCATCAACCATCGTCCCCAAAGACTAACTGGTTGCCCTTCAATACTAGTCGTTGCCGAGTCAAGGAAAGGCATACTCCAACCAATTAGATATAATCCTAAAAAGATGGATATGACTTTGCTGAAAACAAATCTCCACCATTCTGCATCTTTTATTTTATCTTTTAGTTCCATTTGAATTTCCACCAAATCTTGATTTCGCAGCTCCATATAACTTTCCAACGTTACCAACAAAATCCTTTCCTCCAGAAGCAAGTCCCCCTAACTGCCCTCCTATGCTTTGGGCCGGTAATGAAGTTGGATCTTGGGCTGTAGCAAAATCATACCCTTCTTTTAACCCTCTTTCGACTATAGGCATTGTCGAAGCCTTAGCCGCCCCCCGCTGCATCAAAGAGCGGTAAGCGTTCGCCATGGCCGGACCGCCCCCGGCGGCATAAGCCGCAGCAGCCTTCGGAGCCATGCCCGCTGCAATAGCAGTGTTAAAAGCGTTTCGAAAAGCTTCATTATTTTTATACTGATCCACTACTTCCTTGGAAGCCTTGCCTGCTGCTTCCAAACCATCCTTGAAGGCTTTTCCGGCTGCTTCGGAACCTTTTGCTATAGCCTTCTTAGTTCCCTCGGCACTCTTTTTACCGAGTCCGTCCATCCCTTTTGAAATTTTGCCCGCTGAATTTTTCAAACCGTCAGCAATTTTTCCAAAAGTACCTTTATCCTTTTTAGAGCCATCGCTTTTGTCAGGCGCCTGAGGCTGGGCAGACTTGCTTGGAGTGCCGGATTTTGCGGGTTTATCAGGGGTTCCACTATTGGAGTTTTCATGTGGATTGGGACTGGGGGCTTGTCTGTCGTGCCTTTGGGCTAAACTTCCAGTCCCACCCTCAGTCTTTTTGTTCTCAGCGGCATTCCCGCTTGGTTCTTTTGAAGAACCAGAAGCAGCAGGCTCTCTTAATGGACTTTTAGACCCTGAACGTTCACTAGATGCGTCACCGCCAGAGTCTTCCTCTGATTCTTTCCCTTCTGAGCTTCCTGACTCTTCACCCCCCGAATTTTCAGAATCTTCTCCTTCTTCTCCAGAGGACTCTTCACCATCGTCTTCAGAACCACCGGAGCCCTTGCGTCTTCTGAACTCTTCATCAATCTCCTCTTCATCCATAGGCGGCCCCGGCATCAATTGGGGTTTACTACCTCCGTCACGCTCCTCATCGTATTCAAGGGTTCGGTATTCACCCTTGTCCTTCTCGCGGTCGTACCTGAGGGTGTAAGAGTCCTCACTCTCCTTCTTAAGCCCCATCCGATCCAAAAAATTAACAGGATCATCATGGCAATACCCATAAACATCCACATCGCCGCCTTCAAACCCGATGGGATCGGGAGTAATGAAGCGTCCGATGGAAGGGTCATATTCGCGATGGCCGAAGTGGACCAGCCCGGTGTCCTTATCGTGCAGGCCGGATGCGAAGCCGAGCGGCATATTCATGCGCTCATTGGTATCGACAATCATATTTCCGAACGAATCACGGATAATTCGTCTTAGCTCATTTCCGCCATCATCAGCAACCATATAAACAGTGCCGACCTGATCGGAAGCGAGGAAATAGACCGTATCATTAACCCGCATGGCAATGGGACTGCCTGCGTCGTTGTAAGCGAAGTCGGTGCGGTTGCCGAACTCCTCGGTGAGGGCTTTAAGCGTGGTGAAGTCATGCCAGAGGTAAGTTTCCACAACCTTACCGTTGACGGACTTGGAAGTGCGCTTGCCTTCAGGGTCAATGGTGTAGGAAATGCGGCGGCCATCCGGGAGTTTGACCTGCTGCAACTGTCCGGCGTGGTTGTATTCGTAGCTGGTCACAACACAGCCGTCCTGTTTCCTGATCAAGCGGCCTTCAGCATCATAGGAGTATTTTACATTCCCGGCCTTGATCAGCCGCAAGCCGGAACCGTATGTGAAACGGCGTTGCCCGGTCTGGGGAGTGGCCCCGAAATAACGTTCACCGTACTTGCCGTACAGGTATTCCTCGACGAGCTGCTTTCCTTTCCAGACCTTGTGAAGCCTGCCGCCGGCATCATATTCGTAATGAAGGTGATGATTCAGGGGTTCAAGGGTTTGCAGTTTTTCAAAGATGCGCCCGTCCTCGTTCCTTGCGGTTGCCAGTACGGAGAACGGTTCTTCCGTATCGGGGGCTGCAAATGGAATAATGCGCACACCGTCTTCGGGATCGAATTCCACGCCGTCACGCTCGAATTCATCGTGTAAATCTTCGCCTGTGCCTGCTTGCGGTTGTTGCGGTTCAGGTTGTTGTCTGGGTGCAAATTCCTCAATTAACGCTTGACCGTATTCTGTCCGGGCCAGATCCTGCGCCAGCTTCATATCCTGATTCGCGAACATGAACCGGGCATGGGCCGCGCGCTTGATCCAGTTGTAGCGTTCCATGGCCTCTTCCCACTCCCGCTCCATGAGGGACCAGCGGGCCTGCACTTCGGGTTTACGCATGGACGGATACATGATCTCGCCGTCCTCGAAACCGGAAAGATCCCGTTTCGGCTCCACCAGCTTAGCCCCGGTGTAAATGTCTACAACTTCCCACATGTGTTCGAGCTGCATTTCCGGTGCTTCTTTCTCACCGTACAAACAGAGCCCGACGCTCAAGTCTTTGCGGTTTTTTCTCCTCAGTTCAAATTGTCTTGCTGCATGCATAGCAAATATCCTTTGTTTCAGTTTGCGGCAAAAACACATAACAACCTGTTCATTATGATTTTTTCACCCTTAACAGAACAAAGGATAGCGTCAGGGGCGGACCTGAATCAGGTGGTTCAGGTCCGCCCTGAAAAAAACAAAGCCCCCGGCACATACGCACCGGGGGCAGCAAGCAAAACAAATCCTATAATAAATCTATGAAGTAAGCCCGTGAACGGAATCGCGGACCCAGAAAAGCAGATTGAATTTCTCGGTGAGACCTTCCCTGATCTTGTTCAGGGTGGCTTTATCCATGTCGTGGATACGGATGAAAACGTGACGCATATTTTCCTGCTCCGGTTCGTAGGAGGTCAGGATGGACATTACCCGACCGCCGTTGTCCTTGAGGTAGTCAAGTACGCCGTTAAGGGACCCCGGCTCATTGGAAAGGGCCAGACCGACCTGCACGCCGCCGTCCAGCACACCGGTTATGGAGATCAGCACCTTGAAAACATCGGTGTTGGTGATGATGCCTACGGGTTTGTTTTCCGCATCAACAACCGGGATACCGCCGATCTTATTTTCTTCCATGACCACTGCGGCTTTTTCCACGGTATCTTCAACAGAAACGGTGATCACCTTGCGGGACATGATGTCCTTGATCTTGATTTCCGAGAGCAGGTAGTAAAGCTCATGCATATCAAGGGTAGTGGCCTTGGAGGGGGATGCTTCCTTGATGTCGCGGTCTGATACTATGCCCACCAGCACGCCGTCTTCGTCCACAATGGGCAGCCTGCTGATGTCGTTATCCTTGAGCAGCTTGGCGGCTTTCATCATGGAACGGTCGTGGGTGACAGTGATTACGTCCTTGGACATCCAGTTTTTAACCAGCATATGGAACCTCCTTGGGGCCGACGGCCTGTGCTATGTCTATAAGATGCTAAACTTCTCCATTTTCCTACTATATGATTATATAAACAAAGGACTGCGGTCAATCTTCGCTTACTAAAAAAGCAGTGATCCTACATTTTTGCAGCAGAATTTAATTCTTGCACCCTTCCTTGCGCCCTGCCTTACGAAAGAACAGCCCCGGCTTGATGGCCTGATGGTCACAGCGCAGTACCGCCTGCGTGCCGGAATGGATAACATCTTTGGGTTCACCGTTGGTGGCTTCAAAAGAGTAGCTGCCCGCTGTGATGAGCGGCCTTTCCAGACCGGGGACGATCAGCTGCACGTCGCAATCTTCTTCCCAGCGGGCTTTGACTGAAAGGAGCCAGCTGCCGTCTTCGCGCTGTTCCAGAACACGTCCCACCACGGGCTTGCGTTCCTCCTTGCTTGGTGGCTGGGCAATGGTGCTGGGGCCGGATTTCTTGAAGAACGCGGTGGTCAGCGGACGGGTGGCGGCGTTGGTCAATTCATCCATGGCGTTTCCGGGCAGCGGTCCGCCCTCCTTGGCCTTGTCGATGACTGTACGGTACACATCCACCACCTGTGCAAGATAAGAAGAACTCTTGGTTCGGCCCTCGATTTTAAGGGAAGCAATGCCCAGTCTGGCCAGCATGCGCACGTAATGAACCAGGCAAAGATCCTCGGCTGCGAAAAATTCTGTATAACCGTCATGCTCCACCGCTTCCCAGACATCCTGACCGGGCCGGGTCTTTTCTTCCACGCGCAACCCGGTGGCCTTGTATTCAAAACGGCAGGGATGGGTGCAGCGGCCCATGTTTGCGGAACGGTCATTGAGCCATGCACTGAGAAAACACCTTCCGGAAATAGCCATGCACATGGCCCCGTGCACGAACATCTCCAGCTCCATATCCGGGCATTTTCCGGCAATGTCGGTCACGTCGGCTGCGGAGAGTTCACGGGCGAGGTTGACCCTTGCGGCCCCGAATTTCTGCCAGAATTTTGCGGCCTCGCTGTTTCCGGTATTGGCCTGCGTGCTGATATGCACCGGGATATCGGGCAGGATTTCCGAAGCAAGCATGAGCACACCGGGATCGGCAATGATCATCCCGTCCGGCGGGCACTGGGCCAGCTTTTCCAGATCGGCGCGGACCTTGGCGAGATCCTTTTCCTTGGGATAGGCATTGACGCAGAAATAAGCCTGAACATTATTCTTGCGGCAGAGTTCAAAGGCTGCGGGCAGTTCTTCCCATTTGAACCCGGCCCCGGCGGAACGCAGGTTCAAATCCCCTGCTCCGAGATATACGGCATCCGCGCCGTAGGTGACGGCGGTTTCAAGCTTTTCCATGTTCCCGGCCGGGCAGAGCAGTTCCGGCATAGCATCAAGGATCGGGCGGGCAATATCAGGGTTATCGGATTTTTCTTCTGTGTAGGTCATATCGGTTGATTCGAATAATGATTGTTAAATTTTAAGTCCTCTGGACTGCCTGAAGGCTTTAAGTCCGTCAAGCACGCTGTGGTGCACAAACAGGCCCCCGGCCCCCTTGCCGAGCTGGATATCCGGCTTCACATAGCCGTGGAAATCCGAACCGCCGCTGGGCAGCAAATCATATTTGCGGGCCAGACGCTTGACGCGGTCAGTCATATCAATGGTGTGGGAGCTGTAATAGACTTCAATCCCCTGCAAACCCATTTCCTTTAAACGGGCCACTTCCCGGTCCAGCACATCGTCATCGGTGCTCAGCAAGTATGGGTGGGCAAGTATGGGGGTCGCATCGGTTGAGCGCAACAGCTCGAATGCATCCTCGGCCACCAAATTGTCTTTGGGAAAATATGCCTTGCCGTTCTTGCCCAGATAGTCATTGAAAGCCTCATCAAAACTCTTCACATATCCCTTCTGCATCATAATCCGGGCCATATGCGGTCTGCCGATGGTTCCGGCGGCCTGACCCTGCACTTCTTCCATGGTTATGTCAAAGCCGAGTTTCTGCAGGTTGGAGACCACTGTTTCATTACGAATTATGCGTCTGTTGCGCACCTCATCAAATACGCGCTTGAGCCGCTCCGAATAGGGGTCCACCCACAGGCCGACAATATGCAGTACCCCGACCTTGCTTTCCACGCCAAGCTCGCAGCCGGGAACGACTTCAATTCCGGCTTTTACCCCGGTCTCAAGGGCTTCGGGCAGACCTTCCATGGTATCGTGGTCGGTGAGGGCTATGGCGGTAAGTCCGGCCTGTTTTGCAGCGCGGACAAGCTCAGCTGGGGTAAATGTTCCGTCTGAGGCGGTAGAATGGGTATGCAGGTCGATGGCAGACATAAAAATCTCCGATAACAGCTCTTAGAAATGCGGGGTTGAGGAATTTGTTTTCTATAGTTATAGGGTAGTGATCAAACAATGCGCAAGGAGTACCTTCATGACTCTTAATAAAGAATTGATCGATATTCTCGTCTGCCCCAAGTGCAAAGGCGAGCTTGAACTTCTTTCCGGTGAAAAAGGGCTTGGATGCGAAAGCTGCAAAGTCGTCTACCCGGTAAAGGATGAAATCCCGATCATGCTTGTTGACGAAGCCGTTCCCGCTGATAAGTGGGAAAACAAATAATCAAAAATACAAACAGTGCGGAGCCCGGCCTCTTTCGGCTGCCCGCAAACAAAACAGGAGTTTCCATGTCCCAAGCCAAAGACGGCGACAAAATCCGCGTCCACTATGCCGGTTCCCTCGAAGACGGAACCGAATTTGATTCCTCTTACAAAAGAGGCGAGCCTCTTGAGATCGTTCTCGGTCAGGGCATGCTGATCAAGGGTTTTGAAGACGCCGTCAAAGGTCTCTCCGCCGGCGAAAAAGTAAAAGCTACCATCAGCCCCGAAGAAGGCTACGGCCCCTACCACGAAGAGCACACCTTTGAAGTGGACCGCAACCAGATTCCGCCGGAGATCAACCCCGAAGTGGGCATGATGCTTCAGGTCAACACCGATCAGGGTGTTACCAACGTAACCATCAAATCTGTATCCGATGAAAAAGTTGTCCTCGACGGCAACCACCCCCTCGCAGGGCAGACCATGATCTTCGAGATCGAACTGCTTGAAATCCTGTCCTAATTCTCACGGGCCTTGCGCCCTGCTTAGGAAGATCAATCCCCCGCATGATTATTCATGTGGGGGATTTTTATTTATATCAGCATCTTAAGACATTAAATCTAAATTTTTCTGTAAAATTTTATTTTTCCAATGTTGACAACCTAAACTGGATGCATATTTCTACTGCAGACGAATAGAACAGGAGGTTATTTATGGTTATCGACTTTGGTTCATTCTATAACTTTCCGTATGAGTTTGATAAAATATTCAGTGACGTCTTTAATCCTCACCACCACAACAGGAGAAAAGCATCATATCCTCCGCTGAACATCAGCGAAGATGGAAGAAACATATATATTCGTGCGGAAGTTCCGGGAATTTCCATTGAAGACATGGAAATCACCATTACTGCTAAAAATCTTACACTTAAGGGAGAACGCAAACTTCCAGAAGGAAGATATTTCAGACAGGAAAGACCTTCCGGTGCATTTCAAAGAATCATTTCTATCAACACTACTGTTGACGTGGACAATGTCTCTGCTTCAGCAAAAGACGGAATATTAAGTATTGTTCTTCCCAAAACAGAAGCTTCAACACCCAGAAAAGTTGACATTGCTGTAGAATAAAGGAGGTTCAATATGAGTGAAGAAAGAAAGATGGAACAATTCAGCCCCGCAACCGATATCGTTGAAAGTGAACAGGGCTTTTACATGTATGTGGACCTTCCCGGCGTAAGCAAAGAAGAGCTTGGTATCGACCTTGACGAAAACACTCTCATTGTTTCAGGCAAGGCAGCTGCCGCCCTCGGCGAAGGCGAAAAGTTCATCGATCAGGAATTCTGCGAAGGCCAGTACGCCCGCAGATTCACCATTGCCGATATTGTGGACCGGGAAAACATCAAAGCCAATTTGAAAAACGGCGTGCTGGAACTCTTCCTGCCTAAAATGCCGGAAGTCCAGCCCCGAAAAATTAATATTACCAGCGAATAAAATTCCTCACTCCTTCACACCATACACCCCTCACGAGAAAGGCTCCCTTTACCACGGGGAGCCTTTCTCATTCTGTCTATAAAATACCATCTGCGGCGCAAAATGAATTGCTGGGGTGCTGCGAAGCCTACCTGACGCCCTGTTCGTTTAAAAACTTTCCAAAATCCTTATCTGTCTTCAAAATATGATCCCGCAGCCAGTCGGCAAGAAACTTGAAAACCTTGACCGGTTCAATCTCATTTTCCGAACGGACAAAATTATGCAGGGTCTTAGCTTTGATGGCAAACTCGTCATGCATTTTCAAGTGTCCCTCAGAAGCAGGATACCCGTGCTCCTTCATCAGTTTTTCTTCCGTTCCAAAATGGGCCGCTGCGTAGGCATTCATATCCTTCACCAACTCAACAAGAACTTTTTCTTCTTCCATATTCTTTATAGAGTCATAAGCCTTATTGATCATGCCGATAAGCTGCTTGTGCTCGCTGTCAATCAACTCAACTCCGACAGAATAACTGTCATCCCATTCCAGAATAGGCATAACTGCTCCTTTACCTTCAAAATTTGTTTTCGCAACCAGACTTCAAAACAATACTTTCCCATATCACGTTTGGACTAGAAAAACACTATTTCCTGACGACTTTGGTTTGCCCGCAAAGGACGTTTCTGGTAAACCGCAATAAACCCTTCCAAGGAGGAAACAAAACATGAAAATCTTCAAAATATTACTTGCCAGCGCACTTTTATGCGCAACCATTTTTGCCGCAACCGCCAATGCTGCCGGAAACACAGTTTTCGTAAAACTGCAGACCAGCATGGGCAACATCGTACTCGAACTCGATAAGGAAAAAGCTCCCGGCACCGTGGAAAACTTCCTGCGCTATGTGAATGAAGGCCACTACAGCGGAACCATTTTTCACCGCGTCATCGACGGTTTTATGATTCAGGGCGGGAACTTCGATAAAAACATGAAAAAAAAGCCCACCCACGCACCCATCAAAAACGAAGCCCGCAACGGCCTGTATAACGACAAATATACAATTGCCATGGCCCGCACCAATGCTCCCCACTCCGCCACCGACCAGTTCTTCATCAACGTGAAGGACAACGCCTTCCTGAACTTCAAGTCCGAATCCGGTTCCGGATGGGGCTACGCTGTTTTCGGCAAGGTCATCGGCGGTAAGAAAGTGGTAGATAAAATCGCCAAGACCGTGACCTTCCGCAAAGGCCACTTCAATGACGTTCCGGTTAAGCCCATCACCATTATCAAGGCTGAAGTGCTTAAGCAGTAAACGCAACACACCCTGATTTTACAATACCCTGCCGCAATGCGGCGGGGTATTTTAGCATTTAGGAGGTTCATGTGCGAAATTATTCCAACGTGTCCTATTTCACCACAGCTCTCATCCGTAGATTGCTCATAGCCGCGCAAAGCCAATACACTGACAACAGCAGGCTCTTCTATCAGTTCGGCAACGCAGAAGCGCAACTCAAAGATTTAGAGCAGCTCAAGGAAAGACCGGAATTATCCCTTGAACAGGTACTTGAAGACAAGCAGGAACAGTTTGCCCAGGAACTCAATAATAAAACTTTTCTCTACTCCCTACTAAAGGAAAAAGACAAAAAAGACTTACTGCTCGACCTTTCCGCCTACGCCCTTTTAGGCAGGCGGCGCGTCAAACTTCCGTATTACGGTGAAAACAACATCAGGCTACGCAACGATCTTGTAGCCAGGCACGAGCAGGCTGCACTTGCCGATCCGGAATTATTAGAGGCCGTCAGAAAAAAATGGTTTACCGACCTCTTTTCACTCTTCCAATACACACACAACGGCTTCGACTTTAAACTGTACACAATATCTGAAGAATTATTCAGGCACAAACACAATCCATCATACACAGTCACCGGCGAGAGCCTGAATGTCGCTGTAAGCGAAGGTGATATAGTTCTGGACTGCGGTGCAGCCTTTGGAGATGTTTCCCTGCAGTTCGCGGAAAAAATCGGTGAATCCGGCCATGTGTACTGCTATGAACCGTACCATCTGTTTCTCAAAGTGTACGAACAGAACATGCTGATGAATCCGGAACTGGCCGCCAGAACAACCCTCATAGACAAAGGTGTCTGGCATGTTGACGGAGAAACATTATCCTTTACGGAAGAAGCAGGAAATTCCCGCATAGACGAGGGCAGCCATTCATCATTCAAAATAACAACAACCACCATTGATGAAACTGCCTCCAAACTCAACTTATCCCGTGTTGATTTCATAAAAATGGATATCGAAGGTGCCGAACTGAATGCCTTGAGAGGGGCTGTAAACACTCTGAAAGAATTCAGGCCCAAACTTGCCATATCCCTCTACCACAACCCCGAAGACTTTTACACGATTCCATTTTTCCTTAATTCATTATACTTGGGCTATGAATTTTCAATCAATCATCACGACACGAATGAATGGGAAACTGTTCTATACGCTAAAGTTAAAAACTAAACCGGAGGAAATGCCATGCGTCATAAAAATACAATCGTTCTCGCTTTCGTACTCGCCGCAGCTTTTACCATGAGCGGATGCCAGTCCGCATACTACAAGACCATGGAAAGCTTCGGCTACCATAAGCGCGACATCCTCGTTTCCAACGTGGAAAAGGCCCGGGAGTCACAGGAAGAAGCCAGCGAGCAGTTTAAGAGCGCACTGGATAAATTCAGTGCCCTGACAGGATTCCACGGCGGCGACCTTCAGGAGACATACGAACGCCTCAACGATGAATACGAGGCCAGCGAAGCCGCAGCAGCGGATGTGCGTAAAAGAATAGATGCTGTTGAGCAGGTCGGGGAAGACCTTTTCGATGAATGGAATACGGAACTTGACCAGTACACCAGCAGAAAACTGCGTAACGAAAGCCGGGTCAAGCTCTCCAAAACCAAAAGCAAGTTCAAAAGGCTGCTCTCAGCCATGCGCAAGGCAGAAAAGAAAATCGATCCTGTACTCAATGTCTTCCGCGATCAGGTCCTCTACCTGAAACATAACCTCAATGCGCAGGCCATTGCTTCCCTCAAGTCCGAGCTGACCACCCTTGAAGCCGACATCGGACGCCTGATCAAGGAAATGCAGCGTTCCATTGATGAAGCTGACGCTTTTATCAAGGAATTGAAGAAAAATTAAGAATGCCTCCGGCGGCCCTTCGGGGACCAAAGAACCCTTTTGAAAAAGGGTTCTCTGGACTCTCCTAAAACTTTTATTAGGCTTCGCCGCTTTGCTTGGCAGATCATCATTAAACGAAAAAATCCCCGGCACTTAAAGTACCGGGGATTTTTTTCGCGCTTGTTAAGTCTTTTGCAGCGAAAAACGGCTAACCGTTAACCACCTGCAGCTGTTTTTTTACAAATTCCAGTTCGTCTTCAGATTTACTTCCGGCCATTTCAGCCAGTGCCTGAGCACAGAATGTAAGCATTACATCCGTATCCAGCCCCAGAAGGATGGAACCGTTAGATACGATGCAGGTCTCGCCCTGATCTTCCATCAGGTAAGCCCTTCTGTCGCGCTCCTCACCATTTCTGGTTGCAATGGAATAACCTGTGCGCCCCTTCTCGGTACTGTAAATCTTTTCAGATACCAGCTCCCCGCTGTCCTCGTTGTAATTGAGGGATTCACTTTCAAGCTTTCCGATAAAGGAAATCTGGCCGCCGAAATCATTTTCCAGAGTCACCCTTTTCAGGGCAGCTGACTTTTTCATGATCCTTGTCCACCACTTTTTTCAAATGGGCAGTTTCAGTTGCTCAGGACCGTCCTTATCTCCCTTTTCCTTCTTCGGAGCCGTCTGCAGGCCGGATTCAATATATTCCAGCAGGGAACTTTCCGGCACACGCCACTGGCTGCCGACCTTAATTCCTCGAATCTTCCCCTCCTGAACCAGCCTGTAGGCCGTTCTGGGATGGATTCTCAGCGTGTCGGCAATCTCTCGAACCGTGTATAGCGTAGGCGAGGGAGTCAAAGCCTTGTCCTGATTTTTCAAAATTACACTACGATGTAGCCCTTATGACACTATTTGTCAAAAAATGTCAAAGAAATGCATTCATGTCTCTTTATTTCTGCCACAATACTCCAACAAGCATCAAATCAACCGAAATTACAGCAAAAATAACCCCGCCCCCCCTTGCAAATGAAAACCGTCTGCAAAGATTCGTTGAAAATATTTTCCATTTTTTTCTTAAAAGAACGGAAAAAAGCCCCTCCGGAACGTATCCGGAAGGGCTTTTGACAGGTCTCTATACGGCTGCTTCTAGAATCTCAGCCGCTCATCGCGAGGCCAGTAGCCGTTATAATCGTAGCAAAGATACACGGTGAACTTCCGGGCCTTTTTGCCGCGAAAGGTCGTCTGAATATGAATGGGGGAGCTGACCCGTTTGAACATCTTCACCATTTCCGGGTCCGGTTCTTTCTTGAACTTCTTCATCACATAGATGCAGTCCCAGCCGATTTTATCCTCAGGACCGGGCCAGAGGTCATACTGGTTCATGCGCCGGTCGATCCACGCACAATAGGTGCGCGGCTGTCCGGGCACATAAAAAGCCAGAGCGGCGGTCATATCGTACAGCTCACTCATGATGAAGACCTTAGAGGGATCTTTGAACTGGGTCTTTTCCAGCTCCACTACCTGCTGACCGAGATCAGTCCAGCCCTTTAAGCGGTGGGTGGGATTGAGATGGTCCGGCAGGGGAACAAGGTTCTGGAAATGAAGGACCACAAAAATCACAAGGCTCAAGGTAGCCCACAGGGAACGGAAACGTCCTCTGCGCGCCCAGAAGCTCTCAAATGCGAATCCGGCAATCATCACCCCGGCAACGTATGAAATAACCGCCCAGTTGCCGAGAACCTTGGTGTGAAAACTCCACAGGAAAAAGAAAATCCAGACCGGAAGGAAGAACACGGAAAGCAGCGCGCTCTGCCTGTGGTTCAGGTTCATCCGGTTGCGTCCTTTGCCTTTGAGAACAAAGAACAAAGCGGCAAAACCGCCGATAAACATGAAGGCCAGCCACCACGGAGTGGCCATGCCCACCTGCTCCCCGGCAAAGGGCAGGAAACGGTCAAAACGCAAAAACTGCGTAGCCTCTTTACCTGAAGCACCGATCAGATGGAGAACATGTTTGTAGCCCACAAAATCGTTCTGCATGTTCCAGATCAGGGTGGGCAGGAAACCGATAAAAATACCGCCGGACAGAGAAAGGAGCAGCTTGCGCCAGAATCCGCGCGGCAGCCTTTCCCGACGCATGAGCAGCAGACCGTACATGACCGAAAGACCGGCAAAACCGAGCATGGTGTACTTGGCCAGAATGCCCAGTCCGAAAAAGAAAGTCAGGGCCACAAAAGGCTTGGTCCGGGATTCATTGGAATCGCGCTCCAGCCCCGGAGGATGCGGAAGCGATGCCTTGTACAAGGCAAAAAGCGCGCAGCTCCAGCAGAGAATGAAAGGATTGTCCGTGGTCATCAGGATTCCTAGGGCCAGAAAAACCGGCATGGAATTGTAGATGATCAGGGTCCAGACAGCGGCGATGGGCCTCTGCCACATCCTCGCCATACCCCAAAAAAGCACGATCTGGGTCAGAAATGAACCAACCACCGACCCGAAACGGACCCCGAATTCGGTATTGCCGAAAACAGAGGTCCACAGCCCGATAATCCAGGCGATCAGAGGCCCTTTGGAATAATAGGTAAGCTGCATGTGCCGGGTCCAGTCCCAGTACTGGGCCTCGTCCTGCACAAGGTTGAGCTGTCCGGTTCCGAGAAACCAGATCCGGGCAAAGGTGCTCAGTAAAATTATGGCAACAGCCCAGATTACGGGCTTGCTTTTAAACGAATCATTTAACGATGACACTTAATGTGACCTCCTTGCGAGGAAACTCATATCCGAGGCTGCATAAGAAGACAACAGCCCGTTTAACGGCAGATAACGCCAAAACAAAGCCCCCGTAAACAGGGGGCGGAAAATTCAGGAAAATTTGTCTCAGGATTCCGGCCGACACTCATTACAGGCCCAGCTTCTTGATCCTGTCTTCGGGTTTAATGATCTCAGTAACCCTGAAGCCGAAATTTTCATTAATCACAACCAGTTCTCCACGCGCTACCAGCCGCCCTTCCACGTACATGTCCAGCGGTTCCCCGGCCAGCTTGTGCAGCTCGATAACAGTACCCTGACCGAACTGAATAATTTCATTAACCAGAAGCTTGGTCCGGCCCATCTCAACTTTTACTTCAAGAGGAATGTCCAGAATGCGTTTCAAACTTTGCTCAGCCATTTATATAAATCTCCAATGAAAAGATCCCTGCCGGGGGCCTTAAACCCTTTTCCAAAAGGGTTTAAGAATCCCAAAACGTTTTATTAGGCTTCGCCGCTTCGTATAACAAATCGGCATTAAAATCGTCTCAATATTCAAATATCGCTTAACTGGATGCAGGATACAGCAAAAAACTACAAACAACCAGCAAAAGACCTGTCCTTTAATTTCAAGGCCTTACTTGACCTGCTCCACAATTGGTCCGCCATCTTTTTGCGGTTGCAAGGCCTGAATGGCGTCTGCGCTTTCGGAAAACAAATCCAGAGGATGATGACTGATGACCAGCACCTGAAAACCAAGCCGCTCGGCAATGGTCCTGATCAGCTCCATAAATCCGGGAACCAGATCGGGCCGCAGCCAGCAGTCCTGCTCATCCAGCACCAGAAAAGGTCTGTGAGCATCAGGATTAAGCCGCGACAAGGCAATGAGCCGCAGTCCCACAGAAAGAATATTACAGACCGAGCCGCCCTGCCCGACCATGATATCTTCTTCGCCGCCCTGATTCAGGATCTGGAAATCCACCTGCAATTTCTTATCGCGGATGGATGCAACAGCCTTAACTTCGCGATCCTGCCCCAGAATCTCCCGGATGGCATGGGTCAGGTTGGTTTCCAGCTCGCTCAAAAGTTCCCCGAACAAAGCGGTGGAAAGCTCCTCCAGCCGCTCGGCAGCACCCGGAGCTATCTCCAAAAATTCCTCAACTTTGCACCCTTCTTCGCGCAAAGAATCCCAATCGTCCATACGTGACGAAGCCTTCGCACTTAAGCGGTCTGCTCTGCGTTCTAAAGATTCCAGCGATGGAATTATTTCATTCGCACAATCTTCCATAATAAAAACAATCCAAAACTATTAAAAGTTTTTGAAGAGTCCAGAGAAACTTTTTCCAAAAAGTTTCTTTGGCCCCCGGAGAGCCGCCGGAGGCATTCTTACCCCTGCTCCAGATTATCCAGGCCTTCTTTAATTGACATGATGTGCGCGCGGTACTCGGTGACCAGCCGTGCGTTTTCGGCCTTTTTCTCTTCCAGCAGTCTGGCAAGCTCCTGCGGGTCACTGGTTCCGTACTGCGCTTTGGCTTCTTCTTCCAGCGCGGCCAACTGGCTGGTGGTGCTGGCCAACTCCTGCTCGGTGCGGATTTTCTTATCATGCAGCCATTTATGCTGTTCTTTAAGCAGATTAAGTTCCTGCTCAAGGCCGTTTGCGGGCTGACCGCCGTTCTTCATTCCATTACCCATTGCCATCGGTAACCTCCGTATAGAGTTCCCAGATGAGCGTGCTTTCCGGCTCTTCCGGGTCGATATTGTCTGTTAAAAACTGCTTCAGCCCCTCGCCTTCATGGGTCCGTTTCCATGCCAGACGTTCAAGGCCCTGTAAAAATTTTGATTCCGCTGCTGCGGCATCTTCGGCTTCAGGCAAAAATTCCTGATCAGGAAAAACCTCATAAAAATCACGATGCGGGATTTCCCATTTCTCAAGATCCTCGCAATCAGGGGTCCAAATGGAAGCCAGCATCTTGCGCTCAAGGGCGTAACGGGAAAAGGTCAGCCGGGTGATATTTCCGGGATTGGCCCAAGTGGTCATGCCTGCGACGATGGAATCACGCGGGCCGTGAATATGCCCGTTAATAATCCAGTCGATGCCCGGCTTCTCCTTAATGGCATGCTGTTTTTTTTCGCACTCAGGAAAAGAAATATTGTGATGGGTCACCCAGACTACTTTGATATATTTCCCGTCCTCACGATCAAATTCCTTGGGAATCGGCGTTGCGTCCGGCGACGCACCTACCAGCACCAGACCTTGCGGGGTCTCAAGTTCAAAGGCCGGCCCCTGCTCGCTCATGAGCCTTATGGCCCCGGCGGCATCAAGCACGGCCATGGAAACATCGGGGGTGAAACGGGCCTGATATTTATCGTGGTTACCCACCAGCACAAACGGCTTATGCTTCCCGAACAGCCCGATCATATCCACCAGCAGGGAATTGCCGTTATCGCGCGGCCAATGGAAAAGATCACCGAGAATAAGGGGGACCATACCCAACTCTTCCGCCCGCTTGAAACAGGCTTCAAGCTTGGCCAGCACATCCCCGGCAAAGTCTCCCAAACGCTGCCCCGGAGGGGTGGAAGCAATGTGCGGATCACCGATGAGGAACAGCCCTTTGGCTTTGACTCTCTCAAGACTCATGGCTGTCCCCGATCATTTTCTGCGCATCCAGATCACCGCCGCAGAGCGGACAATTGCCGATCTCGGCCAGACGTTTTTCAATACGCTCATTAAGTTCAGCTTCATCCTGTTCCAGCTGAGTCAGATTGGCCCGGGCTTCCGACTCTGTTTTTCGCAACGCGGAAAGATTGTTCATAACCTGCATAAGTAGCGAGAAATCATGAAGTTCCGGAGGCTCGGCCAATGGTCCTAAAATTGCCGCCCGCCGTGAAATACTTCCCTGCAAAACGTAGTTACGCTCCAGATTGCTGATGGTTGCGGAAAGGGCCGCAACATCTTCCAGCTGCGGTGTAGATTCAAGCGATTCCAAGACCTTACAATATGCGGATTGTTTTTTTTCCGCAAAAGAAAGTTGATTATGCCGTGCAAGGTCCGCTTCCATCCGCTGTGTCGGGAAGAGCTCCGGCGGTGTTTGCAGGCCGTTCAGAGATTCAGCTCTTGATTTCAGACTTTCCCCGTGGGCACGTAGATTCTGCATGCCCGTGACAACCCGTTCCAGCGGTGCTGAAGGAAAAAGGTGCGGCACATCCTGCAACCGGGACAATTCCTTTTCCCGCGCTGCGAAATTTGTTTTTAGCTTCTCAAGCTCACCCTTACGCCGCAAAAAGCCTTCAACCGCCGGGATTTCCCTATCCAGCACATCCATGCAGCCTTTCAATTCGCGGGCGGTTTCCAGTTCCAGATTCACATCGGGAAGGTTTTGCAGTTCGTCCAACTCAGCCCGGATTTCATCCATTTTCTGCTGCTGAAATTTCTTTTCCCGCTTGGCCGCCCGGACGCGATTCTTCAATTCCGTCTGCATGGCCAGCAGGTGCGAAGCCTCGGACGAAGACGCAAAAAACTGGGCCGCAACCGACGAAGGCTGGTCGAGCAGAAAAATAGGATTGCGCTGGTTGCCGATATGAACATCCAGCGACTTACCCCCTTCCAGCGGGACCTGATTGAGCCTTAAAATATTCAGAATATCTTCCGGGGTGTTGCGTCCGAACTTGGCATAGACTTCCCATTCCTCATCGCCGGGGCGCAGCACTTCGTACCATGCTGTGGCCTTCTTGCGAATCCACGCAACACGCACACCGTCGTCCATTTCCAGCTCCACACGGGCCTTTTTAGCCCCGTGACGAATGAAATGCTTGGGCAGGGGGTTGGTGGCAATGCAGCGCAAAGCCTCAACAATGGAGGATTTACCGCTATTATTTGGCCCGGTAAGTACGGTCAGACCTGAACCGAGTTCAATCTCGGTTTCTTTGTGGGCTAAAAAATTTTTAAGTAGGATTTTTTTGATCATGAAATTTTATTTTTTAATAAAAGGACAATACTCAACAGCACTGGAAGTGAGCTTAGTACCTTCTTCAAACAAAACCAAGGGTGATTCCAAAATAAGCCCCGGCTTACCCCCCTTCACGGCTTCGATCATCACCACTTTAGACGGTGAATCCACCCGGCCATGAATAAACTTCATGCGCTTGGGTTCCAGCTTGTGGCGGGTAAAAGAATTGACCAGCTCGGTCAGCCGTTCGGCAAGGAAGACAAAGCAGACCCGGCCCCGGTTACGGACCATGCGTGAGGCCGTGGCCGCAAATGCATCAAGATCACAATCAACCTCGAAACGGGCCTTGTTGCGGTCTTCATCCGGGCAGGCCTTCCCCCTCCCCTCGCTACGGTAGGGCGGGTTGGAAACCACCAGATCGTAACTCCCGGCGGGCGCGAAATCCGGAGTACAGACATCGGACTGCGCGATATTTATTTCCTCGGCAAAACCTAACTTCTGCACATTTTCCTGCGCAGCTCCAACCATTTCCGGGTTGATTTCCAGCCCGGTAACGGTCAGCCCCTTATCCGGGTGGTTGAGCATGATGCCCAGCGGAATTACCCCGCTCCCGGTACCGAGATCGAGGATTCTGGCGTTCTTGGACACGGAGACAAAACTGCTGATCAAAAGGGAATCAGTAGAAAATCTAAAGCCGGACTCAGGTTGAACAAGTCCACGGGGAAAATATTTGCGCACATCTTCAAGCATAAGAACAAACCAAAACAACTAAAAGGTTTTGGGATTCTTAAACCCTTTTGCAAAAGGGTTTAAGGCCCCCGGCAGGGCCGTCGGAGACATACTTTCCATCAAAAGCGCGAAGCGCATCAAATCTTTCTTCGCAAAGCACCAACTAGCATACGTGCATCGTCTGACTTCAACAATAAAGACCCGACCCCGTACACCGCCATCCAGACCGGAATAAGTGCGAACCATAAAATATCGTAACGTGCCGAATACCACGCCCCCGCGCCGATTAATGCACTCAATAATACGCTCTTCATCACACTGACAAAAGGCAAAGGAAATAAACCAACTCTGCGGCCCATGATGATTGCCAGCAGCAGGCAATTAAGCATGGACGAAATGGATACCGCCAAGGCCAGACCAACATGGGCAATATGCTGCATAAGCAGATAACCGACACCCACGTTTACGAACAAACAGAGAATGGCAACCTTGACCGGGGTGCGGGTATCCTCCTGCGCGTAGAAGGCGGAAACCAGCGGGCGGGACATGGCAATGAACGGTAAGCCGATGCCGTAAGCCATGAGTGCCTGCGCTGTGGCTGTTACGGCCTGTGAGTCAAAGGCACCGCGCTCGAAAAGCAGGCCGATAAGCGGTTCGGCAAGGGAAACCAGTCCCGCCATTGCAGGCAGAGAGATAAACAGGATCAGCCCCACACTCTGCTTGAGGGTCCGGGCGAAATCATCATGCTGTCCTTCCACGTACAGCTTTGCCAGACTGGGCAGGGCCGCCGTGCCCACGGCTATTCCGAACACGCCCAACGGAAACTGCACCAGACGGTCGGCGTAATAAAGATAGGAAACCGATCCCACGGGCAGGAAGGAAGCCAGCAGCGTACCCAGAACCACATTGATCTGGTAGACCGCCGCGCCCAGCACCGTGGGCAGCATGAGTTTTCCCATGCGCTTTACGCCGGGGTTATCCAGTTCTGCCTTGCCGCGCCAATTAAGCCCCATACGCTTGAGGTAGGGCTGTTGCAGCATCCATTGCAGCAGACCACCGATGAGCACCCCCCAAGCCATGAACAGGGCCACGCTGTTTCCGGTGAAATAACCGATAAGTGCCGATCCGATCAGGGCAACATTGAGCATGCACGGGGCCAGTGCCGGGGCCAGAAAATGGCCCATGCTGTTCAGGATGCCCATGCAGAGCGCAACACCGCAGATAAAAATAACATAAGGGAAACAAACCCTTACCAGATCAACCGTAAGGGACATCAACTCAGGATTGTCGCCGAATCCCGGAGCAATGAGCAGGACAATGTATTTCGCGCCCACAACCGCCAGTACGGTCAGCGCGCCGAGGATAAGCAGCAGCCAGAGCATGGCCGAGCGGGCCATTTCAAAGGCCGCGCCTTCGCCCTGCTCTTTACGCACCCGGCTGAAGACCGGGACAAAGGCCATGGTCAGGGAACCTTCCCCGAACAGCCTGCGCAGCAGGTTCGGAATACGGAAGGCCACAAAGAAGGCATCCGCAGGCAATCCCGCGCCAAGGGCGAACGCAACAATAAGGTCCCTGACAAAGCCAAGGACCCTTGAAAGCAATGTTGCTCCTGCGACAACAGAAGCATTGCGGACAATTTTATTAGATTCGACTGTCATAACCAAACGGCGAAGCCTTAACAAAAGGTTTTGGGATTCTTAAACCCTTTTGCAAAAGGGTTTAAGGCCCCCGGCAGGGTCGCCGAAGGCTTACTAGTCACTCATCTTTTGGCAATCAGAACAAAAAGTGGAACTACGCCCCGCTACTGTCGCACCTTCAAAAACTTTGCCGCAATCGGGGCAGGGTTCGCCTTTCTTGCCGTAAGCTTTGAAACTGTTCTGGAATCCCCCGGCATCTCCTCCTGCATCCACGTAATCGCGGATGGAACTGCCGTTCTCCTGAATGGCCTGCTTGAGCACGGCTTGCAGCTCGCTGAACAGTTTTACCAGAGACTCCTGCGAAAGATCGGAAGCCTTGGCCTTGGGATGAATGCCGGAACGAAACAGGGCTTCATCGGCGTAGATGTTTCCGCACCCGGCTACCACGGACTGGTTGAGCAGCAGCCCTTTGATCTGGGCCTTGCGACCGACAATGCGCTCGGCAAGCTCTTCGGCGGTTACTTCCAGCGGCTCGGGACCAAGAGTCTTGTAAAAATCCCATTCCTGCAACTCATCGTTGTTCAAGGCGCGTACTTCACCGAATTTGCGGGTATCGTGAAATTCGATGGAGCCGCCGTCGGTGAGGCCGAAAACTATGCGGGTGTGCGGCTCAGGGGTGGTCGGTCCTTCGTGGGCCAGAACACGCCCGGTCATCTTGAGATGAAAAGTGACGTGCAGGTCTTCACCGAGATCCATGATCAAAAGCTTGGCCCGGCGATGGATACGGGTGATCTTCTCCCCGGCAACGCGGGAAGAAAAAAGATACCACGGCATCTTCACGGAACTGTGGTTGAGGATTTTTACGGATTCAATTGTCTTGCCCTCAAGGGACTGGGCAAGACCACGGGATATTACTTCTACTTCCGGTAATTCTGGCATTTTATACTTCCTGAAATATCTTTATTTATCTTTTTTCATGCGGGGCAGCCGACCCATATCAAGGTCAAACAGTTTACCTCGGCGATCCATGGTGAATATCAGCGGCTTGTCTTCCTTATGGGCCTTGGACCCGGCCATATGCATGGCTGTGAGGCCGGTTACGGGAATCCCCTGCGCCTTGGCAAGGATATCGCCGGGGCGGATGCCTTTTTTATAGGCTTTGCGGTCCCGCTTCACAGCAGTGATCACCGCGCGGCCCTGACGTATTTCAACGGTCATGCCCATACGGCTTTCATAGGACGGCGGGCAGTAAAAAAATGAATCCGCCGCTGTGGGATAAAATTCATCCCCCCGCCAGGGCATGATGGTCATAATTTTGGCCTGCGGGTCAAGGAGCTTCAGCCTACGGGGAATGCCCCAGCCGTGTTCCACGTGCCCGCCCCCGGCCAGAATGACCACCGGATGGCCGGAGCTTTGGCGCAACTCCACAGCCTTCTCAGCCATGCCCGTATCCCAGAGGGACTGGACCAGAAAAAAACGCTCAATCTGCTTGGAATCGGTGGCATCGCGATCCTGATGCATGGCGAGGACTTCTTTCAACCCCTCCTCCTGCTCCGGCGCGGGAGGAATGACTTCCTGCGGCAGCATGGCCCGGTCTTCGGCGGAAAGTCCATCAAGCCCTTTTTCACGGACTTCCTTGACCAGACGGAAAGGAAAATTCAGCCCGGCCACAGTCAGCCTGCGCTTTTCCGCCAGTTCGAAGATGGGCTTGAACATGCCGAAGTCGTAACGCCAGCCATTTTTCCAATCAAGTTCCCTGGGCAATTCCGAAACAGGAATCTGCCCAAGATTGAAACGGTTGAGAATGTCCTGTTTACCGGCAGTAACCATTTCAAGACCGATGGCAACCCTGCCCTGCCCACGGGTCAACCCTTCTATAATTTCAAACTGGGCTTTGTGGTCACAGATGCTGGTATGCCCTTCCCCCACAAGCACATAATCAGCCTTGGACGCTTCAATCATGAGCTTGTCAAAAGGCAGGGGATCGCCCACCGGGTCGAGATAATCCCCGGCACAGGGCAGGAAGAATACGGCCATTTCGGGTGGTACAGTTTTCTTCACACAACCGCCGAGCATAAAAAAAAGTGCGCAAAGGACCAGAACGGTCCTTGCGCACTTACTAATGGTATTGTGAGTCATACCGGGATTAATCCCAGTTACGCTTATCTTCAATGGGTCTGATCTGCGGGGGCAGTGAGCCGGGAGTCAGAACCTTGAGGATGGGGCGCAGCTTGATCTTCTCGCGGAACATATGCAGCAGTTCTTCTTCGCGCTTGAAGTTGGAGACCTCAATGTTAAGGATCATTTCATCAATGCCGCCGGGGTTGGTAACTTCGATCTGCCAGCGTTTGACTTCTTCGAAGTGGGCCATGACCTGCTCCACCTGATGGGGGTACACGAACATACCCTTGATGCGTGCGGTGGTGTCCACGCGACCTACGATGTTGCCGAGGCGCGGTGTGGAACGTCCGCAGGGACAGGGGGTGCGGTCGATGTAGCTCAGGTCACCGGTGGCGAGCCTGATCAGCGGGTAGGTCTTGTTGAAAGCGGTGATGACGATTTCGCCCACTTCGCCGTCCTTGAGCGGGATACCGGTATCAGGATGGCAGATTTCAACAAAGGCACGGTTGGTGATGTGCAGACCGTTCTTGTGGTAGCATTCGTAACCGATGCACCCGACATCTGCGGTTCCGTAACCCTGACGCATGATCAGGTCGAATTTCTTCTCCAGATCGTTACGCATTTTTTCGGAGAATTTTTCCCCGGTAACAAATGCAACTTCAAGGTAAAGATCCTTGCGCAGGTTCAGGCCGGCTTCTTCCGCCTTCTGGGCAAGGTGCATGAGATAGCTGGGGGTACCGACATAACCGGTAACGCGCAGCTTCTGCATGATTTCCAGCTGACTGTTGGTGGAACCGGGGCCAGCGGGTACAACCGCGCAGTTCAGATTGCGCAGGGGCTCTTCAAACATGAGTCCGGCAGGAGCCAGATGGTAGTTGAAGGTAACCTGTGCAACATCGCCGGAACGGAAACCCGCGGCGTAAAAACCTTCGGTCCATCCCCAGTAGTCATCAGAACGGTCTTCCGGATCGAAGATAGGACCGGGAGACAGAAAGATGCGGCGCAGTTCGCCGAGGTCTTTGGTCAGCAACCCGCCGAGACGGGGTCCCATGGACTGCAGGAAGATCAGTTCTTTCTTCTTTAAAATAGGTATATGTTTAAGATCGGAAAGCTCTTTAAACTTATCGACCTGAAACTGTGCTCTGTCGAAACGTTTTTTTACGTCTTCAGAATAACGGTAGGCATAGGTCAGAAGTTCCTTAAGCTGTAAGGCGCAATATTGACGTCTTTCGCCTTCATCAAGAACTTCACGACGGCTGTAGATGCCTTCGGTACGGTCTTTACGAGTCATTTATAGGATTCCTCCATAATTTATTGCCAAATGGGTGTCGGCACTCCACTTAGCCTAGACAACATATGAAAACAAAACTAATTTGTCAACTTTTTTAAGTTTTGTCACATTATTTCAGATAGATAGCTAAAAACAAACATAAAAGAGACTTGCGCCGAGGTATATTGCGAAGACGTAATTCTAACTCCAAACAAAGAAAAAATAAACTTTTTCATTTTTTTGGTTGACAGGGAAGTGCTGTCTGGATAAAAGCTTCTTCGTTCGCACGGAGAGGGTCGTTAACTCAGTTGGTAGAGTATCTGCCTTTTAAGCAGAGAGTCGCTGGTTCGAGCCCAGCACGACCCACCATCCGAACACTGCGAAAAAATCCCGCAAAATTCAGCGGACGTTCTTTTTCAAAATGGCGGTCTATCCACTCATTACAAACTGCTTGACTTACTTCAGGCAAACAGCTAATCATGGTAGACGCGCTTTAAAATATACGGGTCGTTAACTCAGTTGGTAGAGTATCTGCCTTTTAAGCAGAGAGTCGCTGGTTCGAGCCCAGCACGACCCACCATTTTAAAAGATTAGGGCATTTCATCTCAGGATGAAATGCCCTTTTTCTGTTTATACAATAGCCGCAATAAAAAAGGCGCAACCGAGACTCCGGTTGCGCCTTTCAATTAACTACGTACTTCTATCTAAAACCGATCAAACCCATCATCTTCAGGAGATGAGCTGCCTGCGGGCAACATGGGAGCTGGGCCAGTGCTCAGCTTGAAGAAGGACATGGCCTGCTGCAAAAGCTGCCCCTGACGGGAAAGCTCTTCGGAAGTAGAAGCCATTTCCTCAGAAGCGGAAGCGTTCTGCTGAATAACGGTATCGAGTTGCTGGATAGCCTTGTTGATCTGGCCCACTCCGGTATTCTGCTCGTTACTTGCAGCTGCAATCTCCTGCACCAGCTCGGCAGTCCTGCTGATGCTGGGCACCAATTCCTGAAGCATGTCGCCTGCTTTTTCCGCTACAACAACAGAAGAAGAGGAAAGCTCGCTGATCTCGGCAGCAGCGATTCCACTGCGCTCAGCCAGCTTGCGGACCTCGGCGGCCACAACGGCAAAACCCTTGCCGTGCTCCCCTGCCCTTGCTGCTTCGATTGCGGCATTCAGGGCCAACAGGTTGGTCTGGCGGGCAATCTCTTCGATGATCATGATCTTCTCGGCAATACTCTTCATGGCCTGCACAGCCTCACCGACAGCATCGGCACTCTGGGAAGCCTGAGACTGAGACTTTTCAGCCACACCTTCAGTCTGGACAGCATTTTCAGCATTCTGCTTGATGTTGGCAGCCATCTCTTCCATGGAAGATGAAACCTCTTCAATGGAAGCAGCCTGCTCGGTTGCGCCTTGAGAAAGACTCTCTGCGGATGCGGAAAGCTCCTCACTGCCGCTGGCTACACTGTCGGATGCGTTATTAACATCACCAACAACGTTGCGCAGCCTGTGAACCATGTTGCGCATGCCGTTGGCAAGATGACCAAGCTCATCCTTGCGGTCCAGATCCACATCTGCGGAAAGATCACCTTCGCTGACCTCAGCCACGAAATCCAAACCCTTGTTAAGGGGACCGAGAATTCCTCTGGCGATAATCCATGCCATGAGCAACCCGATAATTACAGCAACGATACTTACAACAATAACGACCTGTCTGGTTGCAGATGCAGCGTCAAGCATCTCCTGATCGGTCATAATGTTGTCGGCTACGGTCTGACGCACTTCAGTCAGGATACCCTGTACAGCTTTTAATGCGGGGACAGTCTGTGTTGCATAAATATTGGTCGCCTCGGCAAGAATCTTCAGTTCGCCTTCATGCCATTCAATCAGGGCGTCAATTCTGGCAAGGGTTTCTTCGGCATACTTTTCTACATTCTTGGTGAAGTATTCCTGCGCACCAACACGGTCTCCACGGGCCAGATATGAGTTAAGCACTTTAACAGTCTCGTGCAACTCGGTGTGAGGTTCATAGACCTTTTCCAGAAGAACCCCGAATTCAGGGTGCTGCTTAGCCAAATCTTTAACTTTTGCTGAATAAAGCCATTTACCCAGTCCGCACTTATGAGGATCAGCCTGCACAGTTATGGATCTGCTCCGGGGATCCATAAGCTGCTTCAACACGGTTACCATCCAATTAAGATGGTCGACTTTCTTTTCTCTTAAAAAGCCACCCATATCGGGATCAACATCTTCATATTTTTCCTCAATCTCAATAGCGGACTTATGAAGCTTATTATGGTGGGATTCTATCTTCGCCAGCAGAGGTTTAATTTCAGGAACCAGACGCTCGGCTTCTTTACGCTCTTCGCTGTAGTACCATTTACCGAATCCACACTTGCGCGGATCTGTCTGTACATCAATTTCATGAACATTTTTATCGGTCAGCAGCCTGTTGACTTCATTTGCCCAGTTGAGATGATCCACGATCTTCTGAACAAAATCACCGCGCAATTTATTACCGGCGATAACTTCTTCAGCATCCTGAACAATTGTCCCGATTCCGGATATGGACCAGCCACCAAGCAGGACCAGCAACAATAATACAGACCCGAAACCTACTGCAAATTTATAGGCCAGTCTCAAATCCTTCCAACTCATAACCAGTCTCCTACTAAATATTTAACGCACCAATCACACCACAAAAGCAATGAAATTTACAATACGATGCTACCAACATAACACATTGAATAGACCAAAGAAACTATTTTAATTTTTATCTTCTATTTCCTCCCAATGAACTCCGACTTTGCTTGACTATTTTCCCTCTCAGTTATACTGGTAGGACCAGTAGACAGTAAGACGTCATACCAGACTTAAAAGGAGTCCCGCCCCTGTAATGCATAAGGGTCCAGAATTATTATATGTGCGCAAAAATGTTTAAACCCATCAAGAAAGTCAGGGTTTCTGAAACAGCTGCCAAACAATTGGAAGAGCTGATCCAGAACAAGACTTTTGTTGAAGGCGAACCGCTTCCTTCCGAACGACAGCTCATGAAGGAATTGCAGGTGGGCCGGGGGTCGATCCGTGAAGCACTGCGTATTCTGGAGATAAAGGGATTCATTGAAACCCAGCCCGGTATCGGTGCTTTTGTAAAAAGCTACGAAGGGGATATTTTCAGCCCCCTCTCCACCTGGCTGACTGACAATTACGAGGCTCTACGACATTTTTTCGAAGTGCGCTCCCTGCTGGAACCCAGCACCGCGCGCATGGCTTCAGAACGGATTTCCGATGCCGACTTTGAGGAACTTTTAAAGACCCACGAAGAGTTCAGGAAAACCGTAGAAGATGGGGACCTGCCCCGGGCTATCATGGTGGATGCCGATTTCCACCGTTTGATCGGCAAGGCAACCGGGAACAAGGTTCTCGCATCCATAATGGATGCGCTGTACAAATCCATGATCGAAGGCTGGAAGGCCCCCCTGAAAATTCCGGGGCAGCCCAGCAAAAGCCTGAAAGAGCACGAAGAAATTCTGGCCGCGATCAAGAACAGAGATGGCGAACTGGCCGCACAGCTGATGACCTCCCATTTGAGTGAGGCCCTGAAAGCTCTGGGCGATGCCGGTTTGAATAAATAGGCAATGCGCGCTTAGCGGGCATTCTCTGCCGGAAGGTGTTGCAACCGTGCATGCGGCAGGGTTGTATAATTGGCGGGGACACGCATTGCCTTTTCGCAAAACGAACCTGAGGATAACATTATGATGACCAACGAACAGGAACATCTCCGGCAGATTTTTGCCGAAGCTCTGGACCGCGTTGATCCATATAAAATCATCACCAACAGGGTCTCCCTTGAGGGCGACACCCTGACCGTTGTCATGGACGAAGGCGATGTGGTGGTTGATCTTCAGGAATTCGAGCGCATCGTGGTTATCGGTGCGGGCAAGGCCACCGCTAAAATGGCTCTGGCCATTGAAGAAATTTTAGACACTCGCATTGAGTCCGGACTGATCTCCGTTAAATATGGGCACACCGAAGAACTCAAGTATATCCGGACCATTGAAGCTGCCCACCCGGTACCGGACGGAAACAGCGAACGTGCTGCCCGTGAAATTGAAGAGCTGGCCTGCTCCACCACCGACAAGACTCTGGTCATCAACCTGATATCCGGTGGCGGTTCCGCCCTGCTCTCCAGTCCCATGCATGCCGAAGTGGACGGGGAAAAAATCGAAGTAACCCTTGAGGACAAGCAGAACACCACCAAGGCCCTGCTGGCCTGCGGTGCAGACATCAGCGAGATCAACTGCATCCGCAAACATCTTTCATCTCTCAAGGGCGGCCGTCTGCTGCGCTGCCTGCGCCCGGCAAGAAGCCTGAACTTCATTCTTTCCGATGTTGTCGGTGACAACCTCGACACCATAGCCTCCGGGCTGACCAGCTACGATCGCAGTACCTATTGTGATGCCATGTCCATCATTGATAATTATGAGCTGCGTGATAAAATCCCGGCCAATGTGATCCGCGCCCTTGAACTGGGCAACACAGGAAAACTTCTGGAAACGCTGAAAAAAGACGAGTTCAGTGAAATACGGGCCGAAAACATTCTCATCGGCACCAACCGCATTGCCCTGCTCGGCGCACGCGACAAAGCCGAGGAGCTGGGGTACAATGTGCGGATGCTGACTTCCCGCTTGCAGGGAGAGGCAGCGGATGCAGCTGACATGCTCTGGGCTGTGGCTCACGATGAGCGCGAATGGGAACTGCTGGAAAAGAAACCGGCCTGCATCATAGTAGGCGGCGAAACAGTGGTAACCCTGAAAGGTAACGGCAAGGGCGGCCGTAATCAGGAAATGGCCCTGCAATTTCTCATGCGGCTGGGACAGGATGAGCGAAACGGCGAATCCATCCACTTCCTTGCTGCATCAACTGACGGCAATGACGGCCCCACTGATGCGGCCGGAGGATTTGCCGACACCGCGGTTCTGGAAAAATCCCGCGAAATGGGTATTTCCATTGCCGAATATTTAAAAAACAACGACTCCTACCACTTCCTTAAAACGGTAGGAGCCTTGTTTAAAACAGGCCCCACCAACACTAACGTCTGCGACGTCCAATTGCTGATCGTTAAGTAGTTGGCGGGATTCCGCTGAAAAAAAGACCGCTTCCATTCTTCCACTTCCCCAGGGAGCGGTCTTTTTTCCAACGCATAGGAGCAAGCACTTCCTTTAGCTTCCATTTAACACGAGTGCAACCTATTCTATTTATTATAATCAGTACTCACTTCGATATTTTAAAATATAAAGAGCACGAAACCAGATGGTTTTGTGCTCTTTATATTTATACAACCAACTTAATTTAAATAACTTAATAAAACTTTTTGGGATTCTTAAACCCTTTTGGAAAAGGGTTTAAGGCCCCCGGCAGGGTCGCCGAAGGCATCTTCTATTGCTGCAAACGCCAGACACCGTCCCCGTCGCGGCAGGCTTTGGCCATGATTTTTTCCCCGCCGTCCTCGGTGATGGTCACATCACGGCAGACCTGCCCCTGATTCACATAAGCCGGGGAAGGTGTTGCGCTGTACGACTTTCCGGTATCGGGGTTGGTCCAGTTGGAAGTCTCACCGGAATGGTTTTTCTCCAATGTCTGTGAAACCTGCTGCTCGTCATGTTTGTCCCATTCATTACCGACCACGTAACCCATGAGCGCACCGATTCCGGCACCGATTGCCGCTCCAGAAGCCTTGTTCTTAAAGGTCAGCGCGCCGATGGTCGCACCGGCCAGAGCACCTATCCCGGCACCGGACTGAGCTTTATTGGCACAACCTGATGCAGCAAAAAGAAAACAAACAATAAGCAGCGGAACCAATCTCTTCATCTTAAAATCTCCTTAAAATTTACTCTGAATCCCGGAAACATTCCGGCTTCAGGGATTTCCTTTTGGTTGATGTAACAGCCGAGGGCATATTCTTCCATGCATGCAGCGGATTCAGGGGCTTGCGGTTGCTGAAATCAATACGGCTTGCGGTAAAAGCCCCGAAATACGGGGGATAAATGATCCCGTTAAGCTGCTTAAGGGGAGTTTTATTCTTCCAGCTCCACATGGGGCCGGGCAACACGGAACGGGTCATGGACGGACCATAGCCGCTGGTTTTCTTTACCACCCTGCGCATTTCCGAAGGAGAAAACCAGTGTGCCTGACGCAGGGTGGACGGAGAAGCCCATGGCCACATCCTGCCATGAGTAAAAAAATAGATTGAATGACGGTTGAGAAAACCGACCAGAATCCCCCCGGCGGAAACCCTTGCGGCCTCGCGCAGCATTTCCTCGGGCTCGGAGCAGAACTCAAGCACGGTCCAGAGTACGGTAAAATCAAATTCATTATCCGTAAAAGGAAGGTGTTCACCATTGCAAAGATAGAGGGAAGCACGGTTGCCCAGCCGCTTATGGGCTGCATCAAGCATGACCGGGGAATGGTCCACCCCGCTGATATCAAACCCGCAACGGTAGAGATGATCGAGGAACAGCCCGGTACCGCAGCCCACTTCCAGCAGCTTCCTTTTACGCCGGGGCCAGCCGGAAATAAGATGGTCCATAAGACCGACTTCCTGCTCAAGGGCAAACTTGCCGGCAGGTGTTTTGAACCATGTCTCAAATTTTTCCGCGTCAAAGCCGTCCCAGATCATACTTACCTCAAATTTAATCGAACAATTCCATTCTGCCTTTCAGGATAAACGGCAAGTGGGGTGCGGTAAAGCAAAAAACAAGCAGCCCAGCCGCAGCAAACTTATCACTATAAGTTTGATAAAAAATTATTCGATCACAAAAACAAGCAGACCCGGATCATGGGGAAATCCGGGTCTGCTGCTTTGGTTTAGAGGAGACGAGGTGTGATTACTAAGCGAGGTTAACCGGTGGTAGACTGTAATTGGCTAACTTTGCTTAACGGAGAACTGAGGGGGAATCTCCGTTTTTTAAAACATATTTTTACGGAGACTATTCTCCATTCAATTCTTCGTAGACCTTGCCAACCAGCTTCTCACTGGGAGTCAGAGTCTTTTCACCGGGTGTCCAGCGTGCGGGGCAGGCTTCTGCCGGATGGTCCTTGAGGTAGACATTGGCTTCGATCTTGCGCAGCAGTTCTTCAGCATTGCGGCCCACGTTGTAAAAGTTGATTTCAGATGAAACCAGCATGCCGTCGGGGTTGATGACGAAAGTTCCGCGCAGGGCCAGACCGGTATTGTGGTCATAGACGCCGAAGAAATCGGATACTTCCCCGGTGGGGTCGGCAGCCATTTTGAACTTTACGTTCTGGAGCATTCTTTCGTCGGTTCTCCATGCCAGATGGGTAAACTTGGTATCAGTGGATACGGAAACCACTTCGCAACCGAGTTTTTCCAGCTCAGCATGTTTTTCGGCGAGGTCGGCAAGCTCTGTAGGGCAGACAAAGGTAAAGTCTGCCGGGTAGAAAAACAGGATCAGCCACTTGCCTGCTTCACGTACTTCTTCAAATTTTACTTCGGTGAATCCGCAATCTTCGGGATCATATGCTTCCATGGTAAAGTCAGGAACGGTTTCCCCGATGGACGCTGTGGAAAGGACTTCTTCGTAAATTTCGGTGCAGCTCATTTTCTATCTCCTGTATGGATTTAAATTCAAAATCAATATTTCAATAACATTTTTTTCCTGTTCGTTGAAAGCAGAGTATGAAAATCTTTTTCAACTGTCAACAATAATCATAATCTTTACTATTTATTTTGTAAGCAGCTGATTTTACGAAGACTAGACTTCCTAAAAATAGTGTTTAGTTCATTGCCAAGGAAAATTATTTTAGGTAATTTCCGGTGATCATCAACCCTATGGAGATATAAATGACCAACTTACATGGCTTCAAAGAAATATCACGCGAATATCTTAGCGAACTTAACGGCGAGGCCGTTATCTACGAACATGAAAAAACCGGCGGACGGGTTCTGTCCGTAATTAATAATGATGAAAACAAAACTTTCGGCATCAGCTTCCGCACTCCCCCGGAAAACAGCACCGGGCTGCCGCACATCCTCGAACATTCCGTGCTTTGCGGATCAAAAAAGTATCCGGTCAAAGAACCTTTTGTAGAGCTGCTCAAATGCTCTTTGCAGACTTTCCTCAATGCCATGACCTACCCGGATAAGACTGTCTACCCGGTAGCCAGCCCCAATGAGCAGGATTTCCGAAATCTCGTCGGCGTATACCTTGATGCGGTTTTCTTCCCCAATCTGACCCCCAACACCCTTATGCAGGAAGGCTGGCATTACGTACCTGAAGAAGACGGCAGTCTGAGCTACAAAGGAGTAGTCTTCAATGAAATGAAGGGAGCATACTCCTCCCCGGACAGCCTGCTTTACGAAGCCACCCAGAATTCACTGTTCCCGGACACCACCTACGGCCTTGATTCCGGCGGTGACCCGGAAATTATTCCGGAACTCACCTTTGACGAATTCATGGATTTTCACGCTAAATACTACCACCCCTCCAATGCATACGCATTTTTTTACGGAGATGATGATCCGCAGCACCGTCTGGCCATGCTCGACGAATATTTTTCCCAGTTTGAAAAGATCGACCCCAAATCCGGGATCGGTGTTCAAGCTCCTTTTGAAAAACCCGTGGCTGTGGAGAAAAAGTACGCCGCTTCCGATGACGGCAACCAGAAGGCCATGTTCACCGTCAACTTCGGCATCAGCCGGGGCCGCGATTCCATGGCCGACCTTGAACTGAGTGTACTGGAGCAGATTCTTATCGGACTGCCCTCCTCCCCCCTGCGCAAGGCCCTCAATGATTCCGGCTTAGGCGAAGACATGGCCGGGGTCGGGCTGGAAAACGAACTGCGCCAGCTCTACTTCTCCACCGGACTCAAAGGCATTAACGCCGAAGACGCGCCCAAAGTGGAAGAACTGGTCTTTTCCACCCTCAAAGAGCTTGCCGCTAAAGGTATTGCCCGTGAAGACATTGATGCGGCCCTGAACACCATTGAATTCCAGCTGCGCGAGAACAACACCGGGGCCTACCCACGCGGACTCTCGGTGATGATTACCGCCATGACCTCATGGCTCTACGATGAACATCCCCTTGAATACGTGCGCTACGAACAGCCGCTGGAAGAACTCAAGGTCCGCATTGAAAAAGGTGAAAAAATTTTCGAGCTGCTCATTGATGAAATTTTCCTGAACAACAACTACCGCTCCACCGTGCTGCTCACTCCCGACAGTAAAGTCGGCCCCCAGCGTGAAGAGCGGGAGAAAGCGAAGCTGGCCGCTGCCCGCGAAGCCATGGATGAGACAGAATACAAGGGAGTGGTTGCCAAAGCAGAAGAGCTTCAGAAAGAACAGGAAGCCCACGACGATCCCGCAGCACTGGCCTCCATCCCCAGACTCAAGGTTTCCGACCTCGACAAGGAAGGCAAGGAAATCGTCTGCAAAGAAAAAGGAGAAATGCTTTTCCACGATCTGGACACCAACGGCATCGTTTATCTCGACCTTGCTTTCGACTTCGCAGGACTTGAGGACCGTTTGCTGCCCTATCTGCCCCTGTTCGGGCGGGCACTGGTTCAGACCGGGACAAAATCCACCGATTTCGTGACCATGACCAGACGCATGGCTGCCAAGACCGGCGGAATCTCCCCCACTTCCATCGTAAACTCCAAGCATGGTGTGGACGAAAGCTACACCCGCTTTGTATTGCGCGGCAAAGCCACTGCCGAACGCAGTTCCGACCTGCTTTCCATCATGGGAGAACTGCTCCGCGAAGCGTCCCTCGACAACAAGGACCGCATCCGCCAGCTGGTTCTGGAATCCAAGGCCCGCAAGGAGCAGGCCCTTGTGCCCTCCGGTCACATCATGGCTGCCACACGCATGAAAGCCCGTTTCAATGAAGCCGGGTACATTAACGAACTCATGAACGGTATTTCCGGCCTTGAATTCCTGCGTGAACTGGCAGACCGTGTAGATAACGATTTTGATTCCGTGGTCGGTGATCTTGAGGAGATCCGCGCAACTATCCTCAATCAGGCCAACCTGCTCACCAACCTGACCTTGAATGGCAAAAGCTTCGGTTCTGTTGAAAACATCATTACTGACATGATCGGCAGCCTGCCTGCCGGAAGCCGATCCGTTGCCACCCGCAAGCGTACTTCATTTTCCAAGGCTGAAGGTCTGTGCATTCCCGCACAGGTCAGCTACGTTGCCAAAGGTGCCAACGTCTACGAACATGGTTATGAGTATTCCGGCGCGGCGCACGTCATCAGCCGCTACCTGCGTACCGGGTATCTCTGGGATAAAGTCCGCGTACAGGGCGGTGCCTACGGTTCCTTCTCCATGTTCGACCGTTCTTCCGGCAGCCTGAGCTTCGTTTCCTACCGCGACCCCAACCTGACCCGCACCCTCGACACCTACGACGGAGTTGCCGATTACCTGAACAATCTCGAAGTAAACACCGATGAGCTGGAAAAGGCTGTTCTCGGCGGAATCGGGGAGATCGACAATTACATGCTGCCTGATGCCAAGGGCTACACCTCCATGGTCCGTCACCTCAGCGGAGAGGACGCAGCTTTCAGGCAGAATATCCGCGAGCAGGTGCTCGGATGCAGCGAGCAGGATTTCCGCAATTTCGCAGCAGCAGCCAAGTCCGTAGCCGAGCACGGTGACATCGTGGTGCTCGGAAGCAAGAAAGCCATGGAAGAATCCGGACTTGATCTGGATCTGGTGGATGTATTGTAAGAGTGATTTGATGCGCTATCGCGCTTTTTGATGAATTGATTTCGCCTCCGGCGGCCAAAGGGGATAATCCCCTTTGGAATCCTTAGTTGTTTAAGGCTCTTACATAATAAAGCAGATCTCCTCTCAAACAAAAACCAAGCGAAACCGTACACTTACGGTTTCGCTTTTTTTCTTTCCATCAGCACTAAATATCCCCGGCAAACGGACGATAGGATTACTAACCACACACAAAACCATAGACAGTAAAGTTGAAAAACCACTCCGGGAGGGGAGATGACTTTCGACAAGACTGATATAGACAGCATCATGCTGTCCTGCACGCTTTCGTCCGATGAGCAGGCGACCTCTTTCAGTGAGGAAGATTCTGCTGAACGGCATGAAAAACTCGCCAAGCTACGCGACCAGATCCGGGCAGGGACCTATCGTCCTGCCATCGGGGAAATCGCCATTAATCTGGTTCGCTCCGAAGCCAAAATCAGCGGTTTTGGTTGATCTCGCGCATTGCCGCACCATTTTACTTTACCTTCACGCCACATGCATTTAAACTGCCGGGTCTGAAACCGGAGGTATGATGCTAGTTGTAATAAATGTGGATGATCTTGGGCTGCATCCGGCTGTGCGCCGGGCTGTGGACCGGCTCGCTGCTGCCGGGGTTGTGACCTCAACCACCGCCCTTGCCAACGGTCCGGATTTATCCGAGTCCGTGCTTCTGCAGGAAAAGCATGCAGGGCTGGGAATTGGCGCTCACCTTAACCTGCTGCGCGGCAAACCCATCTCCAACCCGGACCACATCCCCAGCCTTGTGGATGATGACGGACTGCTTTTCGGCAACTACACATCCCTGCTGCTGCGCTACATGACCGGACGTATCAAGCTTTCCGAAGTGGAAAAAGAATGGTCCGCACAGGTGGAATACCTGCTTGACCACAAGGTCCGCCTGACCCATTTTGACAGCGAAAAGCATATCCACGCCTGGCCGGGGCTCTACAATCTGGCAGGCCGGATTGCCAATAAGTACGGGATTAAATGGATACGCCGTCCATGGGAACATACGCCCATATCCCGCACAGACAAAGGCATGTTGCGTACCCGGTTTTTACAGCTCTGCCTCGGGGCAAGCTTTCCCGGCAAAAAGCCGCACACGGCTGATTGCGTCTGGGGAATCGGCGACCAGAAAGAAAATCTGGAGCCGCATCTTTTTAAGAAATACGTCGAAACCTATCGACCTGAAATAGTTGAAATTGTCTGCCATCCCGGTCTCCCGCAGGCAGGAGACGGCCCGCTGCCGTCCGAATTCGGTCCGATGCGGGTAGAAGCACAGTGGAAAGAAGAATCGCAGTCCCTGCTGCACAAGGAATGGCTGAAAATATTTAAAGATCTGGGGGCCACCCCTGTAAACTACGGGCAGATCGACCCCTGTAGCGGAGAGAAGAAATGATGCCGAAAGCTGAAAAATGTACAAAAGAGATTGAAATCAGCATTGTCACTCCCATGCACAACGAAGAAGGCTGTGTACGTGAATTCCACAAACGGATCAGCGCAGCCCTGCAGGGAATGAATACTACCTACGAAGTCCTGCTGGTCAACGACGGCTCCACCGACAGCACCGAATCCATCATCCGCGAACTTGCCGCAGACGACCCCAACCTCAAGGGAATCATGCTGGCCCGCAACCGTGGACAATGTACCGCAATCTACGCCGGAATCCAGGAAAGTAAAGGATGCTACGTAGTTATCATGGACGGCGACCTGCAGCACAAGCCGGAAGAAGTGCCGTCTCTAATCGAAGAAATCCGCAAGGGCTACGACCTTGTTTCCGGATGCCGCACCAACCGCGGCGAGTCCATGATCAAACGCAAGCTGCCCAGCAAAATCGCCAACTACCTCATGCGCGCTACCAGCGGCTGTCAGGTCCGCGACATGGGCGGACTTTCCGTACTCAAGGGCAAACTGGCCCGCTCCATGACCCTGCGCGAAGGCCAGCACAGGCTCATCCCCGCGCTGGTTTACGGCATGGGCGGCTCCACTTCCGAAGTGCCCATTTCCGCGCCCCCGCGTTTTGCCGGGGAAAGCCATTACGGCCTCTCCCGCTCTATCGACGTCCTTTTCGACATCGTCATGCTCTGGTTCCAGTCTTCATTCAAGCAGCGTCCCATCTATCTTTTCGGACGCATCAGCCTTGTAATGTTCATGCTCGCCTCACTGGTCATGGTCTGGCTGCTCTACGAAAAAGTTTTCTTCGGCGTCCACATGGGAACCCGCCCGCCTTTCATGGGCTGCATCCTGCTCTACCTGAGTTCGCTGGGTTTCATGTCCACCGGACTTATTCTAGAATCGCTGACTAACACCTATGACGCTGTCATGGGCAATAAGCCTTATCAGGTTCGGGAGATTGTGGAGAAGGAATAAGATGCCTCCGGCGGCTTAAACCCTTTTGCAAAAGGGGTTAAGAATCCCAAAACCTTTCAATAATTAAATGCCCAGTTGAATTCTCAACTGGGCATTTAATTTAAAGAAAACAATTTCCCCTTCTCCGTAAGCCGATATCGCTGATTCTTACTCTTGGGCTTGTCAGGGATGGTCATTTCAACAAATCCCGCTTCCAACGCGGGCTTAAGATAGAGCTCTCGAAAGGACTTACGGTCTTTAAGGTTCAAAACAGACAACAATTCATCACGATGCATTTCACCTGAAACCGCTTCAACCAAGGCTTTAACATGGGGGGTGTCATGGGGGGTGTCATGGGGGGTAGCAGACAAAACCGCATCCAGAATCATCCTGAGCATGAACTCTATGAACGGTGCAGAGTCAGCTTTGTTGGTGCTTTCCTGCAAAGCAGCATAGTATTCTTCCTGATGTTCGAAGACCAGACTTTCCACTGGAATATCAGCAAAAATTGGATTCCAGCTCTTAAGAATCAAAGTCTGCCATAAACGGCCCATACGCCCGTTGCCGTCCGCAAATGGGTGTATGAATTCAAATTCGTAATGAAATACCGAACTGGCAATTAAGGGATGGTCATCTGTTGCTGCCAGCCATGCAAATAAATCCTGCATAAGTGCCGGAACCCTATCCGCAGGCGGAGCCATGTGGATCACCCGTTCCCCGGCAATTACCCCCACACCGGAGCGGCGATAAATGCCGAACTCATCAATGAGTCCGGCCATGAGCACACCGTGCGCTTCTTTTAAATCAGCTTCCCTGTCCACCGACCAATCATCAAATCTATCATAGGCCGCAATGGCGTTACGTACCTCCTGAATCTCACGGGGCGGGGCAATTACCCTTTTGCCGTCCAGAATGGCTGTGATCTGTTCTTTGCTCAGATTGTTACCTTCAATAGCAAGCGATCCGTGAATGGTGCGCACCCGATTGATACGTCTCAAACGCAACTCTCTGGAGTCATCTGCAAGGACAGTCAAACGCCCTACTTCCTCGCTGATCCGGGCAATCAGATTTACGATGGCAGGGGTTATTATATGTGGGGGACTGTAGGCAACCATGACCTACTTCTTTTTCTGCGGATAAACCAACAGCACCACGCGGCGGTTGCGCTTCTGATTTGCGGGAATGGCTTTACCGTTCTCATCCACGTTGGGGTATGCGGGTGCGGTATCGGCCATGCCCAGAACTTTGATTCTGGACTTGCTGAACCCGTTATTAAGCAGGTAGCGGGCCACTGCACTGGCGCGGGCGGAAGACAATTCCCAGTTGGAGGGGAACTGTCTTGAACGCATGGGGATATTGTCTGAATGCCCCTCAATCACGACATCGTATGGAGACTTGGCGAGGGTGGGAGCGATCTTGGCCAGCACCCTTCTGGCACCCTTGGTCAGATCCGCCTTACCGCTGGGAAAAAAGAAGCCGCCCTTAAGAATAATAGCCACGGAATCAGGACGCATCTTGATTTTCAGGGCCTTGGATTCACGGCCCACCAGACGGGCCATCTCAAGCTGCATTTCAAAAATATTACGCTGCTTCTCACTGATCACCCTGCGGGCAACGGGTGCGCCTTCGTAAGTATCGTTGGCACCCTTGGGCGGCACATCCACTCCCATGGCCGAAGCAAGGGAATCGGAAACATCCTTGTATTTATTCTGATCAACGTCGGCGATTGCCAGCAAAAGCACAAAGAAACAGAGCAGCAGAGTCATCATATCTGCAAGAGTAAGGGCCCAGCCGCCCTCTTCTCCGCCCTGTGCAGGCTTTTTCAGGCTGAATTCATCCGACATAGTTCAATCCGTCCAGTGTTACATGCATAATCTTTTTTTCTTAAAAATAAATTTGCATTTATTTTTAAGTGCTTCACACTATTTTTTAGCTTTAACGGTAGCCCACTTACGCGGGGGCAGGTAACCCTTCAGCTTGTCCATAACGATGGCCGACGGGGTCTTATCCTTGATGAACAGAATACCGTCGCGGATAACCCGCATGAGCAGGGTAATCTCGTCGATCCGTTTTTCCACTTTAATGGCGATGGGCATGAAAAGCATGTTGGCGAAAAGCGCGCCGTAGAGAGTGGTGGTCAAGGCGGTCGCCATGGCCGGACCGATAGCGGCGATATCCGCCCCCATTCCCTGCATCATGGCGATGAGACCGATCAGGGTCCCGATAATACCGAAA
Organism: Desulfovibrio sp. JC010; assembly: GCF_010470675.1. Classification (NCBI taxonomy): domain Bacteria; kingdom Pseudomonadati; phylum Thermodesulfobacteriota; class Desulfovibrionia; order Desulfovibrionales; family Desulfovibrionaceae; genus Desulfovibrio; species Desulfovibrio sp. JC010. The sequence goes on from NZ_VOIQ01000004.1 coordinate 116,946, forward strand.
GCAGGAGACAGGGTAGACATGGTCCGGTAAATCCCGGCAGCACTGTATTCCTGCTCATGATACTGCTGGATACGGTTATCAAGAATCTCCTTGATCTCTTCCTTGGAATAACCGTCCACAAGCATCTGCAAACCTTCACGCAAAAATTCGTTTTCAATATTTTTAAGGCTGCCCTCAAGGTGCTCCTCGCCCTTGGAGGCCACATCCTTGGAAAGTCCGACAATTACTTTGATGTAGTTCTCAAGGGGAAGCTCATCCGCACCCATGGCCATCATAAACACACCGAGCACGCGCATTACTTCGCGCAGCGGATAACAAATAAAGGTGGAGGCAATGGTTCCCCCGCCGACGATGGCTATGCCCGGAAGGTTGATGAACACGCCCACTGAATCAGTGGATGTGTAGGTAGCGACCATGAGAATAGCGATACCGCAGAATATACCGATTATGGTGGCTATATTCACTTCTTATCTCCCCCTCCTTTTATATCCCGGACCATTTCGAAAAGCTCGGTGAGCACATCTTCGGCCTCGGTCTCATCCACATTGTCGCGCACTTCGTCCTGCACGATCTTGGCGATCTTCTTGGCAAGGTTGGCCAGAATCTTCTTGCGGGCATCATCTTCCGCAATGGACATCAGCACACCGAGCTTATGGTAACCCAGCTTGGTAAAGACTTCCTTGAGAGTTCCGTTGTCCACGTAGACGATGTCTTCAATATCTTCCAGCTCATCAATGGACTTCTTCTTTTTCTTAACCTTGCTGAAGTAGTCCGACTCTTTTTCAGAAGCCCAGTCACTGACCTTGTTGCGGTCGAACATGAACATGGTTTCCGGAAAATCCTCCTGTGCGATCTTCTTGTAGATGATCTTGGGATCACTCTCCAGCATCTTGGAAATTTCGTAAATATCCACAATCTGCAGTTCAGATGTGGGAGTATAGGCATTCTGCTGCAATTCCCTGAACAGGTTGTTGGCAACCTCAAGAAAATTATCCGGGTCGGAAATCTGAATAAAACGGTCCGGGAAAGCCTTGCCCGTGCGCAGGTCAATGGCATCGATGATCTTCAAGCTCTTGAGCTTGTTGATAACCGCGTCAATATCGCTCTGGGAAATGAGGATAATACTGCGGATAGTCTTGCAGAGTTTGGTGTAATCAAGGCCGAGGTCGTGGTTGCGTTCCTTGCGGGCCTGCTCGCGGTCCATGCTGATGTGGGTGCGGTAGGCCAGATCCAGAATATTGCAGATGCTGATAAAATTGCTGCGGTGTCCCTTGGAGGAAATCATTTCCCCGGTACGGGCCAGCCGTTTGACCAGCAGCCGGGTCATATACTGGATGGTCCGCGGACACTGGTCCAGCAGCTTGAGGATGATCTGGTCGGTGAGGATGACGAGGTCGCAGTATTCCGCTGCTTCGGCATTGGCGGACCGGGAACCTTTGGAAATGATCCCCATTTCGCCGAAAATTTCGCCCTCGCCAAGGCGGGCAAGGATGATCTTTTCATTATTCTGGACTTTGTAGATATTAACCGCACCCTTCTTGATCATATAGGCTACGGAACTCTCCTGTCCTTCCTTGAAAATTTCCTGCCCCTTGTAAAAGGACTTGATGTTAGGACTGCTGGACCCCATTAAAAATCCCCCAATAATAATTTATATCTCTCATTAACATATATCACTTCCCTATAAAGGACAACACACTAATAATTTACGGCAAATTCATCGCGAACAAAGAGCTTACACCGTAGCACAAATACTGCTAAACTCGGCTCAACGCGAAGAACAGCACCCAAAATGATTTAACCGCACCTCAGGAACCAGACATGGAATGGAATCTCTTATTCGGACACCTCGCCATTGTGGGCGGCTTTTTACTGGCCGCAATTCTGGTCATGTCCATCCTGCGCAAACAGCGCACCTCTTCGGCGGCCTTCGCCTGGCTGCTGGCAATTTTCTTTGTCCCTTATATGGGAGTACCTCTCTACCTTATATTCGGGGGCCGCAAACTTAAACGTGACGCGCATACCAAAGCGGACATCCACCTGGAAGTTCAGGAGACAGTGCCCACCGAAGAAGCCGACCCCATAGACACCATGCTCCGTGAGTACGGCATTCCCGGTGCCACATCCGGCAACAAGGTACGGCTCTGCCCCACGGGTATCGATATCTACAATGAACTGGTCAAGCTCATTGAAAACGCCGAACACCAGATCCTGATCACCACCTTCATCCTCTCGCGGGACGATGTGGGCAGGGATATTGTGGAAAGACTGGCCCGCAAGGCTGCTTCCGGGGTGACTGTCCGTCTACTTCTGGACGACATAGGCTCCCTGTTTACCTCCCGGCGGTTTCTTAAAAAACTGCTCGATAACGGCGGCAAGGTGGCCTATTTCATGCCCCTGTTCCGGGCACCTTTCCACGGCAACAGCAACCTGCGCAACCACCGTAAAATAGCCATTGCCGACCAGACCTATGTACTGGCCGGAGGCACCAACATCGCCAATGAATACATCGGCCCCGAGCCGTGCGCGGAACGCTGGACCGACCTTTCCTTTGTGCTGCAGGGACCTGCGGTACGCCACTACATTGAGGTCTTTCAGTCGGACTGGCTTTTTGCCTCCGGGGAAAAAGTCAACATCATCCCGCCCTGCACCAAAGGTTCCGCTGTCAGCGGAGACGGGATCATGCAGGTTGTGCCGTCCGGGCCGGACGTACCCCGCGACCCGGTACATGACGCCCTGCTCACCGCAGCCTTCACCGCTGAGAAACGACTCTGGATCGTGACCCCCTACTACGTGCCGGATGAGGCCCTTGCGCAGGCCCTACGCCTGGCCGCCCTGCGCGGGGTGGACCTGCGGGTGGTGGTCCCGGAAAAATCAAACCACGCACTGGCCGATCTTGCCCGGGGCACGCATCTGCGCGATCTGGAAGAGTGCGGCGGGCGGGTGGTCAAATATCCGCACATGGTCCATGCTAAAGTTATTGTAGTTGACGATCGGCTGGCAGTTGTGGGTTCGGCAAACATGGATATGCGCAGCCTGTTCCTGAACTATGAAATCGTACTCTTCTCCTACTCCGAAGCGGATGTGAAACCGGTTAATGACTGGGTACAAGGGTTGATCGACGAAAGCAGCGAAGGAACAACCCCGGTGGGACTGGTCCGCGACACCGTGGAAGGAGCGGCGCGGCTTGTGGCCCCTCTGCTTTAAGAGAACTCATTGACCTCACCGGAAGCGGGGCTTATTTTATAGATATGGGAAAACTGACTCTGATTTTATTCTTCAGCACGCTGATGGTCCTCGGCTTCAGCGCGACCTGTTTTGCGTGGGGACCGGGAGTACACATGGCCATCGGCAATGCAGTGCTTTCCAACACAATGCTGCTTTCCGATCAGGTGGCTAAACTGCTGCTCTCCAACTCAGCCATTTTTTTATACGGCTGTTTGAGCGCGGACATTTTTATCGGCAAGGGCAGCAAGGCCAAGCGGCTGCACAGCCACAACTGGCAGACCGGATTCAACCTGCTCGAAGATTCCGATGATGAACACCTCAAAGCCTACTCGCTGGGATACATGTCCCATCTGGCGGCGGACATCATCGCCCACAACTATTATGTACCGAACTTAATGAAGCAGGCCCGCTCCGGGGGCAGGCTCAGCCATGTCTATATTGAAATGCTGGCCGATGATCAGGTCAACTGGTCCGCACAGGAAGCGGCCCGGCTTTTTCGCAAGGCCAATCAGGACGCTGATTTCAACCTGCGCAAACATATGGACGCCAAAAAATACAGCTTCCTGTTCAAGAAAAAAGTATTCCACCAGACCATCGGACTGCTGGAATACAAGGCGGTGAGCAAATCACTGAATGTATCCAAGAAAGTGATCCCGGCCTACCACCAGGCCTACCTGCGTTCCATCATCGACTACTCCTACCGGGTGGTGGTGGATATGCTGAATTCCCCGCAGCAGGCCATAGCTCTTAACTTCGACCCCATCGGGGCGGACAACATTGCCTCGGCCAAAAAAGAAAACAACTGGAAAAACGCCCTCAAAAAAAGCTGTCCCTTCTCGCCCCGCTTTGAAATTGATGAACGGATTACCGACCTGCCCAAGCTCGCCGGAGTCGGGGAGATGTTCAAGGGCTAGGCAACTGAAAAACAGATCAGCTTTAACTTTTTTACTTTCAGACAATCCCATTCATCAAAACAGCCTGAATTTTATTCAGCATAAATGAAAAACACACCTCTAAAAATCGGGTTTTTCTTTAAAAACACGAATTCTGTTCGCCTTAATTCCTCTCATATTCTAATCAAAGCAGCATTCATGTATATTTAATGCAACTTTTTTATAATCAATGTTGTACACATCAATACAACACAAATCACACATCAGTACTGCATCAACACCTGCATCTTTACATAAAAACAAACAGAATAGGATAATCGATTTACCCTTTTCCCGGCCATTCGCCAGCGTGTCCGAGTTTTTACAAAATTGATATTTTTTTGCTTATTTTAAAAATTACTTTTTATATTACAACTATATATCGATTCAATTCTTGTTCCAATATTGTAAAAGCGTGCACCCACAGGACATGCTTGGGAAATTTTTCACCAACGCATTGATTTTAAAATCAACGCTGTCTGAATCCCGACACTGACGGGTCATGAGCTTGTTTAGACAAACATAAGACGCTGATTTTATACAGATTCAACAACGAAAACAGCTGTGAATATTATTTGCCATGTATTTTTAACTTTTACATTGCCAGCTGTTGACTTGCATTGGACTCAGGCATAGGTGGAAATTGTGAACAACGCAAATTGAACCAAATTTTTTGGAGGAATATATTATGTACGCAATCGGAACCATCAAGGCTTGGGCAGCTACCCGCGCAGCACGCAACGGCGGCGAAGTAAACCACAGCATGCACGCCGTGCTGACCATCGCATCCCTCGGTCTCTGGCTTCCCGTCTGGACCGTGGCTGCAATCCGCGAGACCAACAGTGCAAAAATGAGAAGCTCCCTCGTGGACCTGCGCCACATCGAGCGTCTTGAAATCTCCCCCGAGTACCGCAGACAGCTTGCACGCATGTCCCGCTAGGACTGCACGCACCAGATTCATAAAATGAATCCGGGTTGCAAAATATTTTTGCAACGCTGACTTTCGGGTAATACATCTTTTGCAGCTCCATTTATTTGAAGCTGCAGCATATTCAAGCCCGGTCCCCTTGCGAGCAATTGCGAGTGGGCCGGGCTTTTCACTTAATTGAAAATCACTTTCAACTTCCTTGCCTTTTGCAAACGGTTGAGATAATCTCAGTCCATCTTGCCGCTGTTTCACCCGAAACAGCCTCTCTGTTTCCCGCGCCAAAAACAGAACCTTGATTATTGCTGCACGTCACATCCTGTGCCGTGCTTTCATGCATTTTCAACTTAACGAGGTTCAATCATGTTTGAATACGATCTTGCCCACTGGTCAACATTCTTTTTAGCCGCCCTGCTGCTCAACATTTCACCGGGTCCGGACATGGCCTACATACTCAGCCATACCGTCACCGGAGGCAAAAAAGCCGGATTTTCCGCCATGTTCGGAATCTGGTCCGGGGCTTTTCTCTATGTAATCCTGACCGCTCTCGGTCTTGCCGCCGTTGTGGCAGCATCGGCAACCGCTTTCGCCATCGTAAAATGGGCCGGGGTGGGCTATCTTTTCTGGCTGGCCATCGATGCTTTTCGTTCCAAGGGAAGCGTTCTGGATATCAACAAAAGATCCAATCAACTGGATTCAGCCGCCATCTTCAAGCAGGGTATGTTCATCCACCTACTCAATCCCAAGGTGGCGACATTCTTCATAGCCTTCCTGCCGCAATTCGTAGTGGAAGGAGCCGGCCCGGTCTGGGCCCAGCTCATGCTGCACGGCACGCTCATCATCGTCACCGCCGCCTTTGTGGAACCGCCGCTGATCTATGCCGGAGACCGCATCACCGGAAAACTTCGCGAAAGCCAGAGGCTGCAAAGATGGCTGGACCGCGCTCTGGGATCACTATTTGTGGCGTTTGGGGTTAAGCTGGCTATGTATGAGCGGTAATTATTCATTCGAAAAATCAACTAGTCTTCCGGCGGTTCAAACCGTCGGAGTGCTTCTTCGAAATCCTCAATTGCTGGGGGATCGCCGTCAATATCAATACCAAACTCTTCTTTGAGCTTACGGCCCAATTCCTCATGAGAAATTACCCGTCCAGCTTCTACGTCATCTATGCCTTTCTGAATTTCAGCAGAATACCAGCGCAAATATTCTTCTTTGGTTTTGAACTCCATATTTCCTCCGGGGCCAGTTTACTTAATAAATATTAAGAATGCCAGTTGTACGGCCTTGCCTTTGCCATCCCCACCCCCATCTGCTACTTACCGGGTAACCAAAGGAGCTTACCCCATGAAAAAAATATTACTGACCATATTTATCCTCACCACAATCGGACTTTGCGGCTGCCAGCCACGGGTTAATCTCTTCCCGGACGGCACTGATCCCCTGCTTGAAAAAGTGCAGCAGGGTGAAGGCGAACACAAGGTGCTGCTTGTTTCCATTGACGGAACCATTTCCGCTGAAGGCAAACGCGGACTGCTGGGCAATTCCCCAAGTCTGGTGCAGGAGGTTTCCTCGCGCCTGAAAAAAGCTGCGGACGATGAAGATATCAAAGCACTGGTGCTCAAGGTCAACTCTCCCGGCGGCGGAGTAACTGCCAGCGATATCCTCTACAATGAGATACTGCGCTTCAAGGAAAAGACCGGAGCAAAAGTTGTTGTAAACATGATGGATGTGGCTGCTTCCGGCGGTTATTACGTCAGCCTTCCTGCGGACCGCATCATGGCCCACCCCACCACTCTGACCGGGTCTATAGGGGTAATTTTCATCCGCCCCAAGGTGGACGGACTCATGGATAAAATCGGCGTATCCGTTGAGGTCTCCAAATCGGGACGTAACAAGGACATGGGCTTTCCCTTCAAGCCGGACACCCCGGAACAGAAGAAAATCATCGATGACATCATCAAAGATTACGCGGACCGCTTTCAGGGACTGGTCAAAAAACACCGTTCCATCTCGGATGAAAATTTGAAAACCATCTTCAGCGCACAGGTATTCAGTGCACAGGGCGCAAAACAGGCCGGACTGGTGGACAGCCTCGGCTACCTGCCCGATGCGATAAAAGAAGCCTGCAAGCTGGCCGGAATTGATGAAAACTCACGGGTGATCACCTACAAGCGCAAGAGCTATCCCAACGACACTCTCTACAACTCCGCATCATCGCAGGCTTTATCCCCGGCACTGATCAATATCGATGCCGGGAACCTTATGCCGCCCAAGGCCGGATTCCATTATCTCTGGCTGCCGGCTGCAAAATGATTATAGCTTCACTGCTTTGCTTTCCATGAAAAAAGATGTATGAACTGCCCGTTTGACCTGATGACAGCAACCTCTTATACGGAGAACCAAATGAAAAAGAACAGCCTGATCCTTACACTCATCCTGCTTTTTTCTCTCGCTGTTTTCAGCGCATGCACACAGGAAACCCAGAACCGCATCGGCCGTTCTCTCCAGAACTGGACCGGGGTGGACGGGGTTCTTGAAATATATTCCGGCGGCAAGCTGATTAAACGATTCATTAAAATCGACAAGCTTTCCACTGCATCCGGCACCAAGGAACGCGTACAGCGTCCCTACCGATTCGGTTACGGCATCCTTGATGCCAACCTGAACGGCAAAGCAGACCCCGGTGAAAAGAAGGTCTACTTTGAATTCAGCGACTACTCTACCAATTACGTCTTCTTTGAAGACCCTAAAGCTAAAAAATAACTATTCCTGCCGGGCCTTGATGGTCCGGCATTTTTTTGATCATGAGAAAATGCATAAGAGCGGCGAGAGCCGTAACAATGGTCCATGGGAAAAATTCACGCTGTGAGGATTTTGCCCTTATTCACGACGGGGACCGTATCCTTGAAACCGGAACGTGGTCCGAACTGAAGGACGGCTTCTCCGGCGAAGTGGAAGACCTCGGCAATGTGACCATGGTCCCCGGGCTGATCAACGCGCATGTCCACCTTGAACTCTCGCACCTGAAAGGCAAGACCGTGCAGGAACAGGGGTTCATAAACTGGGTCAAATCCCTGCTTGCCAACCCCCTTTACGATCTCGACACTGAAGCGGTCCGCAAGGCGGTTAAGGAAATGCGCGGCAGCGGCACAGCCTTCTGCGTTGACATCTCCACCCGCAACTGTGCACAGGTTGCCGGGATCATGGATGAGCTTGGCATGGGCTTTTACGGTTGCTGCGAAGCCATCGGGGTGCAGGTCCCCAAGGAAGGGGCAAAATTCTTTCCACAAAAGGAATTCAAGCACGGACGCGCAGCCGGGTCCGGGCATTCCCTCTATTCCACCGGGGCCGAGCTTTTGCAGGCTGTAAAGAAAGCCAACAATGAAGCGGGACTGCCCTACCCCATCCACATGGCCGAGAACACGGAAGAGGATGAAATTGTGGCCCACGGCACAGGTGAATTCGCCGGGATGCTCAAAGGAGCCGGACTGCTGGCTGATTGCGGCAGCAAGGGACTGCGCCCTGTTGAATACGCGGATTCACTTGGACTGCTTGATGAATCCACCCTTGCGGTCCATTGTGTTCGGGTTGCGGATGAGGACATCAAGACCCTTGCCGAGCGTAAGGTGAATGTCTGCCTCTGCCCCCGCTCCAATACATACATCGGCGAAGGTCGCGCACCATGGGAAAAGATTCTGAAATCTGGTATAAACACTTGCCTTGGTACGGACAGCATCGCTTCCAACTATGATTTATCCATGTGGAACGAGCTGGAATACCTGCTTAGAAACCTAGAAATTTCCTTGTCCACGGCTGAAGCGCTTGCACTTGTGACCATCAACAGCGCAAAAGCCTTGAAAATAGACGACTCATACGGATCTCTGGAAAAGGGTAAACGGGCTGTTTTCGCAACTATTCCCGCCCATCTTGAAGATCTTTTGTTTTAATACTTTTTCGCACCGCAACTTAAGAGGTACTCTTATGGAATGGCGACATAAGGATCTGCTGGACGTCAGCCAGCTCAGCAAAGAAGAAGTGCAGCATGTTTTTGAAACTGCCACTTACTTTCAGGAAATCAACTCCCGTCCGGTAAAAAAGGTACCGACATTAAAAGGCCATAGTGTGGTCCTTTTTTTTGCCGAAGCCAGTACCCGGACCAAGACCTCCTTTGACATGGCCGGAAAGCGGCTTTCCTGTGACACCTTCTCCCTTGCCAAAAGCTCCAGCAGCCTGACCAAGGGCGAAACCCTCAAGGACACAGCCCTGACCCTGGAAGCCATGAACCCGGACGGCATTGTCATCCGCCACTGGGCCAGCGGCGCAGCGCAATTTCTGGCCGAGCGGCTCGATTGCAGCATCATCAATGCCGGTGACGGACGCCACGCCCACCCCACGCAGGCCCTTCTGGACGGATTCACCCTCTATCAGGAATGGGGTTCCCTTGCAGGCAAGACCATCCTCATTCTCGGCGACATCGCCCACAGCCGGGTGGCCCGCTCCAACCTGATCCTGCTCAACAAAATGGGTGCCAAGGTCCGTTTCTGCGGTCCACGCACCCTGCTCCCCCCGCAGATCAAAAAATGGGATGCCGAAGTCTACACCGACTTAAGCGAAGCCTGCAAAGGCGTGGATGCCATCATGTGTCTGCGACTGCAGCTGGAACGCCAGCAGGACGGACTTCTGCCCGATCTGCGCGAATACTCCAACTACTTCGGTCTCGGGCACAAGCAGATCGAGCTGGCCAAACCGGACGTAAAGATAATGCATCCCGGTCCCATGAACCGGGGGGTAGAGATCAACTCCGAGCTTGCAGACTGCGAAGCCAGCCTCGTACTCGATCAGGTTGCCTCCGGCGTCGCTACACGCATGGCCTTACTCTACCTGTATCTTACACGAAAAAAATAAGGAGAACAAAACATGACTCATCCTGAACTTGTTATCCGCAAGGCAGTCTGGAAGGGCGAAGAAGTCGATCTCCTAGTTGCTGAAGGTAAAATTTTGGAAGTTAAGCCTTCATCAGATACTATGTATGAAGGTGCGGAAATCGTAGCCGCAAAAGGGTTGATGCTCATGCCTTCCCTGACTGATGTCCATGTACACCTGCGGGAACCCGGCTTTGAATACAAGGAAGATATCGCGTCCGGCCTGAAAGCTGCGGTACATGGCGGTTTCTCCAACATCATGTGCATGGCCAATACTGATCCGGTCAATGACAATGCGGTTGTTACCGATGAAATGCTGCGCAAGGCCAGGGCGGCTTTTCCAGAAGGCGGACCGAGGCTCTTTCCCATCGGTGCGCTGACAAAGGGCCTTAAAGGCGAAGAACTGGCTCCCATGCATGAAATGGCTGAAGCCGGATGTGCTGCTTTTTCCAATGACGGCCTTCCGGTAAAGAACAGCGAGCTTTTCCGCCGGGCCATGGAATACGGTTCCGATACAGGAAAGCCCGTCATCGACCATTGCGAAGATCCCTATCTCGCCCCTGCTGCCGGAGTGAACGAAGGAGAAGTATCTTCCGTACTTGGACTGGCTGCACAGCCGGATGTGGCTGAAGCAACCCAGGTGGCCCGCGACCTGCTCATGGCCGAATATCTGGACATGCACATCCATCTGGCCCACATCTCCTGCCGTAAATCTGTGGATTTGATTGCTTGGGCCAAGAAGCGCGGTGTAAAGGTCACAGCTGAAACCTGCCCGCACTACCTGCTGCTCACCGAAGAAGCCCTGCACGGCTACCATTCGGACACCAAGGTCAACCCGCCCCTGCGCACTGCCGATGACGTGGAAGCATTGCTGGCAGCCATCAAAGACGGCACCATCGACATGTTCGCCACCGACCACGCGCCCCACGCGGCCCATGAAAAGGAAGTGGAATTCATGCAGGCACCCTGCGGCATTTCCGGTCTGGATTCAGCCCTCTCACTGACATGGTCGCTGGTTGCCGATGGCAAGATCAGCTTTGATGACTTTATCCGCATGTGGACCACCGCTCCCTGCGAGACTTTCGACCTGCCCCTGAACAGTTTCAAGAAGGGAGATCCGGCGGACTTCTTCCTCTTTGACCCTGCGCAGGAATGGGTACTTGATTCCGCGAGCATGCATTCAAAAGGAAAAAACACTCCTTTCCGGGGCCAAACCTTGAAAGGACGGGTTATAAGCCATTTCCTTAGCGGCAAAAAAATAGTATGACCTCTTTTAACAGGTTGTGAACAAACCTGTTAAGTAAGGCTAAAAGCTAACAAATTTATATAGTTGATTCACATCTGCCTCTAATTTAGCAGGCTGTTTATTTATGATAAGGAGATTTTAATGAGCGAACCTTTCAAGGACGCGGTGGGCATTTGTAAAACCATCATGCGTAATGGCTATGATGCTTACATTATTAACGAAAGGCTTCAGAAGCTGACCATCGAAGATAAAGGTGAGGAAATAGAACTGGATATTTCCACCGATCTTGATTTTAAAAAACTGGCCAAGATGTTCCCTAACATCCAACCCACAGAGCAGCCGGATGTTGCCGCTATTCTGAAAGAGGGCGGAAACACCTTTTATTTCTACACATCTGAAACCAGCAATTCTTCCCATCCTGAAGAGTGTGTTTCACGCATGACTCCGAGACTGCTCAAGGCTCTGGAAAAACAACATCAGATCCCCATGTCCGCTGCCTGTCCTTATATCCCGAAGGCTGCTGACCCCTATGAAGGATTTGCCGAACTGAGCAGCGGAGAAGTCCGCCTGCTGGGTATCCCGGATCAGACTCTTAAAAAAGATTACCTCATGGGCATCAGGGCATTGCGCTTTGCAGCCAACTACAACCTGCCCATTGAGACCAATACCAAAATCGCGATTATCCGCTCCTGCAAGCGTATTCTCGATTACGTACCCGTGCCTGAAATTATGGATGAATGGCGTAAGGTTGAATCCGAAAACATGTACGTTTTCGTTTCCCTGCTCTTCGAAACCATGCTCCTGCACGGCCTGATTCCCGAACTTGCCGCCCTCTCACGCCTGACTCAGGTAAAGAACAGCAAGACCGGGGAAACTGAAGATGTTTTCACCCACACACTCGATGTCATGCGCCTCTACCCCGAAGAACTGCCTTATGACTGGTTCGGAGTGGTAGCCTGCATGTTCCACGATGTAGGTAAACTCTACACAGCAGAAGAAGTGGACGGACACTGGCAGTTCCTGCAGCACCACCGTGTGGGCGCAAAAGTGACCAGAAAGATCCTGACCCGTCTCAACTTCCCGCAGGAAGATGTGGACCTGATCTGCGATCTGGTGCGCAACCACATGCGCTTCCACTTCATGCTCACCGACAAGGGTATCCGTAAATTCAAGGCACTGGATGAATATCCCCGCCTCATCGAGATGGTCCGTGCCGATATCAAAGCACGCGACACCACCTACAAGGAATTCAACCATAACCTCAAGATGCTTGAGCGTGCCGATATTCCCGAAGAAGCTCTTGATCCTTTCCTCAATGGTAACGAGATCATGCAGCACACCGGCCTCAAGCCCGGTCCCGGCGTAGGCATCATCCGTGAATCCCTGCTTAAAGCACAGATTTCCGGTGATGTAAGCAACATGGACGAAGCCATTGAGTATGTAAAAGAACAGGCTAAGAACGCGTAAGCCGTTCCCCATTACAGCACTTAAAAATCCCCGGCTCAGAACTCTCTGAACCGGGGATTTTCATTGCCTCAGCCCCTATGGCTTAAGGCCCCCGTCCAGCAACACACGGGAAATATCAAATGACTCAGCTGTCCAGCGCAATCCTGACCCCAAGACCGAGCATACACACACCGACCCCCTTCTCGATCCACTGCTTGCAGCGATTGAAAAACTTCAACGCACCGGGTGCGGTGAGCACAAAGACCACAAATGAGAACCACAACAGATGGGTCAGGGCGATAAAAATACCGATACCAATCTGCATGGACATGGGTGTCTCCGGCCTGATGACCTGCGTGAACAGGGCCATGAAAAAACAGACGGTTTTGGGATTTAAAACGTTACACATGAAACCGTTCCTGAACGCTTCGCTCACAGAACTGCTCAATCCCCCTTCGCCGCCGCAATCCTCCGCAGCCGCTCCCCCGGAAGCCATAAGTGAAGATATCCCCAGCCAGATCAGATAGGCTGCCCCGGCATATCTGACAGCCTCCAGAACCCAGGAGAAAGTATTAACCACATACCCCAGCCCCAGCAGGATATATGTGGTATGGACCATGACCCCGCAGCCGATTCCGGCCGCTGTTGCCAGCCCCAGTTTCCGGCCGTAACGCAGACCGTTGCGCACTATAATCGCAAAATCAGGCCCGGGACTAACCACAGCCAGAACGGTCACCATCCCGACTAACAATAAATTTGAATCGATAAAATTATTCATATAATTTTCTCTCCTGAATCAATTTATATATTGTAGTAGAACTATTTCCGTGAAATAAAAAACGAATAGTTTTCCACTCAATTGTGAATTAAATTCACAGGAATCAATATGAAACCACTCCCACCCCTAAGTCCGCTGGTCAGTTTCCGGGCGGCAGCAGCCAACTTGAGCTTCACCAAAGCAGCCGCAGAACTACACCTGACCCATGGCGCAGTCAGCAAGGCCGTGAAACAACTGGAAGAATATTACGGCCTGAAACTCTTCCACAGGCGAAACCGGGCAATATCCCTGACTTCAAAGGGACGCTTCCTTTTTCAGCACGTAGATAGAATGCTGAATGAGCTTGAAGAAGTGAGCGAGCAGATGCGCATAGCCGAGAACGGACAGAGAATCTCAGTTTCCTGCGAACCATCCCTGAGCATGCGCTGGCTCATGCCCCATCTGGAACATTTCCATAAGAAATTTCCCGGCACTGAAATTCATATTTCCACAGCCGGAGGCCCCATTGATTTATCCTCAGAAGGGGTGCATCTAGCCATACGCCGTTCGGATTTTTCATGGCCCGCAGGCTACCATGCCCTGCCGCTGGGCAGGGAACGCATAGGACCTGTGTGCAGCCCGTCATATTGGCAAAAGAATAAACACCAAGCCCTGAAAATCCTGCATACCCGCACCCGTAAAGAAGCATGGTCGGATTGGGAACAATATTCCGGCAAAATTCTTGATGCAGAATCAGAACAATTTTACGACCACTTTTATTTCAGCCTGCAGGCGGCAGTAGCCGGACTGGGCATGGGCATGGGACCGGAGCCGCTTGTGGCAGATGACCTTGAAAGCGGACTGCTTGTGGCTCCATACGGGTTCGTGGAAACTCCCATTTCATACGTGGTGTTATCATTGAATAAAATTGATGAAGATAAGCAGCTGAATGATTTTGTTAGTTGGGTGCGGGAACATATTCCTTTGGAGAAGGCGGGGGTGGGGTAGTATAATACATTGCTGTCAGTCATCTGTTGGAGGCTTTTATAACTCAACATGAATCAATTCTCTTACTAAAATAGTCTTCATCGGAATATCCATCAATCCAAGACCAAGCTGCAAAAATCTGCCATAAAATTCCAAAAAACATCTTAAAATCGTCTTCTTGTGCGTCACGATATTTAAAAAGTAATCGGTAAACATTTTTAAAAAATCGAAACTCTTCATCAGCATCAAAATCGAACTTAACTAACAAAAATTCTATTTCTTTTAAAAATATTACTATTTCTTCATCTAATGCTTTGCGGTAATAAGGGTCATAATCAAAATTATTTGATATTAAAATCCACCTATCGCTAAGGCCATCATCTTTAATTGAAAAATATTTCTTAAAATTCTCTGGAGAAACTAAACTTTCAACTAATTCGCAATCAATATTTGCATCGAAATAATCTTTGCCTGCACTCAAAAACAATGAAATACATTCACACTTAAAATCTTTATACACATTCTTAAGATTATTTAATATAATAAGTTGACGCCTTCTCTCTGGGATATATACGATAAACACAAAAAATATTGCAGATGACAAAATTGCTATAGCAAGATTAAACAAAATCAATTCTAACTTTAAATACGTTGATGCTAATTTTAAATTTAAAAAGGCATCTAAAACAAGATAGAAAACTGCAATTGAAACTAAAACAATTAAAGCCACATTTCTTTTCGCAAACAACTCAAGTTCTTTATTTGTGTCCATATCTAACTCAACTATGCATTTATAAAAAAATCCGGCCTGAACTTTTCAGGCCGGATTTGAAACGAACAAAGAAACAACGAACCTAAAAATCGCAAATATCCTTCTCCATGTCATTGCGCAGATGGCCCTGACCGGTGGATTCGAGAACTGCGCGCCAGTAGTCGGACTTGATGTTCAGCTTCTTGCGCTTGATGGTTACCACATCCAGCGGCAGGTGCACGTAGCGGGCCTGCAAGCGGCTGACAACCATTCCGGTCTTTCCGGCCATGGCCGCGTGAACAGCATGCTGGCCGAGGAAACCGCAGTAAACGCAGTCGTTGGCATTGGCCGGGACTGAGCGGATGATATAACTGGGGTCAATGAATTTCAGGGTGATGTCCTTACCCACATCCTTGAAGTAGTCCTTGATGCGGCGGATGATCAGGGTGCAGACATCGCAAAGCACCGGGTTGCCGGAGGCGTCCTTCTCCCCGGTATATTCGCACTGTTCCTGCCCGGCACCTTCGGCGCAGACAATTACCGCATGCTGACGCTCGTCCAGACGTTTTTCAAGGGAACGCAGCAGACCGTACTCCCCGTCAAATTCAAAGGGATGCTCAGGCACGAGCACGAAGTTTACATCCTTGAGGGCCAGTGTGGCCTGTGCGGCAATGAAACCGGACTCACGGCCCATGAGCTTGACCAGCCCGATGCCGTTGACGACGCCCACGGATTCAACATGTGCTGACTGGATAGCCTCGGTGGCCTTATCTACTGCGGTATCAAAACCGAAAGATTTGGTGACGAAGCTGATATCGTTATCAATGGTCTTGGGGACCCCGATGATGGAAATCCTGATCTGGCGCTTTTCAATCTCTTCCACGATCTTCTGGGCCGCGCGCATGGTGCCGTCCCCGCCGATCATGAAGAGCACGGAAATATTCATACGTTCAAGGGCATCCACCACCTCTTCCGGGTCCTGAGGGCCGCGGGAGGAACCGAGGATGGTACCGCCGAACTGGTGGATATTGGCAACCTTGTCGGCGGTAAGCTCCACAACATCATGTCCGTACTTGGGGATGAAGCCCTGCAAGCCGAACTTGATACCCAGCACCGCAGGCACCTTGTACAGGTAATGCGCCTCCAGCACGATAGAACGGATAACATCGTTCAGACCGGGGCAGAGGCCGCCGCAGGTTACAACTGCGCACTTGGTTTTGGAGGGGTCAAAATATGTGAAAGCTCTTGGCCCGGCTTTCTCAAATTCCTGATAAACATCATTGCCGGAGGATGAATCCATTTCCTCTTCAGCAAGGTTGACCAGAGTCCGTTCCTTATCCTCAATAAACACACAACGCTTAAGCGGGGAAGGAATCTTGGCCTTGCCCAGCACCGGTATTTCAGTATTGATCTGCTCTGCTTTGGTAGCTTTTTTAACCATTTCGAACCTCCTGCGGAATCCAGTGTTTCCGCCAGTCGTGAATAGCAGTTATCTTACTTCGCCCTCTATAAGCGGCACCCAGAGGGCCGGACTCTCTGCCAGAACGGATTGGCGTACGGGCAACTCCAAGGGATGGGGATTCCTGTTGGCGTTGCTGCCGGCATCCTCCCACCAAAGGTAAAAACCTTTATTTTCAATATGCCTGCCGTAAAGCAGCATTGTCCCGCGCTGGCAGACAAGGTCATAGAGGCGAAACATTTTCTTACCTGCCTTGTATACACCTTTACGGGGTGAAATCAATTTCCAGTCATCTGCTTCCGATCCGCTGATCTCTTTACCGTCCAGCGCACTATAGTAACGGGTTTTGCGGTCAAGATCACGAACTCTGAGTAACTTTTCTGCGGCGGAATAGGAAACAATAAACATAGGCCTGCCCAGATGCTCGGTAATTTTCCAGCGATCCACCCCGGTGGAATAGACCAGACCACCGTTACGTTTGTATATCCAGGCCGGTTCCTGTACCAATGCATCGAACTTCTTGACGGTCGCTCTTTTACGCAGATCCCAATAGACTTCGCTGCCGTTATCGCGGGTCAGGCAAACCACATATCCGGACATTCTGGCTTCCACAAAAGGCCCACCGGGAACCTCGTCCGAATCCATGCGGGCCTGTTTCTTGGTGCCGTGCTTGATAATCCTGCCTGAAGCCTCCACAGCCAGAAGCACGCCCTGTCCCGGAGTATAACCGATAAAGAGCGGTGTGCCTTCAAGAATGGATATTTCCTGCAACGGACCGGAGACCGGGCCGCTGAGCAGGGAATTGAAGCTGTCGATGACCCCCAGCCACTCCCCGGTGTTTGAGAGGGCCATCATTTTGACCGGGCCGTGCTCCACCGGAAGCTCTCCCGGAACCCTTGAGCACTGCTCAAGGTCGAAGACATAAATTTCATTACCATCCCGGCCCGTAGCCGCAAGAGTCGGGCTTCCGGGACCGTATCCGGTCTGCAAAGCTCCGCCGCCTCCGGGCAAACGCACCTTGCGGCATTTGTATTTACTCCAGACCCGGACAGTGCCGTCGTAAAGGGCAGCGGCAAGTCCCTCCTCATTCCCGGCATAAGAGGCGACCCCTCCGGCAATAATCGGCAGGGCCTTTTCCCTTTTCACTGAAATATAGAGCTTGTCTTCAAGACCCATGAAAGGTGGTTCGTACAGCTTTTTAGCACTGACATATTTCTTGCTCAGCAAAAGTGAAACATAACTTTTCAGAGATTTTGTAGTACCCTTCCGCAACTGGGAAGGCACATCAATATAAGCCTGCCCCACTCTTTCTTTTGATGCGGCATTTCCCTGAACGGGCATCCCGACTGCAACAACCGCCAGAAGCAGTGCTGTAAACACGGCTTTGAAATTTTTAGAAATCATCCCTCGTTTTCCTTGATTTTCCTGCTCTGCAAGGTGATGCGCTCGACTATGGTTTTGTAATATTCATCTTCCTCGCCGATGGCTATTTCCTTTCCGCGCATATTTTTGATGCGTTCAAAAAGCAGATTCACTTTCTGCATCTGCGTATAGCGTTCCTTTTCATCTTCCATATATTCAAGCAAATCAAGGGCAGAATGAATATCTTTTCTGAGTTGCACTTCTGGAGGAAGGTAACCGCCGTTTTTAAGAGCCTTGTAGGCCATGCGCAATTCCGCAGGGATCATGGAATCATCTTCCAGCTCCAGAGGCTTTCCACGGCCCGGAAGATCCTCGAATTCACCCTTGCGCTCAGCTTCTTTGATCCGTGATTCGGCTATGGCTGCAATAATATACATCAGCGTCCTGTATTGCGGGAGAGCATTTCCCCTCCCAGACCGTCTATCCATAAAACTGTTTTTTTCATCACTCCGTCCACGGCCTGCTGGGCTGCATCGGCTACTGACTGCCCGCGCAGGGATTTTACCGGAGCCTCAGCTTCAATCAGCTTGCGTCCCAGCAGTTCCTTGCCGCTGCTGTCCCAGAGGGAATAACGCACCGCGACCTTAAAAGCATCCCCGCCATTACGCTGGAGCTCAAAGGAAGTGATGACCCCGGAAAGGACCAGCTCTCTTTCGATTCCCGGACGGTACGGGCTGACCACCTCGTAGCTGTTCATGCAGTTCAAGGCAGGCCCGGCAATGAGGTCCAGAATTTCCGCCGGGGTGCCTTCCCAGCTCCAGCGGTAGTCGGGCTTCATGACCTGCCCTTTGGCAATGACCACAGTTTCGCGGTCAAGGGCGGGCAGGCTGGTGAAACGTTTCAGGGCCAGCCGGGGCATATCCGGATTCACCTCTTCACATCCGCTGGTATAGCCGTTGTCCCCCACCCGCAGGTAGGAAGACTCCACTGATTTGCCGCCGATGCATCCGGTGGAAGACAATGCAAGAACCAGAATTATGAGGAATGAAATTTTCTTAGTCATGTTCAGCTCCCTGCGGGGGATTTAAGACCTGCCACGGACGTTCACGCAGCGACCGGGCCAGACGATTCATTTCACGGGAAAGACGATTGATGTTTACCAGAATGATTTCCAGCTCTTCCTGATCATATTCCACATTGCGGCGCAGATCTGCGGTCAACCCTTCGATTCCGTCCACAGCCCGTGAGACATCCCCGCCCACATCACTCAGGGTGCTGCTCATGTCACCCTGCAAAGTCGCGATGGCTGTTTCCACCTTCTGCAAAGTATCGGTCAGTTCCGCAGTCAGGACGGTTATATTTTTTGATCCCGCGTTCATGGCCCCGGCTCCGGAGCGGGCCAGCTTTGTCCACTCTTCCCGGAAAGTGACCAGGGTGGCATTGGTTTCAGCAAGCACCTCAGGAGCCATTTTCAGGCTTTTTCCGATGTTGGACATATTCTCAGGGGAAAAAAGCATCTCAAAGGCATTTACGGCCCTTTCAAGCTGAGGGGTCAATGCGGCCACTGATTTGCCCATTTCTGCGGCCACTTCGTTCATACTCATCTTTACTGCCGAAGGAATTGAATCACCTTCGGAAAGTTTCGGACCGGCATCGCCGCGCAGCTCCAGAAGAATGTAGTTATCACCCACCAACCCCTTCTGGGTGACCATAGCCGTTGTGCCGCGGTAGAGGGGAAAATCACGATCCACGTTGATGACCACGGAAATGCGTCCGGGATTGTCAGCATCTACAGTGATGGAATCCACCTTGCCCACACTTAAGCCTGCATATTTCACCGGACGGCCGGGGGTCAGGTCCTTCACGTTGCGGAAAAGGATTTTGTATTGTGAGTAGTCGGAAAAGAAATCATGGCCGCCCAGAAAAACAATAAACAGGCCGAGCACGGTCAGCCCTGCAAGAGCGGCCAATGCGGCCTTGATCATATCGGCAGCCGAGCTGCGCGGATTGAGTACCATCACATATCTCCCGTAATCAGACCCGGCTCCGGAACTTCACGGCCCGTTCCATGCTTGGATCAATCTCCGTAGGCCTGCGTTCCAGAAAGTCGATTATATATTCATCATCGGACTGCTGCAGTCCTTCTACATCTCCCTGATAAAGACAACGCCCCTTGTGCAGGACCACCACGTGATCGGCAATATTGAACAAGCTGTCCAGATCATGGGTGACCACCACGGTGGTGACGTGAAAAGTTTCCTTGAGCTTGAGGATGAGCTGGTCAAGATCTGCGGCGGTGATGGGATCCAGCCCGGAGGAAGGCTCATCGCAAAGCAGGGTTGTCGGGTCCATGACCATGGCCCGGGCCAGCCCTGCCCTTTTACGCATGCCACCTGAAAGCTGGTTGGGAAAATAATGCATGAAATCCCCCAGCCCGACCATACGCAGCTTCATCAGCACAACTTCCTCGATGATTGAATCAGGCAGGTCAGTATGTTCCTGCATGGGCAGAGCCACATTTTCACCGAGGGTCAATGAGCCGAGCATGGCCCCGTCCTGAAAGAGGACCCCCATGCGGGTCCTGATCTGCTTGTACTCCTCACCGCTGTCCAGAGAGGTCAGATTGGTATCGCCCAGAAAGATCTCACCCGACACAGGAGTGTTCAGGCCGAGGATATGACGCAGCAGGGTTGATTTGCCGCACCCTGAACCGCCGAGGATCACACTGATCTTCCCGGCAGGCAGCACGGCATTGAGGTCGCGCATGAGCACATGGCCCGGATAACCGAGGCTGAGCTTCCTTAGCGTTATGTCCTGTGCAAACCTTGATAACTTCATGATCTTCTACCGGAAAAGAAAGTTAAGTGCCGTAAAAAACAGGTCCAGCAATATTATCATGAATATGGAGATAACAACAGAATTGGTTGTCTTGCGCCCGACATCGGCAGCACCCTCACGGGCCAAAAAACCCTGCCAGCAGCCGATAATGGTGATGGCCACGGCAAAGCCCCCGGCCTTGACCAGTCCGGCCAGCACGTCATGCAGCTTGAGAAATTCCACGGAGTTATTGAAGTAGGTGACTTTGTTGATCCCGAGGGCAATGGCGGAAAAGGCCCCGCCGGAAAAGATACCCACAAAATCGGCCCAGACAGTCAGGCAGGGAACCATGATCAGCATGGCGATCAATTTGGGAACAACAAGGAAACGGACCGGCTCGATGCCCATAACCTCAAGGGCGTCGATCTCTTCGGAAATCTGCATGGTTGCGATTTCCGCTGTAAAGGCGGCACCGGAACGTCCGGTAACGATGATGGCGGTGAGCAGTGGACCCAGCTCACGAATGATGGTCACGCCCACGAGATTGGCCACATAGCTGATGGCCCCGACCTTCTCCAGCTGCTGGGCTGATTGCAGGGCGAGAATGATGCCCGTACAGGCTGAAATAACGCTGACTATGGGAATGGAATCAGCACCTACAGAAGCGAGATCACGCAGGAGCCTTTTACGGTAAAAGGAC
This sequence comes from Desulfovibrio sp. JC010, assembly GCF_010470675.1. Lineage (NCBI taxonomy): Bacteria > Pseudomonadati > Thermodesulfobacteriota > Desulfovibrionia > Desulfovibrionales > Desulfovibrionaceae > Desulfovibrio > Desulfovibrio sp. JC010. The sequence goes on from NZ_VOIQ01000004.1 coordinate 138,478, forward strand.
TTTTTCTTTCCGGACTTGAAACGCAGGCAGCCGAGGAGTCTGGAAACCATCCATGCGAGCACTTGCAATCCATTCATCCCAGATAACTCCCTTTACCGCCCGGACGGATTGATCACAGCCCAAACAAAGATTTGACCTGCGTAAGATTCAAAAGCCTGTCCACCTGATCGGTAACCGCGATGATCTTCACCGTGCGGCTGTCCTTGACCAGAATTCTGCGCAACTCGATCAGCGAGGCCAGACCGGAACTGTCCAGATACTCAAGCTCGGAAAGATCCACCCGGACTTCACCGGAGGTCTTCTTCACAAAATGATGCATTTCATCCCTAAGCTCAGGGGTCCCGGTGAAGTCCACTTCACCGCTGATCTTGATCAGGACCTCCTCCAGCGAGGATTCCATTTTCCAGCCTGTACCCATAAAATATCTCCTTAAGCCCTGTATATCTCGACTACGGTTGTATCGTCGTTGGGAGGGGTCTCCCCTCTCCAGTCAGCAACGGCTTTGAGCAGCTTTTCCCCGGCCTGCGGAACACCTTCCTGCCTGAGCGTTTCTTCCATACGCTCTTCACCGAAGAACTCTCCCTGCGCATCTCTTGCTTCATCCACTCCGTCACTGACAATAACTAAGGACTGCCCCTTTTCAAGACAGAACTCCCCGGTCTCAAAATCACCGTCCTCAAGAATTCCTACGGGCAGACCGAAAGTTTTTTCAATAGGATCAGCCGTCCCTTCATCTACCAGAAACGGCGGCGGGTGGCCGGCCATACTGTATTCACATTTTCCGCTTTCCGGGAAGTAACGCAGCAAAGCCATGGTGGCGAAGACCTCTCCGTTCATAAAATCAAATGCGCCGCTATTGACCGCCTTGAGCATTTCGCCCGGAGCTTTTTCATTCAAAGCCTCAGCCCTGATTCTGGTCCACAGGGCAGACATGATCAAAGCCGCAGGCAGCCCCTTACCGGAAACGTCAGCCACATAAATATACCAGCTTCCGTCGGAATTGGGTATAAAATCGTACAAATCTCCGCCCACAAACTGAGCCGGGAGAGAACTGCCCCAGATTATATTGCCACCTTCCAGTTTCGGCTGACGGGGATTGAACTGTTTCTGGATACGGGCGGCAGCTTCCAGCTGGGTCTCAAATTTCTGCTGATTCAGACGCTGCAGCATAAGCTCGGAGCGGACCAGAGCCACCCCTGCCAGATGGCCGAAGCTTTCAAGCAGTTCTTCATCCTCTTTGCCGAAGCATTCCTTGTCCACAGAATTAAGGACCTGTACAACGCCCAGCAATTCATCATTATGAATGATCGGGGTGCAGAGGATGCATTTGGTTGTAAACCCGGTCTTCCTGTCCGCCTCTTTGGAGAAACGGTCATCACTCTGGGCATCGACCACATTCAGCGGTTGCTGATGCTCGGCCACCCAGCCGGCAATTCCCTGCCCCATGGGCAGTTCAAAGCCGGTCTTCAAATTTTTCATGGCCTTATCACCGAGCACATCATTCATGGCCCATGCAAAATTAAGGACATTTTTTTCTTTATTATAAAGCATGATCGAGGAAGCCTCGGCACCGGTCACATCCTGCGCCAGCCTTAGCAGCTGCGGCAGCAGATCAACCAGAGACTCAATACTGGCCAAAACCTGATTGGCCTGAATCAACTTCTTTAACCTGTTCGCCTGCGTCTTCAAAACTCCCCCCGAGTCAAATGCTAAATAATTTTTATGACGACAAATCAATATACACAATTTTGCCGTTTTTTTAAATTATACTAAATTAATCGTTCCAGACATTCACTTCCGGCTTGGGCCAGTTGCGCACGGCCTCGGCAAGCTCATCAACTGTAGCTGTTGCCGCCCCGACCTGACTGACAACAATCCCGGCGGCGTAGTTCGCCAGCACTGCCGAGGTAAGCGGATCAAGTCCGGCCGCAAGGCCAAGCCCGAGAGTTGCGATAACTGTATCACCGGCACCGGTCACATCAAAAACCTTACGCGCGAAAGTCGGCACATGCTTGACCACATCACGTGATTCAAACAAGGCCATGCCGTCTCCGCCAAGAGTGATCAGCAGGTGGGTTGGATCGATGCGGTCAAAGAGTCTGCGTCCTGCTTCGAGCACATCTTCACGGGTTTTAACCTGCATATTGGCTCCCTCCCCTGCTTCCTTGGAGTTGGGAGTGAGCATGGAGACGGACTGGTAACGGTCATAGTTCACAGTTTTGGGATCAACCAGAATATGCGGCTTATGATTCTTTTCTTCCAGCAGCTTCCAGAACCGCTCAAAAAAAGATTGCGACAGAAGCCCCTTTCCATAGTCGGAAAGGATGACCACCTTATAATCACAAATCTCGCTCTCCAGAAATTCGAATAGTTGATCCATGAGCGACTTTGCAAAATCCACGGTCTTTTCGCGGTCTACCCGGACCATCTGCTGGTTGTGGGCCATGACCCGTGTTTTTTTTGTGGTGGGCCGATCCTCAGCCTCATACAGGGAATAGGGGATATCCGATTCATAGCAGAGCTTTTCGAAAACCCGCCCTTCTCCATCATTGCCCACGAACCCGGTCAGATGAGGTTCGCCTCCGAGGGCAGAAATATTGCGGGCAACGTTCCCGGCCCCGCCGAGAAGGTATTTTTCTTCGGTAACCTGCACCACAGGCACCGGAGCTTCCGGTGAAATGCGTTCAACAGACCCAATCACATAATGATCAAGCATCACATCCCCGATGATCAGCACCTTGCGGTCTTTTAATTTGGGGAGAACGCTTAAAATCTTATTATCCATTACATTTATTCCTTATAATGCGATATTTATCAGTGAGCGATTATGCTCATAAACATTCAAACCTGATGATCTGCAAATAATTATGAACGAAGTTCAAGGATCGCCACCAGACGCTCAAGCTCCTGCTCATCCGCATAGCTGATGGTCAGCTTGCCTTTCTTCTGAGAACCGCTGAAAGAGACCTTGGTTTCAAGAGCTTCCTCAAGGCGGCTTTTGAGAATCTCAAGGTCTTCGTCAATCTCTTTGGGTTCCTTTTTCTTGCTTTTGCCGGGCTTCGGCTTGGCAACAACCTCACCTTCGGGAAGCTCGCCATGTTCTTTAAAATATGTTGCCGCGCCTTCACACTGGCGCACAGACAAGCCGCTGCTCATAAGACGATCAAATAGTTCATCACGTGCAGCATCATCTGCAACCGCCATAAGCGCACGCCCATGGCCTGCGGAGATTTTACCGTTACCGATGGCGTCCTGCACAGGTTCGGAAAGAGTCAGCAGACGCATGGAGTTGGAAAGGGCTGAGCGGCTTTTACCCACCTGCCCGGCCAGCTGTTCCTGACTGAGTCCGAACTTGGTGATCAGTTCCTGATAGCCCTTCGCTTCTTCAATGGGGTTCAGGTCTTCTCGCTGCAGGTTCTCGATCAAGGCGATGGCCATACTTTCAAGGTCGGTCATCTCCTTGACCAGTGCGGGGATTTCTCCCAGCCCGGCAAGCTTGGATGCCCGCAGGCGACGTTCCCCGGCCACCAGTTCAAAGCGGTCTTTTCGTCCGAGAACAGGACGCACCAGCACGGGCTGAAGCACACCCTTGGCCCGGATAGACTCGGAAAGATCTTTCAATGCTTCAGGAGAAAATTCCTTGCGCGGCTGGTTCGGGTTGGCAACAATCATATCAATATCAATCTGCCGGGCATCAATTGATGCCTCAGAAGCTGAATTTTCATCTACGCCTTTGCCGCCTCCCAGAAGAGCATCAAGTCCCCTTCCTAAACCGCCAGTGACACCTGCCATGGACTTTCTCCTTATGTTTTCGGAAGCCGCAGAAGCGGTCCCTGATAATATTTCCTTTGACTTGCTTGAAACCGTGATTATTGTATCCCGAACTCATCAATATAAATGGTCGGAGGATACATGTCTAAACACGATGATAATCTTACTGAACTTTTCGATAAAAACGGCAACCTGATCGGTGCCCTGCTCACAGCTGATCTTTGGGCAAAAGTAAAACCCATGATCAAGGATCTGCTCCCCAAAGAAGCCCCCAAAGAACGTCCGGAACCCATCGGCGAATGGGAGACCCTTAAAGAATACTGGGACTTTCCCTATCCTGTTGATACCGATGTTCACTGCGAACTCTGCGGCAACAAAACCGAAGACTGGGAAAATGATGATCCCCGCAAGTTCAGACTCATGTCCTGCAACCTCGGAGGCCTGGTCTCATTCAAATGTGCCGACTGTAATGCCCGCATTGTCAAAAAGCATTTCAAGGATGAAATTACTGTTGAGTGTACGCCTTTCGTAGAGGAAAAAGACACAAACTTTGAAGCTCGCTACTAATTTCTCCACCTGAATCAGAACACCCAAGGCCGACTCCATGTCGGCCTCTTTTATTTCCGCCCTACTCTTCTTCGTGCCGCTTAACCACTTCCTGCGCCAGGCTTAAATAAGCCATGGCTCCATTTGATTTGGCATCATAAGAAATGGCCGGTTTACCGAAACTGGGAGCTTCGGACAGGCGCACATTTCGCGGCACGATTGTCTCAAACAAACTGTCCGGAAAAGCCTTGCGAACTTCGTTTTTCACCTGACGGGCAAGTCTGTTGCGCTTATCATACATGGTCAGAACCACACCCAGAACGGCGAGTTCCGGATTAAGTCTCTTCTTGACCAGCTCGAAAGTCATCAACAACTGAGCCACACCTTCAAGTGCGTAATATTCAGTCTGGAGCGGAACCAGCAATTCTTTTGCCGCGCAAAGAGCGTTTACGGTCAAAAGACCGAGAGATGGAGGGCAGTCGAAAATGATATAATCATATTCTTCGTCCACGGTCTCCACGAGATCTTTCAGATAATATTCGCGCCCCATCTTATCAATGAGTTCGATTTCTGCTCCCACCAGATCCTGACTGGCAGGCATGAGTGAAAGATAGGGAATGTCAGTTTGATATATTGCTTCCTTCACGCGCTCCGGATTAAACAATACTGAGTATACATTTTCTCTGGAATCTCCGGGATAAAAACCAAGCCCGCTTGAACCGTTCCCCTGCGGGTCGCAGTCTACAAGCAGTACTTTTTTTTCCATCACAGCGAGAGAAGCTGAAAGGTTGATAGAGGTAGTGGTTTTACCTACCCCGCCTTTCTGGTTGGCTACTACAATTCTTTTTGCCACTTGAAACCACCCTGTTCATGAGATTTCAATTTTCATGTTTCACGTGAAACATCTCGACCAAGTTGAAAACAACAGAGCCAAAACTAGTCTGAAAAAAAGTTTAAATCAAGAAAAGTGAGCAACAAAATGAGTGGTTAAATCTGGAATATCATCAGTTAATTACTAATAAAAAGTGAATTCGCAAAACATTTCAAGGCACTAAAAAAAATTGCGTTTGATTGATCATCACAAAAAAAGGGCCGCTCGAAAGCGGCCCCTTGAACAAACTATGTTTAATAAAAATTATACGCTGTAGTAGCCGCGGTACCACTCAACAAACTTGGCAATACCTTCTTCGACTGAAGTTTCAGGCTTAAAACCAACGTCGCGAACAAGATTATCCACATTTGCATAAGTGGAAGGAACGTCGCCTGCCTGCAGAGGCATCATGTTCTTTTCGGCTTTCTTACCGATACACTCTTCAAGAACTTCGATGTAGCGCATCAATTCGGTAGGCTCATTGTTACCGATATTGTAGATACGGAAAGGAGCAGGACTGGTACCCGGATCAGGAGCATCTCCGTTCCAATCAGGATTGGGAGTAGCGGTATTTTTCATGACCCTGAAAACACCTTCAACGATGTCATCAATATAGGTAAAATCACGAAGCATCTTGCCGTGGTTAAAAACATTAATGGGCTTATCTTCAAAAATAGCCTTAGTAAAAAGAAAAAGAGCCATATCGGGTCTGCCCCACGGCCCGTATACTGTGAAGAAACGAAGTCCGGTAGTGGGGATATTGTAAAGATGGCTGTAGGAATGAGCCATCAATTCGTTAGACTTCTTAGTAGCCGCATACATGCTGATGGGGTGGTCAACGTTGTCATGAACACTAAAAGGCATACTGGTATTCAATCCGTAGACAGAGCTTGAGGATGCGTAAACAAGATGCTCAACGCCATTGTGGCGGCAGCCTTCAAGGATGTTCATGTAGCCGACTACGTTGGAATCGATGTAAGCCTGCGGATTGATCAGGGAGTAACGAACACCTGCCTGAGCAGCGAGGTTGACCACGTGTGTGAACTTCTCTTCTGCAAAAAGTTTTTCCATGGCCGCACGGTCAGCCATATCCATGTAGGCAAAGGTGAATTTGTCGTGATCTTCTATCTGCTTAAGGCGGTTCTTCTTAACATTTACATCGTAGTAATCATTAAGAATATCCAGACCTACCACTTCGTGGCCTTCAGCAAGAAGACGTTTGGAAAGATGAAAGCCGATAAACCCGGCTGCTCCTGTAACAAGGACTTTCATTATGATTTGCTCTCTTGGTCTTTTTTATCCATTGCCTCTCCCCTGCCGGTTAACGGCGCCAACATCTTTAGTAAATCAAGAGGAAGAGGAATTATGGTGGAAGATTTTCCTTCAGCAGACATTTCTCGCAAGGTCTGCAAATATCTAAGCTGCAATGCTTCCGGGTGGGCGGAAATGATCTCCGCGGCCTCAGACAGCTTATCAGCGGCCTGAAATTCACCCTGCGCATTAATGACCTTGGCTCTGCGTTCACGTTCAGCCTCGGCCTGTTTGGCCATGGCCCGCTGCATCTCCTGAGGAAGGTCAATGTATTTAAGCTCGACAGTACTTACTTTTATGCCCCAGGGATCAGTGTGCGTATCAAGAATTTCCTGAATCTCGCTGTTCACTTTTTCACGCTGGGAAAGTATCTCGTCAAGTTCAACGCCTCCACATACGCTACGCAAGGTGGTTTGTGCAAGCTGAGAAGTGGCAAACATAAAATCCTCCACTTCCAAAATTGCCTTGATCGGATCAGTTACCCGGAAATACACCACCGCATTAACCTTGATACTTACGTTATCACGGGTGATAACATCCTGATTTGGTACATCAAGAGTCATAATCCGTAGTGAAACCCTCGTCATGCGATCTACTATGGGAATCAGGATTATCAGTCCGGGACCCTTAGCATTTATCACCCTCCCAAGCCTGAAAATCACTCCGCGCTCATACTCGTTCAGGACTTTCAGTGCTGTGATCAAAAAAAACACGACCAACAAAACAACGGGAATAAAAAAAGTCATTGCAACCTCCCTAAAAATTTAACTGATCAACTCTTTTTTACGACTATCAGGGTCAGACCACGAGCCTGAACGACCTTAATCGCAGTTCCGGGCTGAAAATATGTTTTGTCCTCAGTCTCGGCATTCCAGATTTCACCCCGCACGCGGACCTTCATGCGCTCTCCCTTAAGCTCAAGGACCTCGCCAGCAAGTCCGACCATGCTCTCCATACCTACACCGGACCGGGAAAACTGGGCCTTGGTGACCAGATATATAACCACACCTACAAATGCCGAAAAAGTAAGCACAGTCCCTAGAATTGTGGCCATGGGAATCCCCGGTGCACCCTCCCGGAAAAGGACCAATGATCCGATGAACAAACTGATCACCGCAGCAAGGCTGAGCAAACCATAGCTGACGATAAAAATTTCAAGGACAAAAAGAACCGCTCCCAGAAGCAGAAGAAGTAAACCGGCTGCGTTTGTAGGCAGGATGGACATGGCGTACAGTCCGGTCACAAGACAAAAAGCACCTATCACACCGGGAAGAATTGTCCCGGGATGGGAAAGTTCAAAAAACAAACCCAGCATCCCTCCCAATAAGAGGAAATAAGCTACCTGCGGATCAAGCAACCATGAGAGAACAGCGTACCTGAAGCCGGGTTCGAACTTGCTGACCGTCACTTCCTTTTGCGAAAATTTAACCTTTTTACCATCAATCAGGATACCGCGGGCACCCAGTTGCTCCAGAAAATCATCCGCAGACAAGGCCATAAAATCAACAACGTTCAGGGTTACTGCATCCTGTGCATCCACACTGACTCCATCAAGAACAGACCTGGCATACCATTCAATATTGCGCCCCCGCTTGCGGGCAATGCCTTTGATCAGACTGACCATATCCCCGGTCACCTTTTTACTCATGGTTTCGGGAATATCTTCGCCGGAAGGAGAAACCGGACTGGCCGCACCGATGGATGTTCCGGGAGCCATAGCTGCCACCTGCGCCGCTGCAGTGATAAAAGTTCCGGCCGATGCCGCATGCGCTCCTTCCGGCCCAACCCAGACGCAAACCGGAATATTGCTGTTCATGATAATCTTGACCATATCACGCATGGCAGAGACAGAACCGCCCGGAGTATCAAGCCTCAAGAGCACAAGATCATGATCGTCATCACCGGCTTGCTCAAGACCGTCCTCCAGCAAATGGACCTGCGCGGGACTTATCCCGCCCTGCAAATCAAGGGACAAAACACGAATATCCGCTGCTGAAGCAACTACAGGCAACAGCCATGAGACCAAGACGGCAATGATGATCAAATAATAAATGAGCAATGGACAGTTTTTTAAAGCACGCATGACGACCTCCGCGAAAAGGCTTTTATAATTCATAATGCCAAATAGCGGGAGATAAATAAACTACGGAAAAAGAAAACCCCGCCACATTTACGAGACGGGGTCATAAAAAACATTTTAACCGGAACTAAAACAACGGCAGACGCAACAGCGATATGCAAAGCAACTGCTGCTCATCAGAAGGCAGGTTCTTGAGAAAGTCCGGGTCCTGAAGCATGAGCATCTGTACGCCGTTAATATGAACAGAGGCGGAAGAAGAAGGTGCTTCGGGTGCGATGATAGAACGGGTCTGATCCCCGAAGGAAGCAATGAACTTCACTCCGTAAGCTTCTACTCCCTTCCAAAAGATATCGGGCTTGTTCTCAAACTCGCTTCCGTTCCACGATGTACAGGGCCAGAATGAAATGGCTCCCTTGGGCAATCCCATGTAACCGATCAAAGACTGAAAAAGCTTGCGTCTTTCAGCGTCGGCCTGACCGGACATATCCTGCCCCATCTGGGCATAGGTCCAGAAAATCTGCACCCGTGGACTGATCCGTCCGGCAAGAGTGGACCATGGAGCGGGCCATGACTCAGGATCAGGAAAATTCACCTGAGGCTGAGCCGGGGCTTTACGCTGCTGAGGTATGCGTGACGGCTTGGCCGGAGGTGTGCGGTCAAAAGAAGGACGCTGCTGTTGCTGAGCGGGCTGCTGAGGAGAAACCTTCTGTGCGGAATCTTGCTGCGGAGCCTGATTCTGCTGTGCTGCGAATTGTTGCGGTCTTTGCTGCGGGCGTGCCTGCGCCTGCTGACGGGGCTGGGCAGGCGCACCAGGACGCTGCTGCCTTTTCGGATTTTCGAGTTCCTCGATGCCGGGCAGTGAATCCTTGAAAACATATTGCAGGCCGTTCTGATACCACGGCCTGACACTTTCAAGCACATTTAATTCTGCAGAAGGAGATCCCATATACGCCACGCTACTTCGGTTTTGGGGAGATCGGGCCATTCTTCGGACCGCCCTGCCCTGTCCAGAACATAGACCGAATTGGTGGAAGACTCAAATCCGGCTCCGGGCTTGTTGATGGGATTGGCAACAATCAGATCCAGATTCTTGCGCTCCAGCTTACCCTTGGCTGCTTCCTGAATATTGGAAGTCTCGGCCGCAAAACCGATCAACTGCTGGTCATCACGTTTCCGGCTGCCAATGGTCTTGAGAATATCCGGGTTGGTATCAAAATCAACACGCAATGCATCATTGCCGGCTTTCTTAAATTTACCCTCCCCGTGAGGGATGGGTTTGAAATCGGCAACAGCGGCGGTAAAACACCCGGTGGTGCAGCTGGGCCAAACTTCGGTAGCGGCATCAAACATCTGCTGTGCGGAATCAACCTTGATCACGTTGATATCTTCAGGGAACCACCATTTCACCGGACCGGAAACAACGGTAACTTTTGCACCACGAAGCCAGGCAGCCATGGCGATACAAGCCCCCATGAGACCGGAGGATGGATTGGACCAGAAGCGGACCGCGTCCCATTTCTCGCGGGTGGGTCCTAAGGTGATCAGAACATGCTTACCGCTCATATCGTTGGGAGCAACAGCGCGTAAACCGTGGGCATAAATGGATTCCAGCGGAGCAAGACGACCGCGCCCATGATCACCGCAAGCCACGTCCCCGCAATCAGGGCCGATGAATTCAACACCACGCTCTGCCAGCACCCGGCAGTTATCCTGGGTGGCAGGAGCATCCCACATAGCCGGGTTCATGGCCGGAGCCACCAGCTTGGGACCGCTGAATGCCAACGCCTGACAGGAAAGCATGTCATCAGCAAGGCCGTGGGTCATGCGGGCAAGCACCGAAGCTGTTGCCGGAGCGATGAGCATGGCATCAGCAGCCTGTCCGGGCTCAAGATGACCGAAGGTGTCATCCATGGTCGGGTACATCTTTTCCCAGACCTTGAAAGCACCAAGGGCCTCATAACTGAGGCCCTTGATAAATTCCTGCGCACCTGAAGTGAGCGTAACACTGACTTCGATCCCGGCCTTGCGAAACATGCGCAATAAGTCCAAAGACTTATATGCTGCGATAGAGCCGCTTACACCGAGATGGATGCGTTTTCCTAAAAAGCAGTCAAAATTAAGATGTTCATTCATTATTGTATGTTCTGTTCCTGCATCCCACCGGAAAGCGGTGCGGCGTCGGATTTCATTTCAACGGCGTAGATCTCGACCTCAGTGTTGTAAGTTCCGTCAAAAATTCTCACTGTGCAGCTCTTGTAAGGCTTGGTGAAAGAAAGAGTGGAGACAGTGGAGGTGATGGATCTTTCTTTGGTCCAGTTGTCTTTTGCCATCTGGTTTACGAAGAAATCAATAAGGGACTGGTTTTCAACACGGCCCTTAAGAACGATTTTTCCATACTTAAAAGACTGGTCTTCTGCAACATAGGACTGATCGGGAACCCTGCTCAGCTCGTTGGGAACTGCGATGTCGTCAAATTCAGTGTAAGGTACGAATTCTTCATAGCTTTCGGTTGCACCGGAAGTAGCAACCACGGGTTCATCAGAACTTTTATTGGTTCCAGCCAGACAGCCGGTCAGACCTAAAAAGATCATGGAAACGAGAAGCATTTTAATGTAAGTACGCATAGTTAATCCTCCGATTTTAATATCAACGCATATTGAAATTCAGGCCAGCAATGCTGGACATAATTTGTCACACTCAAATAATACGGCTAAAATCAAAAATTACCGCCGCATCTTCTAGACTTTTTCTACAGCCATGAGAGCAAAAAATCAATTCCGCAAGCAGGAAAATCAACCGTTCATGCGTTTTATCTTATCCATAAAATAATTTTCCATTTCCCGGCGGTCTTTGCGCAAACGAATAAGCTCTGCCTCCATAACTTCAAGCTTATGCTTTAAGCTAGTGTTTTCCTGAGCTAATTCGGAAGTAGCCTCTTCAAGCTCCACATCCTTCTGCTCAAGAGCATTGGTCCGCTCGTCATATTCCTCAGTAAGGGATTTTATATCGAGCTGCGGCAAAGCCTTGATTTTTTTCTGGCTGCGGGCAAGAAGAACAAAAGCTTTTTTGAGCTTGTAAATATCTTCACGCTGCTCTTCAATGATTGACTTCTGATCGGCAATCACTTCAAGTGACTTGCTCATCTTGTCCATCATCTCGGCAAATGCGCCGCTCAGCTCTGCCTGAATATTCATGGCCGGCTGGGCGGGTACGCCACGCTCGGAAGGGCTGATCTCAATTGTGCGGGGAAACTCGGAACGGAGCTGCTGCTCAATTTCCGTAGTGACCATCCCTTCATTATATAGTGTGACGATGCGCTTGAAGATTTCAACAGCGGATTCCGGGTATTTGGTTACCCGGCCCATTTTTTTACTGGAAAGAAAATCCTTGAACAGCGAAGCGTAACGCCTGGCTGTAGGAGCAGGGATCATCGTAATCTTGGATATTTCAGCTACTGATAACCATTTCATAATCTAATCCGGATTTGGTGATCAACGTGACAATCAAACAGAGTTGTTTGACCGGACAATCAAAGAACAAACACAGCATTCATAGACATTGAAGGTGTCTGTTGTAAAGATTCTTACCAGATTATCATCAAGAATGAAAACCGAAAATATGAACATAAACACAGAAGACTTTTTCCTTAAAAACTACGACTTTGAACTACCTGAGGAGCAGATCGCACAATGCCCCGCTGTCATGCGCCACGGCTCCAAGCTTATGGTGCTCGATCAAAAAACAGGTGAAACCGAAATCAAAAACTTCACCGACATTGTGGACCTTATACCTGAGGGTGCTCTGCTGGTGGCCAACAACTCCAAAGTGGTCCCGGCCCGCATTTTCGGACAAAAGCCTACCGGGGGCAAAGTTGAATTTTTACTGCTGACTCCCCTGCCGCTCATCGAGGCTGAAGAAGTTCCCGGCGGATTAAAGGCACAGGCCCGCGGACTGCTCCGGGCATCCAAAGGTCCCAAGCCCGGTAATGAAATATTTTTTGAAGGCGGCCTGAAGCTTACCGTACTGGGCAAAGGCAAATTCGGTCTTTCCGAAGTCGAGCTTGAATGGAGCGGCAACCTGACCAGAATTTTCGAAGAATGCGGCAAGATCCCCCTGCCCCCGTACATCCGCCGTGCTGCTGACGAAACAGACAATGAACGTTACCAGACCCTCTACGCCTGTGACGAAAAAGCAGGTTCCGTGGCCGCGCCCACAGCCGGACTCCATTTCTCCGAAGAGATCAACGAAAAGCTCAAGGCCAAAAATATCCAGCGGGTCGAAGTAACCCTATATGTAGGTTACGGAACCTTCAGCCCGGTACGCGCCGAAGATATCCGTGATCATGAAATGCACAGTGAATACATCGAGATACCGGAAGAAACCGCTGCCGCAGTGATCAAAGCCAAGCAGGAAGGACGTCCGGTTATCGCCGTGGGGACCACCTCCGCCCGGACTCTTGAAGGAGCTTTTCAACAGGCCGGAAAAGTAAGTGAATTCAAGGGAGAGACCAATATTTTCATCTACCCCGGCTTTGAATTCAAGGTGGTCGACCGCATGGTCACCAATTTTCATTTGCCGGAATCATCATTAGTCATTATGATTTCCGCTCTCGCCGGTAGGAAAAACGTTTTAAAAGCGTATGCAGAAGCTGTTGAGAATAAATTCAGGTTCTTCTCTTATGGCGACTCGATGTATATAAAATAAGGTATGAATACAGTTTTAACGTAGTTTTGACGGAAAAATTTGCACAGCAGCGCAAATAATTATACCTTGTTTCCCAACAGTCACATTTCTATAATGTGCTGCCCACAAGTAAATAAGACTCTAATGGTCCCAGCCCGTTGATATAACGGGCTTTTCTGTCACAGTAACAGGAGAATAGGATGTCACGAGTAGCATTTTTGGACGAAAGGTGTAAGGGCTGTCTGCTCTGTACCACCGTCTGTCCAAAGGAAATCATAAGGCAATCCGACCGATTCAACCAGCACGGTTACAAAGTTGCTGAAGTCGCGGCTGAGGATATGGAAAAGTGTACCGGATGTACTTCCTGTGCGCTGATCTGTCCGGATATCGCTATCCGGGTCTACAGAACCAAAAAGGCCAAAGGAGAATAGTATGGCTAAGAACGGCGAAAAGCTTTTCATCAAAGGCAATGAGGCTATCTCCCGCGGCGCAATCGCAGCCGGACTGAAATGTTATTTCGGTTACCCCATCACCCCCCAGAACGATATCCCGGAATACATGTCCGCAGAACTGCCCAAAGTCGGCGGTGAATTCGTTCAGGCTGAAAGTGAAGTCGCAGCAGCAAACATGCTCATCGGCGCAGCAGCCGCAGGCTCCCGCTGCATGACCTCTTCCTCCAGCCCCGGTGTATCCCTCAAGCAGGAAGCTATCTCCTACCTTGCAGGCAGCCAGCTTCCGGCAGTTATCGTCAACATGAACCGCGGCGGACCGGGTCTCGGCGACATCGGCCCCAGTCAGGGCGACTATTTTCAGGCCACCAAAGGCGGCGGACACGGTGACTACCGCACCCTCGTTCTCGCTCCCGGCACCTGTCAGGAATGCTACGACCTCGTCATCGAAGCTTTTGACCTCGCTTTCAAATACCGCAACCCGGTCATGATCCTCGGTGATGCCATCGTCGGTCAGATGAAAGAGCCCGTCATCACACGGGAAGTCAAAGACCACGATGCAGCGGAAGGAAAAGAATGGCGCATTGAAGGTGCCAAGGACCGTGATCACCGCATCATCAAGTCCCTGTTCCTTACCGAAGGTTCCCTTGCAGGACACAACCAGGCTCTGCAGGCCAAGTATGACGAAATGGCCAAAAACACCAAGCAGGAACTTTTCGAAACCGAAGATGCCGAACTCATCGTAGTTGCCTACGGTTCCATCGGACGTATCGTAAAAAGCACCGTGCGCAAGCTGCGTGCACAGGGTCACAAGGTCGGCCTGTTCCGTCCCATCACCCTCTACCCCTTCCCCTCCGAAGAGCTTAACAAGCTCGCCAAGCAGGGTAAGAAGTTCCTGACTATTGAGCATAACCTCGGTCAGATGGTTGAAGACGTACGTCTTTCCATCCGCACCATTACCGACAGTGATTTCTTCGGCTTCATGCCCGGAAACCTGCCTACCCCCGACGATTTCGAGGAGCCCATCCTCAAAAGCCTTGGAGGGAAATAGATATGAGCGAACAAGAAATTCTCGCCTTTGACAGGGCTGACGCTATTGTAGACGTTCCCACCCACTACTGTCCCGGCTGCCAGCACGGTGTGGCCCACAGGCTCGCGGGTGAACTGCTCAGCGAAATGGGTCTGACCGAAGACACCCTTCTGGTCACCTCCATCGGCTGTTCCGTATTCCTCTACAACTACCTTAACGTGGACAGCGTGGAAGCACCGCACGGCCGCGCCCCGGCAGTTGCCACCGGCGTGAAACGCGCACGCACTGACAAGTTTGTCCTCTCCTATCAGGGTGACGGCGACCTCGCTTCCATCGGTATGGCCGAGATCATGCACATCGCCAACCGCGGCGAAAAAGTATCCATCATCTTTGTAAACAACACTGTTTACGGCATGACCGGCGGACAGATGGCCCCCACCACCATGGAAGGCCAGAAGACCACAACTTCCCCCAATGGACGTGATCCCATGAAGGAAGGGCAGGCTATCAGGATGGCTGAAATCATCGCCTCCCTCGGTGGTACTGCATACTCCGCACGTGTGGCCCTGAACAATGTAAAGAACATCCGCAAGGCCAAAAAAGCCATGAAAAAGGCTTTTGAAGTGCAGCAGAAAGGACTCGGTTTCGGTTTTATCGAACTGCTGGCCACCTGCCCCACCAACTGGAGAATGACTCCCATTCAGGCGAACGAAAGGGTTGAATCTGAAATGATTCCCTACTTCCCGCTGGGTGTATATAAAGACGTAACCGCGGAGGACTAAGATGAGCAAATACCTCGACAGCATCATTGCCGGATTCGGCGGACAGGGCGTTATGCTCATCGGTAACCTGCTGGCCTATTCAGGAATGAATGCCGGACTGAACGTTACCTACATCCCGGTATACGGACCTGAAATGCGCGGCGGTACCGCGAACTGCACAGTCGTGCTTTCCGACGACGAGATCGGTTCACCCATCATCCGCAGCCCGCACAGCCTGATCATCATGAACCGTCCTTCACTGGATAAGTTCCAGCCCATGCTCATGGATGACGGTATCCAGATCGTCAACTCTTCTCTCGTTGACGCAGAGCTGGTGGATACCAAGCGCATCAATTCCTACATGGTGCCCTGCAACGATATCGCCGACAAACTCGGCAATACCCGCATGGCAAACATGGTAGCGCTCGGTGCCTTCATCAAGGCGACCGGAATCATGGATATGCAGGCAGTCATCGACTCCCTCGAAAACGTGATCTCCGCCCACTACCACCACCTCATCCCCAAAAACGCAGAAGCCCTCAAAGAAGGCGCAGCTGCTATTTAGTACGCACAATTTAAATTCCCCCTGCGAATTTTCGCAGGGGGAATTTATTTTTTGATGCCTCCCCTTCCCCAGACCCCATCCCCTCTTCCCAAAAGACGTTTTAGTTAAGCTTCGCTGGGTAACACATTAAATTTTGCTTCATTTGCAAAATTATCCGGATTCGGTCAGACTAGTTTAACAGCAACTACTCGCCTTTAAATATTTCTTCACAATTTATCATTAATTTTAAGCGTTTTAATTCAAAAAAACGATCAGAACTCTACAAAAGACCACAAAGGTCTTCAGGAGCTAAATATGGACATATTCAAGCCTGAAAAGCTTTATGGAATAATCGGACATCCTCTCGGGCATACCATGAGTCCCCTGCTGCATAATTGGGGCTTTGCGCAGCACAAAATCCCGGCAGTTTACATGGCCTTCCCCACTGAGCCGGAAAAAGTGGAAAGTTTCATGCAGACTTTCAGAAACCTGCCTGTTTCCGGGTCCAGCGTGACCATTCCGCACAAGCTTTCTGTAATGGACTACATTGATCAACTGACTGAGCGGGCAAAGTCCGTGGGAGCGGTAAATACCCTCTATTGGGAAGGTGATAAAATCGTGGGCGACAACACTGATGCCGCCGGAGTCTCCGAACCGCTGCGTCCCTATTCTGATCAGGTCAAGAAAGCTCTCCTGATCGGGGCCGGCGGTGCGGCTCGCGCAGCGATTACGGGTTTAAAATCATTGGGCATCAACGAAATATTCATTACCAACCGCACCAAGGCCAAAGCAGATGATCTCGCTGCGGAATTTAAAATATCATCCATAGATTGGGATACTCGCGGCGATCAACACTTCGATCTTATCGTGAATTCCACCTCGCTGGGCATGTCCGGAAAATTTGAAGAGATCAACCCCATGATCATGGACAATCAGGACACGAACACCATCGTCTTCGACCTTGTCTACAATCCCATGGAGACTGTTTTCATCAAGGAAGCAAAGGCCAAAGACTGCACTGTAATCCACGGAATCGAGATGTTTGTCCATCAGGGGATGGAGCAGTTCCGTTTATGGACGGGAATTAAGCTGGACGAAAAGAAAGCGCGGGAATTATTGCTGGAGAATTTGTAACAAGTTCCCCCGCAACAAAGCTATTGCGGGGATAAATTTTAAATTCTTTGTATCAAGCTACATGCGAAGCTTATTTAAAAAGTTTGGGGGCCTTAAACCCTTTTCAAAGGGTTTAAGGCCCCCGGCAGGGTCGCCGAAGGCATACCTTTAAATCTTAATTACTTATCAAACGAATACTGCCTAAGATATTTGATCACATGTTTGCTGATAAACACTGGCTGTTCAGCCAGCATGGCATGCCCGGCATCAGGAACTTCAAACAAAGTAACTCTGTCCGGGTAGGTTTTCTTCATATACTGCGCATTTGCCATGGGCGCAGCCACATCATACTGACCGTTTAGAATCAACATTGGCGCGCTTCCACCGCTGACCCAATCCGCTGAGGTTTTAGAGTGATCCCGGTCCAACCCCTGCTGCATCCAGCCCGTATCGCGATACCAACCCGTAATCCAATCTGAAGGAACTTTGGACATGGGAGCGAAGAAAGCGCGTTTGACGAATTGCTCTCTTTCGGACGGGGGAAGCCAAAAAGCAAAGGCCGCAGTCATACCGGACAGAGTAACATCCTGCGGATCGTTTAAATTGGAGTTTACTGCAAGCCCTCTGAAATAATTATCAATTTGATTAGTAATCAGTGAAGGATCAACAGCTATATTTTTATTGCTCAGCACCTGTTGCGCTGGACTGGTTCTGGTCGTTGGAGATGGTGAATCAACAGCCTGCCCAGCCCCTCCTACCTGCTGCCCGCCGCAGGCCAGAAGAACCAGTGCTCCAACCCGTTCCGGGTACTTAACAGCGAACATCCGGACGACCCTATTCCCGAATTCATACCCAAGCAGGTGTACCCTGCCTCCCGCAACTCCGCCGGGAACATCGTTCAAAACCAACTCAATATCTGCTGCAAATTGATCATAGCTGGGTTTGGTCAGGAGCGGCCCGCTTCTGCCTATTCCGCGCGGCTGTATGGCTACCGTACGGTATCCGGCTTTATTCAACTCAGCTACAAGTTCACGGAATTCACAGGCCCCACGCCCCATTCCGGGAAGCAACACCACAACTTCCCCGTCAGCAGGTCCCTGTAAAAAATAAACAATATTTTCAGCCGGCCCTCTGGTTTCACCAATATATGTCAGCTGCAAATCATCCATATTAGTGCGGGGAGCACAGGCTGAAACAGCAAAAATAACCGTAATTGCCAAGATTAAGCCGAAAACACCGACCATTCTTGCAAAAATATTACCCATGTCGCCCTCCATCAAAGAATATTTGGCAACAGGATAACACACGGTTCGCAATATTGCTCCAACAAACAAAACCCGCAATATCAACCAAGATATGCGGGCTTAATTTTGAAATTCGCCTTAAAATGCTACATGCGAAGCTTATTAAAAATTATCCTATACAAACAGACTTAACGTTCACAAATTCGCGGATTCCGTAAGTAGAAAGCTCACGTCCGTAGCCGGAATTCTTAACCCCGCCAAAAGGAAGCGGCGGACGGCTGCTGACCCGTCCGTTGACGTAGACCAAACCGGCTTCTATCTGCCGTGCCAAGCGCAAACCTTTCTCTTCATCACGGGTCCATACAGAACCGCCGAGGCCGAACGAACTGTCATTGGCCATTTCCATGGCCTGCTCTTCACTCTCAGCCCTGAAAACAAGGGCCACGGGTCCGAAAATTTCGTCACGCCCGGCTTCGCTTTTGAAAGGAACGTCAGTGATGATGGTCGGGGGATAAAATGCACCCTCACCTGCGGGAATTGAACCGCCAAGTGAGATCTTTCCGCCCGCCTCGAGACAGGCTTCGACCTGTGTTTGCAGATCATTGCGGAACTGGTGAGAAGCCATGGGGCCCATGAGCGTATTTTCATCCATAGGATCGCCCATGATCATTGATTCCATGCGCTCCTTAAGCTTACCGAGAAATTCATCATAAACATCGCTGTGAACAATGAACCGCTTAGCGGCAATGCAGGCCTGTCCGGCATTGGAACAGCGGGATTCGGCACCGATGGCAGCAGCCTTTTCCAGATCGGCATCGGCGAGAACCACGAAAGCATCGCTTCCGCCCAGTTCCATGACTGATTTCTTAAGCCTTGCCCCGGCTGCTGCGGCAACTTTGCGTCCGGCAGCTTCACTCCCGGTCAGGCAGACCCCGATCACTGCGTCATGATCGAGAACATTCTCCACCTGTGCGGCTCCGATGAGCAGGGTGCGGAAGACATTGTCAGGAAAAATTGAATCACAGAAGACCTGCTCAATAGCCAGAGCGCACTGAGGCACGTTTGAAGCGTGTTTTAAGAGCATTGTGTTCCCGGCCATAAGCGTGGGTACCGCAATGCGCAAAACCTGCCATACGGGGTAATTCCACGGCATTACGGCCAGAACGGTTCCCATGGGGGCGTAGTCCACATAGCACTGCATGGAGTCAACGGTTTTGGGTTCGCTGGCCAGCATGGCTGCACCGTTATCAGCGTAATAATCACAAACAGTTGCGGACTTGAGAACTTCCGCCCTGCCGGATTTGAGGGGCTTGCCCATTTCAGCGGCCATGAGTCCGGCAAAATGGCCTGCCCGCTCACGCAGAAGCGCGGCCAGATTCCGCAGGCAATCTGCACGAAGATCCATGGAGCTGTGTTTCCATGAAGAAAATGCCTTGTCTACTGCGGATATGGCAGAAAAAGTCTGCACGGAAATGAACTCATCAAATTTTTTTTCAACCCGCCCGGTCATGGGGTTGGTACTCTGAATAGCCATCTGGGCAATACCTTGTTTTTACTGAATTAGGATAGAGTGAACCATGAAAAGGATCACTGCGTGGAAAGGCTACTTACCAAGAATATCCCTAAATAAAAAGGCGGCTGCCCTTGGACAACCGCCTTTATTTTATTTTTAATCCCGTCAAATCTACTGAACGTAAACCTTGATCCGGTCACCCGGACGAAGGATAGACTTTGAATTCAAGCTGTTCCACTTCATGAGTGATGAAACTTTAACACCGAAACGGCGGGCGATCTTCCAGAGATTGTCACCGCGGCGCACCCGGTATTTGACCAGCTGCTGCTTGACGTTCTGGGCCTTGGCAACGGAACGCGCGGAACTGCGGGCGTTGTTATCGGGAATGTACAGTTTCTGGCCGATCTTCAGCTTGGAAGAATAAAGTCCGTTGGAACGCTTCAGGGTCCTCACACTGACTTTGTAGCG
The DNA here is from genome assembly GCF_010470675.1 of Desulfovibrio sp. JC010. Taxonomy (NCBI): domain Bacteria; kingdom Pseudomonadati; phylum Thermodesulfobacteriota; class Desulfovibrionia; order Desulfovibrionales; family Desulfovibrionaceae; genus Desulfovibrio; species Desulfovibrio sp. JC010. The sequence continues at coordinate 158,862 of NZ_VOIQ01000004.1, forward strand.
GCTGGCAATGGACCAGAGGGTGTCACCCTTGCGGACCCGGTAATTGGCACGGCTCTGGGCGTTGCGACGGGTCTTGCTGGTCTTGGAAGCATACATAGCTTTGGAAGAACCTTTACCCGGAATCATGATATATTTACCGATTCGGAGCAGGTTGGACCTCTGGTTGTTGACCGACTTGAGCACTGCCACGGGCACGCCGTAGCGGCGGGCAATGCGGTACCAGGAATCACCCTTGCGGATTTTGTAACGCTTGTACCCGGCAAAAGGACGGGAATTGGGGGATTCAAGGTAATCGGCAGCATCGGCCATAACCCGCTCGGGCAGGTAGGCATTGATAACCGCGTTGGGCGGGCTGACCTGTCTGCGGAAATGGGGGTTCAGCTTGTGGAATTCACTCCATTTCATGCCGCAGGCTTTGGCAAGGGCCAGCAGATCGGTTCCGCCGGGAACCTTGACGGTTTCAACCTGAATACCGTTGTTCCAGTCAATATTGGTAAAACCGAGTTCATCAAGGTTCTTGAAAATCTTGGAGATGGCGATGAATTTGGGAACGTAGTTCTTGGTTTCAGCGCGCAGTCTGGCTCTTCTGCTGAGCTTATGATTGTTCTTGGTCAGGTCGAAGAAATCTTTGGATCCGGTCCTTTTCAAAGCCCGGCCGATTTTTCCTTCACCGGCATTGTAGGCAGCAAGAGCCAGATACCAGTCACCGAACATTTCATGCAGCACGGTCAGATATTTTACCGCAGCTTTGGTGGATTTATAGGGGTCGCGGCGTTCATCAACCCACCAGTCCACGCGCAGACCGAATTTGCGGCCGGTAAAAGGCATGAACTGCCACATTCCGGCAGCACCGGCGCGGGAATATGCCCAGGCATTATATCCGCTTTCGGCAAAAGGCAGCATGGCCAGATCCTGCGGCATATTGTTCTCGGAAAGCACCTGCCGCACATAAGGCAGGAAGGGCTCGGAGCGTTTCAACCAGCGATCAAATGTCTTGCGCGCTTTATGGGTGAAGAAACCGAAGTACTGCTGAACTTCCTTGGTATCATGTTCATTAAGGTCAAAAAGAATACCGTTGCTGGAGCGGAGGACCTTTTCTTCTTCAGGGGTCAGTACCTCAGTTTCCTGAGGTGCTTCCTCAAGTTCAGGATCGAGGGGTTCAACCCCGGAATCAGCGACCTCGTTATCAACCCCGACTTCTTTTTCAAGCTCGGCCTGAACCTGTGTATCAAGTGCAGTTTCATCGACGGGAGCGTTCTTGGCAGAACACCCGGCAAAAAATGCAAATAAAGCCAGCAGAGCGATTAACTGAAGAGATTTCAGCATCTTCGACCCCTTGTCACTGTGGACGTAAGATTTTGTGATTTTATCCATATTTTATCTAGAAAAACTATAAATATTGCTTGGTTAGACACTGAAAAGCATACTCAAGAGTTTAAAAAAAAAGACTTTTTCAGTGCAAAATATTGAGTTGTTTAAACATATGTAGAGCTATACTAAACTGCGAGGGTTTGCAATAGTAAAACGAAAGGTATAGGTTGCCGGGACCGTTCAGGCACAAGGGTTTTTAGCCTAGATGAACCGTTTAAAGAGACTGTTCAAAACGGGGCAATGAGAACCGATTTCATCATAACAAACCATTTTAATTAACCAATTAGAAAGCCGAAAGCGGCACAATCTTACCCGTCCGGCTTATAAATCAAATACATATGGAAAAATTCTGCATAAGCTAAATTTTTCCTGTTTTAATAAAAAAGGTAGATTTCCAATGAAAAAGAACAGCGGAGACAACGACAAGACCATCATAGCGGGGCGCAAACCGGTTCAGGAGCTGCTTTTAGACTCTCCGGAAAGGATTGACCTGCTTTACCTGCAAAAAGGGCGTCAGGACAAAAATTTCGAACGCACCATCCAACGTTGTAAAAAACACGGCATCAAATACAAAATCGCCGACAAGGCCGAACTGGGCCGGGTATTTTCCGGCAACCATCAGGGAGTCATCGCCCGGGTGGCCGGCCTTTCCTTTGCCGATTACGACGAAATGCTGGAAAATCTTGCAGATTCTCCCCTGCCGCTGCTGGTGGTTCTTGATCAGGTGCAGGACCCCGGCAACGTGGGTGTTCTGGCCCGATCTCTGTACGCGCTGGGCGGGGCCGGAATCGTCACCGCCAAGCACGGCGGGGCTTTCCTCGGTCCTGCGGCAGTGAAAGCAAGTGCTGGAGCACTGAACAAGCTGCCTGTAGCAAGGGTCAACAATATTTCCCAAACTCTTGATAAAGCCCTCGACATGGGCATCAATGTTTACGGAGCCGGATTGGATGTGGATTCTTCCTCTGCTTACAGTGCAGACATCGAGACTCCGGCAATCCTTGTGCTCGGCAACGAGGAAAAAGGTATCCGCTTCAATGTGGAAAAACGTTGCCAGAAACTGATTCACATTCCCTTCCGCCGCGAGTTTGATTCACTGAATGTCGCGCAGGCCGGGGCTATGCTGATAAGCGAATTTGCACGGCGACTGGGCTGACAGGCCACTTAAATATCTGCCGAAACAGGCATAAAGTAAGTCCCCTGAAGATTTAACTATCTTCAGGGGACTTACTTTATAGAAAAAGTCTATATATTTTCTACTTAATATAATTAGGTAAATTCATAAAAATATTACGAGTAAAATCAATCATTTTGTCCATAATCCACGGAAAAGCAAAAAGCAGGGCAATAAACATGGAAACAATCTTGGGCACAAAGGTCAGGGTCATCTCCTGAATCTGGGTTGCGGCCTGAAGAATGGACACGAAAATACCCACCACCAGCCCCACTGCCAGCATGGGCAGGGCCAGAGTCAAAGCCAGCTCAATGGACTGCTTCGCAAATCCGATTACAAATTCCGGGGTCATTTTTTGCCTCCGTAAATTAAACGCACTACTGCCCGGGTCACAAGAACGTGTTGACTATGGAGCCCGTCAGGAGCGACCACCCGTCAACCATGATAAACAGTAAAATTTTAAACGGCAACGAAACCATTGCCGGGGGCAACATCATCATACCCATAGCCAGCAGAATACTGGCGATAACCATGTCGAGAATCAAAAACGGAACATAGATCAGAAACCCGATGGTGAATCCGGTCTTCAGCTCACTGATGGTGTAGGCCGCAATGAGGAGCATGGTATTGACATCCTCTTTGGTTTCCGGCCTCTTCTCCCCGGTAATGGAATAAAATATGGAAAGGTCTTTCTCACGGGTATGTTTGAATAAAAAGGTCCTGATGGGAACCTGCGCCTTGTCAATTGCCTCGCTGAAACCGATTTCCTCGTTCAGATAAGGCTGCAGGGCCGTATCATTAATGGCTTTTCCGGTAGGCATCATGATGACCACAGTCATAAAAATGGCCAGTGAGGCCAGAATCTGGTTGGGCGGCATCTGCTGCGTACCCATGGCCTGACGCAAAAAGTGGAAGACAATGATGATCCTGGTAAAGGACGTCATAGTCAGCATGATGGACGGTGCCATGCCGAGAATAGTCAGCAGGAAAAGTATTTCCAGCAGCTTGGCAACCTGCTCCGGCTCTTCCTGCCCGGCGGCAAGGTTGAGTGTCAGGGTGGGTACGGTCTCCTGTGCAAAGGCAGCTGCCGGAATGACCAGCAGAAGGATTGCGCTAAGAGTCAGAAGTGCCGGAATGTTCTTTTTCAAGATACCCGGCAAAGTCGGAATCAGTCTTTGCATTTCCTTCATCCCCTGCATGGAGCATTGTTATTTTATCGTGGGTAACGCCGACCACCAATTCTTTGTCGCGGTAGCGGATTACTGTAATATTCTGGCGCGGACCCAGCGCAAGCCGATCCACAATTTCCAGTGTACCTTTTCGTGCTCCGGGAAAGGCACCGCCGATATTGAGACGGCGCATGAAATAATAGGCCAGCAGCAGCATAGCCAGAATAAAAAAAAGTGCTCCCGACATTTTGAGCACAGACCCCAGCCCCGTTTCCGGAACCATAAGCGCAGTGGCAGTTGCGTTAGGCAAGATGCTTCACCCGCTCGATGGGGCTGATGATATCAGTCAGCCTGATACCGAATTTTTCGTTAATTACAACAGCTTCGCCACGGGCGACCAGTTTGCCGTTAACATAAATTTCAAGAGGTTCCCCGGCCAGCTTGGTCAACTCGACCACTGATCCGGTTCCCAGTTGCAGGAGCTCGTTGATGAGCATCCTTGCCCGGCCCAGTTCAGCGGAAACATCCAGCGGAATATCAAGGATAAAGTCAAGATCGCGTCTTGAACCGTCATGGCGCGGGTTCTTGGCTTCATTGGTCATATCCTTGAAGTCGGCATCGCGGGTCTGGGTACGCAGGAATTCCTGTTCCTTTTCCTTGCGGATATCATCCCCGGTATCCTCGGCCAGTGCGGCGGCCCATTCGTCGGCCAAAGCAGCATCTCCGCCGCCTCCACCGCCATCGAGGTCCATATCTCCGCCGCCTTCGTCGCCCTGTTCACCAAGGGCGGCAGCCCATTCATTGGCAAGGGCGTCTTCGTCAGCAGGGGCATCGTCATCCTGCTCAGCCAGTGCGGCGGCCCATTCATCGGCCAAAGCTTCATCATTGCCGTCACCGGGATCAGCCCCCAGAGGATCAGCACCGTCGGAATCGTCAGTAAGGGCGTCCGCCCATTCCTGCGCGAGTTTATCCTGATCAAGATCATCTGACATCATTACAGCCTACCTCCGGATTAATATTGGTCATCCTTAAACAGTTTCGGTGACATAAATTCGACACACCATCATGTGGTTAAGCAAAAACCGTGCTACTGGATAACCATATCCGTAAAATATACTTGTAAAACTTTTGATCCGCCCAGAATCTGGTTCAAGCGATCAACAATTTCCTTTTTCAGGAGAATCTTGCTCTCCATGGTGGAAAGCTCCTGATATGTCTTGCTCGAAAGCAGCAGGATAAGTGTATCCTTGACCATGGGCTCCTTCTTGGAGAGTTCGGCCACGGCCTCTTCACTGACAACTTCCACGTCAATACCGAGCTTAAGATATCTGCGGCCCAGCGGATCAGCAAGGTTGACTACAAAAGTAGGCAGGGTAACGGTAAAACCGTCACCGGGCAGTGTTCCGGGGTCTTCCCCTTCGGCTGCCTGCTCTTGCTGAGGTTCTTCAACAGCATCCTCAGGCTGGGCGGCGAAAAATTTCTGGTATGCGAAAAATCCGCCACCGCCAAGTGCAGCCAGCAGCACGAGAAGGATAATCCACTTCAGCATTCCGCCTTTCTTTTTCGGTTCTCCACTTTCGTCAGCCATGATGCATCCTTTTAAGCTTTATATTTCGGACTGGCAGCAGCCCTGAACTAATACCCACCCATTGGTGGAGTCGTCTTGATCAAAATTTCAACCCGTCTGTTCTGGGCCCGCCCTTCCGGTGTTGTATTGCTGTACATGGGAAAGGTGGGACCGCAGGCGGAAACCGTCAACCGATCATTCATTATGCCCTGCTCCACAAAATATGTCAGCACGGACATGGCCCGCTCCCCGGATAACTGAAAATTGGACTGGCTCATGCCGCCCACATCATCCGTATACCCGGCAATATTCACATCGGCGGAACCAAGGTAATCAAGTACCGGAACAAATTGGTAAAGCAGGATTTTCGCCCTTTCGTCAAGTTCCGACTTGCCCAAAGGGAACAATAGCTTGTCCGTAAGCACAAGGGCAACCCCCTCGGGCTTGGCCAGAACTTTCAGGTTTTCATCCAGCGTGGCCCGGTCCATATCCGGGGGCAGAACATCGTCCGGGAAAAGCAGATCCTTGATGCGGTCCTGTTTTTCCAGCACTTCCCAAGGGCGTTCAAGGAACTCACTGACCAGTTTGACCTTGGCTGTGACCCGGCCGGAACCGCGCTTATCAAGAAATCCCAATTCAGCCGGCATGATGGTTACCCGGGTGATAAAACTCTGGTCCATCGATGCCATACTTAGCAAGAGCACGAAAAAAGTCAAAAGCAGGGTCACCAGATCAGAGAATGTGACCAGCCAGCCCCCGCCCGGATCCGGCGGCTTTTTTACTTTATCGCGCCCCATGGATCACCCTTACTGCCTTTTAACGGGTTTCTCGGCATCACCGATGGGAAAGACAAAATCATCAAATTTGAATTTATCATCTTCCTTGCGCGGAGGCTGGTATTCCTTGATTTCCTTGGAAACAGCAGCACTGCGGGTATCAAGCACAAGATCCACCCTGCGGTTCATCTTACGTCCCTCAGGAGTGGAGTTGGGATGCCGGGGCCGAAATTTTCCAAAAGCCTCCATCTTGAGCATATCCGGATTCATGCCGTTTCGGATCAGGTAATTATAAACAGCAAGAGACCTGTTTAAAGAAAGCTTCCATGAAATATCAGGGGTCAGTTCGCGGTCTTCCACCCGGTAATCTTCACCAAGTTCATCACGCAGGATGGAAGTATGCCCGGCTACCAGAACCGGATGCTGTACCCGTTTGAGCACAGGAAGAACGGTATCGAGAATGCGCGCGCCTTCAATGGAAACACTGGTGCTGTCAGGAGTGAAAAGGACATCGGCACCAATGGAAAGAATCTGCACGAACCTGTTGGATTCAAAACGCAAATCCTCTTCAGCAAATTCCCAGAGCAACGGTTTGATGGGTTCAAGCCCTTCCTGAAGCTCCATGGGACCGACCTGAACAGTCTTACGGGAAGAAGTATCGGAAAGCACGTCATAACCCTTGGATCCGAACCCGAAAGTACCGATGATGGAACCGAGCACAACCAGCTTACGGCGTTCGTCAACAACCGACATACTCACCAGCAGCACAAAAAAGGTGAGCATCAGGGTCATCAGGTCACTGAAAGTAATCAGCCATAAGGGCTGTCCTTCCGGCTCTGGCGGCTTCTTCTTTCTACCCATCTGTACCCCAAAGAAAATTTTGTTGCGCTTCGCGCTTTTTTTAAGAATGGTCGGATTTTGCCTCCGGCGGCCCTGCCGGGGGCCTTAAACCCTTTTTGTAAAAAGGGTTTAAGAATCCCAAAAACTTTTATTTAGCTTCGCTGCTTTTTTTATAACTCGTTCCGAATATGCGAACTAATCAGAAATCTTACGCATTTTCGGAGGCAGGAAGCTGTTCAGCTTCTCCTCGATAATCTTGGGGTTCTCACCTTTGGAGATGGAAATGATGCCTTCCATGACCATTTCCCGGAGCAGGATTTCCTCCTTGCTGCGGGTTTTGAGCTTACCGGACATGGGCGTGAAAACAAGGTTCGCAAAAATCGCGCCGTACAGGGTGGTCAGCAGCGCAACCGCCATTGCCGGGCCGATTGTACTGGGGTCACTCATGGTCTGCAGCATCTGCACCAGCCCGATAACCGTACCGATCATGCCCATAGCGGGAGCGAAGTCAGCGAAAATTTTCAGGATTTCAGCCCCGGTTTCATGCCTGTTCTCAAGGTACTGAATCTCGGTTTCCAGAATCTCCTGAATAACCTGCGGCTCAAGTCCGTCAACTGTCAGCTGCAACCCTTTGCGCAGGAAGTCGTCTTCAATGGATTTCAGGGCAGGCTCAAGGGAGAGGATACCTTCGCGGCGGGCACGGTTGGCGAAATCCATGAATTTGTCGATGATATCGGAGGGGGATTCAAGGCTGGAAAAAAAGGTCTTCTTAATAACCCCGACAACCCCCAGCACGTGGCCCATGGGATAGTTAACCAGCGAAGCTCCGATGGTTCCGCCGATAACAATGAGTACGGACGGAACAGAAATGAAAATACCCAGCGGACTTCCGACCAGAATAGCCGCAAGAACAAGCCCGAATGAAAGCACTATCCCAATAACTGTACCCAGATCCATAAAAATCCGCCTGTGGGTTGTTTAAGTTCTAATACCCCGGTCTGGTCCCGAAAATTCTGGTCCCGACCCTGATCATGGTCGATCCTTCCTCAATGGCCACCCGGAAATCCCCGGTCATGCCCATGGAAAGTTCCGGCAGCTTGATTCCGAAGAGCTTTTCCATACCTTCGGAAAGCATACGCAGCCTGGCGAAATAAGGCCTTGCCCCTTCAGGATCACCGAAAAAGGGCGGTAAACACATCAGTCCGGTCAACTTAAGGTTGCCGTACCCCAGAACCTCTTCAACCAAGGCCGGGAGTGTTTCTTCAGTAACCCCGCACTTCTGTTCCTCACAAGCGGTATTCACCTGAATGAGGATATTCTGGGTCACATTCAGGCTTTCCGCCTTTTTATTCAGCAGCCCGGCCAGCTTGGAAGAATCCACACTGTGCACGGCACTAAATTTTCCGGCAACCTGCTTGGCCTTTTTCGACTGCAGCCCGCCGATAAAATGCCACTCTATATCCAGCCCGGACAGCTCTTCCTGCTTGGTAAGGGCCTCCTGCACATAGGATTCCCCGAAGCAGCGGTGTCCCGCCTTGTACAAAATCTCGATATCAGAAGCTGCGTGAAGTTTGGAGACCGCCATAACAGTCACTTCTTCGGGTTTGCGACCGGCCCGCAGGCAGGCTGCTGCTACATCTTCCTTAACCTCTGAGATATTTTCAATAAGTTCTTTTTCCCTGTTACTCATCTTCAAACTGCCGTTTCATGCAGCGGCATACAGTAAAATTCGGTTGATTATATAAATTTCTTTAATAAAAAGAAAACAAAAGGACAAGATTTCACTAAATCGACTACTCGCCGAGTCCCAGTGAACGCAAAAAGCCCACATCCTCGGTCCAGCCCTCACGGACTTTCACCCAGAGCTCGAGCATAACTTTCATCTCCAGCATATCTTCCAGTTCACGCCGGGCCTGAGATCCGATTTTCTTCAAATTCTGCCCGCCCTTACCGATGATCATACCTTTGTGGTTCTTCTTGGTGGTGTAGATTATGGCCCCGATGTTGACCAGATTACGTTCCGGTTCTTCGGTCCAGAATTCAATCTCCACCGCTGTGGAATAAGGAAGCTCCTGCTGCAGGCTCATAAAAAGCTTCTCACGCACGGTTTCCGCAGCCATAAAACGCATGGGCACGGTGGAAACCTGATCTTCCGGGAACATAGGCGGCCCTTCAGGCAGGGTTTCCACAACCTTTTCCAGCAGCACATCCGCTCCTTCGCCTTTCAGCGCAGAGACAGGAATGAACTCAGCTTCGGGCCAGAGTTCCTGTGCTTTTTCCATAACCGGAAGCAGCTTGGCCTTGTCCTTAACCTTATCGACCTTGTTCACGGCCACGAAAAGCTTTTTGCGGGACTGGTTCACAGGTTTCACAACCGGGGCCAGTTCCTTTTCCATCAGATGAGGCTTGGCGGCGTAAAGGGCGGCGTCAAAAAGCACCACAATGGCATCGGCATTGCCCAGAGCTTCCCATGCAGAATCGAGCAGGAAGCGGTTCATCTTGCCGCGCATGCGGTGGATACCGGGAGTATCCAGAAAAACAACCTGTGAATTCTCATCGCTCAGGATACCGCTGATGCGGTTACGGGTGGTCTGGGGTTTGGGTGAAACAATGGCCACCTTCTGACCCAGATAATGGTTCATGAGAGTGGATTTACCTGCGTTGGGCGGGCCGATCAGAGCGACCCAGCCGAATTTATATTCTTCTGACATCTTATTTCCTTATTATGATGCGCTCTCGCGCTTTTATTTTGAAGATGCCTCCGGCGGCTCTCCGAGGGCTTAAACCCTTTTTGAAAAAAGGGTTTAAGAATCCCAAAAACTTTTAACAAGCTTTTGCTACCAGCTTTTTGGATTCATCCGCTGAACGCCAAAGGCAAAATACACGAAAAACCTTCACTAGGCCAATTTCAAAAATCGTCGTCCTTGAAACGTCCTGATTAGACGCTAAAAACCCTCCCCAATACGAATCGGGAAGGGTTTAATTGATCTAGTATTTATCAATAAATTTTCTAGAAAAACTCTAGTTTCACGTGAAACCAAATACTTACCATAGACTCAGCTCCGGAGAAGCCGAAATAAAAGTTTTTGGGGTTCTTAGCCCTTTTTTCAAAAAGGGCTAAGCCGCCGGAGGCGAAATCTTTTCATCAAAAAGCGCGAAAGCGCATCAAATTATTCTTCGCCTTCACCCTGAACATAACCGCACCCTTTTTCCGGGCAGGCGATGTGCTCGCCCTTGGCGCGGGTGGTCTTTTTGACCAGCACGGGATGTCCACATTTGGGGCAGGGGCCGTCAATGGGCGGATACCAGACCGCATAATCGCAATCCGGGTACTGGTCGCAGGAATAAAAAAGCTTACCGCGACGGGAGCTTTTTTCCACCAGCTCGCCCTTGCAGTCTTCGCGGGGACATTTGACCCCGGTGGAGAAAGGTTTGGCATGCTTGCAGTCCGGGTAGTTGGAGCAGGCAATGAAACGGCTCCCGGTACGGGCATGTTTGATGACCAGATCACCGTCCTTACAGTCGGGACACTTACCCACAATCTGGGCACTGGGTGTTTCCACGACCTTGACCTTGCCGTCATCATCGCGCTCGAAATTCTTGATGTTGCGGCAATCGGGGTATCCGGTGCAACCGAGGAATTCTCCGCGGCTGGAACGCTTGATAGCCATGGCACTGCCACATTTCTCACAAGTAACTCCGGTGTCTTCCGGCGGTTCTTCTTCGAGAACTACGATCTTACCTTTGTCGTCACGGGTGAAGTTAACGATACTTTTGCACTCGGGATAATTGGAGCAGCCGAGGAACTCCCCGGTACGCCCGAACTTGATAACCATGGGCGAACCGCATTTTTCGCAGGTTATCCCGGTATCCTCACCGCCGCGCTTCATTTCCTTGGACGCTGTTTCAAGGGTGGGATAAAATCCGTCCGCGAAATTTTTCATGAGCTTGGTCCACTCGATCTTGCCGTCGGCAACATCATCAAGCTGCTTTTCCATGGCAGCGGTGAACCCTACGTCCATAAGTTCCTTGAAGTGCTCGGAAAGCTGGTCACTGACCACAAAACCGAGCTCTGTGGGGATAAATTTCTTTTCCTCCAGATTCACGTAACCGCGATCCTGAATAGTGGAAATAATGGATGCGTAAGTGGACGGCCGGCCGATGCCCTTTTCTTCCAACTCGCGCACAAGGGAAGCTTCGGAGTAACGGGCCGGGGGCTGGGTAAACTTCTGTTCGCTGTCGATCTTGCCGACCTTGAGCACTTCGCTCTTATCAAGCTTGGGCAGCTCAATGAGCTTTTCATCACCGGTCTTTCCGGTAACGCGCATGAAACCGGGGAAAAGCAGTCTTTCACCTTTGGACCGCCAGATGGTGTTCTTGGCCTGAATGGTGACCACGGTATCCCAGAAACGGGCCGGAGCCATCTGGGAAGCGATGAAACGGTTCCAGATCAGCTTGTAGACCTTGAACTGGTCCGCAGGCAGGAACGGCTTCACGTCTTCAGGCATGATTGAAGCGTCAACCGGGCGGATCGCTTCGTGAGCATCCTGTGCCCCGCCTTTGGATTTGTAGACCCGTGGCTTGGCCGGATAAAAATCTTTGCCGTATTTGTCCAGAATGACCTTTTTGGCGGTATCGCGCGCTTCGTTGGCAATACGCACGGAGTCGGTACGCATATAGGTAATGAGCGCGGTGGTACCCTTGTCGCCAAGCTCAACACCTTCGTACAGACGCTGGGCAAGGGTCATGGTCCTCTTTGCAGAGTAGCCGAGCCTGCGGTTGGCATCCTGCTGCAGGGTGGAAGTAATGTAAGGCGGCAGCGGATTACGCTTGCGTTCCTTCTCTGTGAGATCAGTGATCTCAAAAGGCACACCCTTTACATTATTCTGCAGGGCTTCAGCTTCTTCAGCGGAACCGATCTCGGCCTTTTTGCCGTCCACTTTCCAGAGGTCGGCCACAAAAGGCGGCGGATTCTTGCCTTCCACATGGGCTTTGAACAGCCAGTATTCTTCCGGGATAAATGCCCGGCGTGCTTTTTCACGCTCCACTACGAGCTTGAGAGCAACAGATTGTACACGCCCTGCGGAAATGCCCCTTTTCACCTTTTTCCAAAGGATGGGAGAAATTTTGTAACCCACCAGACGGTCCAGAATACGGCGGGCCTGCTGGGAGTCGAAAAGCTGTTCATTGAGCGGCTTGGGGTGTTCGAGGGCTTCTTTAACGGCCCGGGCGGTAATTTCGTTGAACTGGATACGGCTGACGTTCTCGTTCACTTCCTTGATAATGGCCGCCACGTGCCAGCCGATAGCCTCCCCTTCGCGGTCGGGGTCAGGTGCGAGGAAGACATGGTCGGCTTTAGCCGCTGCCTTCTTCAGCTTGTTGACCACATCCTCTTTACCGGGAATGATCTGGTACTGGGGAGTGAAATCACCATCTTCTTCGACTCCGAGCTTGTTCTTGGGCAGGTCGCGTACGTGACCTACGGACGCAGCAACCTGATAGTTCCTGCCAAGAAACTTACTGATAGTCTTCACCTTTGCCGGGGACTCAACAACAATCAAATCTTTGCTCATAGTTTGCAGCCTATAACCATCTAGTTGACACTATGCAACTATAAAAAACGACCATCCGGGGCAATTCTTCCTCTCCGAACGGTAAATCCATTTCCTTAAAATTATTTTTAACCAACCAGAAAATCAGGAAGAAATACAAAGTTTCAACGCTGATAATTTTTTCTGTAAAATTTTTGTGTCAGCACCGTCTCGGGCGGCCAATTCAAGTTCCTTGGCCCGGTCGGTAACTTCCGGCAGCCCGAAAGTGCGCGCCGATCCGGCCACGGCATGGGCATTTTTATAAAGCTTTTCGAGACTGGAATCAGAACCTGTACTTTCATATTCAGAAAGAAATCCTTCCAGCTCCTCAACTCGACCACCCAATGCGTCAGCATATCTTTTATTAAGCTCTGCCAGTTTTTCGTCAAGTGTTGCCATTGTCACCTCCACCGCACAATTATACATAAACCGGGGCGAAGCCCTATTAAAAAAGTTTGGGATTCTTAAACCCTTTTCAAAGGGTTTAATGCCCCCGGCAGGGTCGCCGAAGGCATTAAAAAAGCCCGCGTGAAGCGGGCTTTTGTTCTTTTATTTTTTAGAGCTGTTCATCAGCATCATCCCTGCTCCCTGTATAATCAGGAAGATAATCAGAAAGTGGATGAACATATCTTTCTGGATCGCGCCCCAGATGATGTACACAGATCCGCAACCTGCCAGCAGCGGGCAGAGAATACGGCTCAAAGGTCCGAGGTCGGTGAAAGTCTTCATCACCCAGATGTAGATGGAGATGTAGATCACGTACAGGAACGCGATGGGCAGTTCGGAAACATCCATGAACTGGCCCCACCAGCCGTGGAAGTTGCCGTACCAGACAACCAGCCAGAAGCAGGACAGGAAATATCCGATAATTGCGGACCAGCTGGTGCTGTTGGTAACCGGGTTAACCTGCTTGAAAAGGTCGGCACGGGGACCGAGGTTACGGGAGGCAATGGAGAACATGCCGCGCGCAGAACCCATGATCAGGCCGTTCAGGGTACCGAGGCAGGAAATGATAACAAACACGGTCAGCAGGGTGCCGCCCACGTTGCCGAAGATCATCTCGATGACGCGAACAGGTGCGGCGTCGCCTTCAGCCAGAACCTGATCGTTGGTCAGTACGCCGGAAATACCCAGATAGTAGAGCATGTAGATGGTCATAACCGCGATGGTACCGACAACCAGTGCGCGGGGCAGAGTCTTTTTGGCGTCTTTCAGCTCGGCGTTGATGACGGTGGCGATGATCCAGCCTTCGTAAGCAAAGGCGGTGGAAAGGGTTGCCACGGCCAGTCCGCCGCCGGATCCGGCAATTTCCTGAGCGACCTGAGTGAAATTCTGCATGGTCTGACCGCTGGTCAAACCTGCAATACCGCCGACAATGGCAACGAGACCAAGCGGAATAAGCTTGATCACAGTGGAGGAAACCTGCCACTTACCGGCCAGAACCGGAGAATAATAGTTGAGCAGGAAAAATCCGGTCAGATATACGAAAGACAGAGGCCAGAGTATATCCTTCGCTCCCAGAAGCCCGACGGAGTAGTTGGCGGAAACCCAGGCCAGAACAGCAACCAGAGTCGGGTAGTAAATAAAGGTCATGAACCAGCCGACCATGTACCCGGCCTTTTCGCCGTAAGCTTCTTCGAAATAGTCTACCAGACCGTTGACCTTCTCGATGCGGGTCGCGATCTTGGAAAAAACATATGCGGTAACAACCATAATGGAGCCACCGATCAGCCATGCGAGCAACGCAGTAGGCAGGTCACCGCCCGCAGCCTTGAGCACGTCATCGGCCTTAAAGAACACCCCGGAACCGATTACAATACCCACAACCATGGCGGTCGCAGTCCAGAAACCGTATTTCTTTTGTAAATTATCCATAATAAACAATCACCCCTTTTACACAATCATCCTTCCAACCTTCCCTCTGCCCAGCATCTGAAAAATAAAGCATGGGAAGCAAACCATCCGCAAACAACAATGACCATGAAATAAAAACTGCGCTATCCCTGCTGGAGATGTATTAAAACACAGGCAGACAATAATCACGATCAGGCACAAACAGAGTTACTTGCGCGGATAACAGGGTTCTGTCCAGAATTTTTTTCACGTTTTTGCAAAAAAATAGACATAAAATTACGAAAACCAAAAAGCATTTGTGTGAATATACAAAAATTTCCCACTGATGCAGTACATTACCCAAACTGATAAAATCGGCATTGACAAATAATTCGGAAAGTGCAAATTGGACCGAGTTATTAACTTTTAAAGGAGATTTTATGTTTACCAATGTGAGAAGGGTGTTCCTGTTCTAGGAGTGCACTTTAAGGACATTAAAAATTTAGAAATAGTTTCTATTCTAAGCTTAAATTCTAAGCCTCAGGCTTAATTCTACACGTCTTTTCTGTCATTCCACTCCCGCAGGACAGGTGCGCCCAGTGCCTGAATTGTTATTACCCTGATTATTAATTTGCAGCTGCTTTAGCTGGATATCTGGTTTGTGTTTGTTCACAGCAAGGGAAGCCCATTACCTTGTGTTCAGACTAAAAATCAGAATAATCCCTTAAAATACAGCTCATTATACAGGTAAATGCATTTATGCATTTGCAGGAGTAGAGTCATGTCCAGACAACAAAAAACCGTCCACATGGATACCAGACCGTTCATTTGCGAACATTGCGGCCTTACAGTGCCGTCTCCGCTCAGCGGAACCCAGAACCGAAACCATTGTAGCCATTGTTTGCACAGCAAGCATATGGACATGAAAATCGGAGACCGGAGATCCGGCTGCCGGGGCATTATGGAACCCATCGGGTTGTGGATTAAAGAAAACAGGGAGTGTGCAGTTATTCATCGCTGCCGCAAATGCGGCTTCATCCGCACCAACCGCATTGCAGGCGACGACAATGAGGTAGTGCTCTTTACATTGGCGGCACGCCTCATCACTCAATTACCCTTCCCGGCGAATATCGCTCTGGAAAGAATTGAACGTCAGCAGATGGGCGGTGAAATATAATGGATATCAATAAATTAGGCTGGAGTACCTTTTTTGAAGACCAGTTTCAGCCCTATAAAGAACAGGGTCTGAGTGCCGGGCGTGTTTTAAAAGAACTGCGCGGCCAATACACTTTATACAGCGCAGAAGGCAGCATAACTGGCGATGTCTCCGGACATTTCCATTTTACAGCCATGGACCGTTCGGACTACCCCACCGTGGGTGACTGGGTGGCTTTCCGGCAATGCGCTGATTATGCCCAGATTGAACACGTACTGGAACGTTCAAGCGCATTCTCGCGCAACAGTTCCGGGAACGAAGACAGTCAGCAGGTGGTAGCCGCCAATATAGACTACCTGTGCATAGTCTGCGGACTGGACGGAGGCCGGAATTTCAACCTCCGCTCCATTGAACGCTACATCGCCATGGCTGTTGAGGGCGGTGCCCGTCCGGTCATCGTGCTGAATAAGGCAGACCTCTGTGATGACCGCGAAATCGCCATGCTGCAGGCCCAAAGTGTAGCAGGCAACATTCCCGTTCACATGGTCAGTGCTGTAACCGAAGAAGGGGTGGAAGAGTTTTCAATGAGCTTTGAAAAAGGTTCCACCGTTGCTTTTTGCGGCCAGTCCGGTGTGGGGAAATCATCGCTGATCAACTCCCTGCTGGGCATGGACACCCTGAGAACAGCAGGGTTGCGCGAAAGCGACCTGCGCGGCAGGCACACCACCACGCATAAGGAATTGTTCTTCCTAAAAAGTGGTGCCATGGTTATCGACACCCCCGGCATGCGCGAACTCCAGCTCTGGGGCAGCCGCAAAAGTCTGGATGATACCTATGGTGAAATCCGCGAAGCAGCCAAACACTGCCGTTTTCGGGATTGCACCCATCAGAATGAACCCGGATGCGCCGTGCGAGAACTGCTTATTGACGGTTCATTGGAAACAGAACGGTATGAGAACTATTCTGATATGCGCGCCGAGCTTTCCTTCATTGAAAGCAAGGTAGACGATAAAAAACGTCAGGCCAGAAAAGCAAAAGATAAGCAGCTATCCAAGTTGATCCGCAGGACTGTTAAAAACAAAAGAAAATAAACCAACTTAAACTAATAGGGATTCCAAAGGGGCTTAGCTCCTTTGGTCCCGCTGAAGGTGCCCGCCGGGAGGCTCCCCGAAGGGCTGCCGGAGGCAAATATCAAAATCAGCCCCGCAGGGCTTTTCTCTTTTCCCGCCACTCCATAAATCCCATGAACAAATCCCATTCTACCGGGATAATGAACAAAGTCAGAAAAGTAGCGGTACAAAGCCCGGTCACAAATGTAGAAGCCATGGCTCCCCAGACCAGAGAGTAGGAAGGAAACCCTACAGCCATGGGCAAGAGTCCCAGCGTAGTGGTCAGGGTGGTTAAGAGGATGGGACGCAGACGGATGCGGACCCCCTCACGCATGGCGGTTTTGCGGTCCATGCCTGATTTATAAAGTTTGTTCATAAAATCCAGCAACACAAGGGAATCATTGACCACAACCCCGGTGACACCCACAGTGGCGATAAAGCTGTTTACCGTGAAGATGGTCTGAGAAAAAAAGGTCCCCAGAATTACCCCGGTTATGGAAAAAACCACAGCCGAGAGAATAATCACCGGCTGCCCATAGGACTGAAACTGAGTGGCCAGAATCAGGTAAATAATCAGGATGGCGGTCATGAAGGCATAGACCAGCGAGGTATACGACTTGCGGGTGGATTCATATTCCCCGGAAAAGTTCACCGTAGCACCGGGATATTCATTACGCACAGACTCATAAAACTCACTGACCATACTCACTGCCGCAGGTGATGAAAGCCTTGAACCGGGCTTGATATTGGCGGTGATGGTCACCGCCCGCTGGCTCATGAAACGGTTGAACTGACCCGGTTCCATATAGATGGAGACATCGCAGATATCTCCGATACGCACCGGGCTTTGATTATGCTCCAACACGGGTACGGAAAGAGCGTCCTCCGGATTATTAAGGTATTGCGGGTCGATCTTCAGACGCAAATCCACATCCTCGTCGGAGAGCCTGAATTCACCCACAAAGCGACCATCCAGAACCGAACCTGACAAATTCGCAACCTGTTTCGGGGTCAATCCGTATTCCGCGACCCGTTCATTAATGGGGTTGAACCTGAAAATGCGGTTAGGCGTACCGTCATCTGTAGCAAGGTTGATCAGATGAGGGCCGAGTTCATCATTATTCTTGATGAATTTCATGATCGCCGCAGTAAGTCCCTTAACAGAACCGTGATCGGCACCCAGTACCCTGATATTTATATCTTTACCTGCGGGAGGCCCGTCTTTTTCCGGCCGGATCCGGAAAGTCCAGCCCGGTTCTGCGTATTTTTCCAGCTCCTTACGCATGAACTCAAGATGCGCACCCGGATCATTTTCCGGGGCATCTGCAAAGACCTGCTTATCCTTGGCCGGAAGCTCCACCACAATATTACCGAGGTTGGAGCCATGGACCATCTCGTAATCCTCATTCTGGTAAAATCCGGCAAAAGCGGTGGCGGACTTGGCCATGCCCGGTCCCATCTTTTCCACAAAAACAGAGATACGTTTCAATTTGTCTGAAGTAAGCTCAATGGGCGTAGCCACCGGGCCTTCTAATTCTATGTAATATAGGGAATAGTCATCCGGGAAAAATTTAATTTTGATCAGCGGCAGCTTCCCGGAAATGGACACCCCAAGGATAAACAAAGCCGAAATAAAAGCCCCGAACACAACTGCCAGTGAAATAACCCTGAACCGGGTTACTACGGAAAGCAACTTATCGGTCCAACGGCGCAAAGGACGCATGAAAGCGGGTTCGCGGGTATACTTTTCCCGGTTCTTCATCAGCCCTTTGGCTCCGGGCCAATCCAGAAAATGCGAAGGCAGGATAATAAGACACTCAATCAGCGAGGCAATAAGCGCAAAGGTTACCGCCTTGGGCACCTGCGCGAAAAATTCTCCGGTGGACCCGGTCATGATCAGCATGGGCAAAAATGCAGCCACAGTGGTCGCTGTGGCCGAAACTACGGGCAGAAAAACCTCGGAAGCACCGTCTATCACTGCTTCCTTCAGTTCTTTACCTTCCTGTACATGGCGGAAAATATTTTCCACCACCACAATGGCGTCATCCACGATGATCCCGCTGACCAGCACAAAAGAAAAAAGTGTGATCTGGTTCAATGAATTCCCGGTCAGCTTCATGATGACCATGGTCACCAGAAAAGCAAAAGGCACCCCGATGGTGGTCAGCATGGCGTTCCTGAAACCCATGACCAGATAGATAACCACAAAGACAAGCACAATCCCCACCAACAGGTTCATGCCCAGTGTATTAATGGCATCCTCGATGTGCAGCCGCTGGTCGTTGGTCAGGACCAGTTCAACACCTTCCTTTTCCAGTGCGGACCTGAAATTATCAGCTATTTTCTCCACATCCTCGGCAATGGTCACCGCATTACCATCCAATGATTTCACAACCTTGAGGGTAACAGCATTACGGCCGTTAATGGAAGTGATCACCTGCGGATCACGGTAGGAAACCCGTGCGTCGCTGAGTACATCGCCCACGGTAACGAAGGACCCGTCGCCATCCATGCGCACGATGGTTTCCGCGATTTCCTCCCGGGTGCGGAACCTTTCATCCACAACGATCACATACTCGCCGCCCGCAGCTGAAAAATCCCCCGCAGGGATGGAAATATTAGCATCTGCCAGGGCACGGGCCACATCATCAAAAGTCAGTTTGAAACGCACGAGCTTGTGCGGATCAAGATTTACATGGAATTCACGGGTATACTCCCCCTCAACCTCCACTTCATTCACACCCGGAACATTACGCAGCTGCACTTTCATCTCATCAGCCATCATGGACAGAGCCCGGTTGGCGCGGTCGCCCACGAGGCAGACCCTGATTACCGGGAGCCATTCACTGACATTGATTTCCATGAAGGTGGGCGGGTCCATTTCCCGCGGCAGGTCATTCTGAATGGACAGGACCCGAAAGCGCAGTTCGTCATACCCGTGGGCATAATCGGTATCATCGAGGAATTTAACCATGATGCTGGACCGTTCCCGAAAGGACCTTGAACGGATATATTCTACGTTTTCAAGGTCATCCAGCGCGTCCTCAATTTTCTTGGTCACCAGTGCTTCCACGTCGGCAGGCGATGCGCCGGGCAAAAAGCCGGAGATAACAACCTTGCCCATGTGAACGTTGGGATAACGCTCAACAGGAAGATCAGCCATGCTGAAGACTCCAACAATCATCAACAAGATGAAAATAATGTTGATGAAAACCGTCTGCTTAAGAGTAAAACGCATTAAATTTTTCATATTGGTGATGCCTCCGGCGGCTGGGGAAGGGGAGAGAAAACTTTGCTAACGCCCAAAGCTTTTCTCTCCCCTTCCCCAGACCCCATCCCCTCTCTTTCAAAGAAGTTTTTGTTAAGCTTCGCTTGTAGCGAGCTAAATAAGTTCTTCGAATAAAGAAATGGCGAAGCCTTAATAAAAGTTTTTGGGATTCTTAAACCCTTTTTGCAAAAAGGGTTTAAGGCCCCCGGCAGGGCCGCCGGAGGCTATGGTTTAATCAAAAATTCTTCGCCTGCTTTGACTGCCCGTGATGAAACGCGAACTCGTCCATCATCTGTATCACCCAAAACTAAAACCTTTACCCTCACGCCATCGGGGCGGACGATGAAAGTATCATCATAGGCTTTGAGCAGTGCTGATTTGGGGACCACAACCGCTCCGCCGGGATCAGGCATTTTAATATCCAATTCGGTTCGCAAGCCGCCCCGAAATTCAAATTTGCCCTTGCTGATCTCAAAATCCACTGCAACCTTGCGCGTCTCGGGATCAAAGTCAGGGGAAATACGCTCAAGACCGGCAGGAACTTCAATGTTCAGGTCAGGAAGTTTTAGAGTGATGCTGCCATTTGCTTTGCGGACTTTTTTGAGTTCTGGAATGGTTAATGCGTAAGGGACCAGCAGGGTTTTGAAATTGCCCAGTTCAGCTACTTTTTCGCCCTTGTTAACCCATTCTCCCGGTTCTATATAACGCTTGATTACCCGCCAGCCTTCCGGTCCGCGCAGGGTGTATCGACGCAGATGTTCGCGGTCCACGTTTAGCTTGAGCTGGGTGGAACGCAAGGATGCTTCAGCGGATTCAAAATTTCGGATATGCAGGTCCAACTCGGACTGAGCTGCGGTGTTCTTCTTGACCAGCTTTATATAACGCTTGGCTTCCTTGTCATAGTAGGTAAGGTCTGAGCGCAGCCGCTTGAGATCCGCCTGCAACTGGGCGATTTCGAGCTTGATGAAGGTAGGATCAAGCTCGGCAAACTTCCCGCTGCTGCCGATAGTATCCCCCACATCGGAATAAACCCTGGTGCATACTGCGGATTCTTCACTGACCAGAGTCATGGCCACCCGCGGCCGGGTGAACCCGGTCAAAGAAATTACCCTTGAAGCCTGCTCAGCTTTAAAGGTCTTGCCACTTGCAGCAATTCCATCCGGAAGCAGCTGACACATCAAAACGGCTTGGATTAAAAGCAGAAATACAACTGCCCTGCCGATCAGCATTGTTTTAGCTTTCATCATCCTTCCCCTGTCTGACCCGCTCTTTCTGCGGAATAGTGATAAAATCAAGAACCTGATCAAATACGGTATCCATATCAATTTCCGGCAAGCTGTTCTGCAATTTTCCAGTGGAAACAAGGCAGGCCAAACCATGTACGGAAGACCACAGTGAAGCCACGGCAATATCCACCTGAACATCGCCCAGCACACCGGTCTCAATGCACTGGCGCACCGTCTCCTTGAAATTCATAAAATTACGGTGCGGTTTTCCGATCCACTTTTCAGGATCACAAAAAGAAGGAGCCCTTCTATTAAAAAGCAGCTCATAATATTCCGGTTCAGCGCAGGCAAAATCCAGATAAATTCTCCCCCCCTCACGCAACCGGAGAAAAGGATCTTCAATATCCGTAAGATGTGATTGCATGCCCCCAAATTTCTCCATGCCCTCCTGCTTAAGGGTGAGCAGGAGCTCTTCCTTGTTCTTGAAATACCTGTACAACGCAGCCGGGCTGTAATTGATTTTGGCTGCGATTTTGCGCATGGAGACATTATCAAAACCATCCTTGACGAACAGCTCTCTGGCCGCGTCAAGAATCCTTGTCTTCATCCGTTTATGTTCTTCTTCTCTTCTGTTTATAACTGACATAAACCGGATCTAGCAAACACCGTTTACTTTGTAAACAGTGTTCACAAAAAGTTCACAATCCAAATTATCCACTTCTACTATATACAAAATAAAAGGTCGGCCATGCATTTTTTAGCAAATGCAAATGACCGACCTCTTTCCCAAAAACCTAAAATATATTCTTTTTGAAAACTAATCGCTGCGCTTATTCTTTATCTCAAGTATATCATCAAGGTTATCAAAAAATATATCAATAAGTTGTGGGTCAAAATGAGCCCCCCGGCCTTCTTTCATGATTTCCAGTGACTTCTCTATGCTGAACGGTTCCTTATAAGGACGTTTGCTGGTCAGGGCATCAAAAACATCGGCAACCGCACAGATTCTTCCGGGCAGAGGAATATCTTCGCCAGCTAATCCGCTGGGATAACCTGAACCGTCCCATTTTTCGTGATGACTGAGAGCGATTACCGCCCCCATATTGATATAATCAGAGCTGCCCATGGACAGAATACTCCCGCCAATTTCGGCATGCCTCTGCATGGCTTTCCATTCTTCATCATCCAGCTTGCCGGGCTTGAGCAGAATGCTGTCAGGAATACCGATCTTGCCGATATCATGCATGGGGGCACTGGTATGGATCAATTGGACTGACTTTCTGTCCAGATAAATATTCTCGGCAAGAATTCTGCTGTACTCCGCCATCCTGACCAGATGGCATGCTGTTTCCTCATCCTTATATTCAGCAGCCGCGCAAAGATGATGAATGGTCTCCACATGGGCATCATCAAGCCGGGCCAGAGCTTCCCGAAGTTCCATGGTCCTGCTTTCAACCATTTCATGAAGGTCGAACTGAAAAGAATTTATTTCATCCTGCTGTCCCTTCTGGCGCAGCATGGACTCAGTGCGGATTTTAAGCTCCACAATATCAATGGGCTTGGTAATAAAATCATTGGCCCCGACTTCAACAGCTTTGAGCCGGTCATCCTTCTGGGAAAGGGTTGTGACCATGATCACCGGAATATCCTGAGTTTCCACGTTTTCCCGAATTCGGCTTACAAACTCAAAACCGTTCATCACCGGCATTTTCACATCGCTTAAGACCAGATCAAAGGTTCGATCCAGCTTTTCAAGGGCAACCACCGCATTTTCAGCACCGACAACATCATGCCCCAACTTGGTCAAAATACCTTCCAGCAGAACAATGTTGTGCGGCTCGTCATCAACAACCAGTATTTTTCTTTTACATTCCATTAGAACCACCCCGGCTCTCAGGCCGCTCACGGGGAATCGTAACTATAATTTTTGTTTCGTTCAGCTCATCAAAAGTCTGCATTTCAATTCCGTAACGCATGGCATCGGACATCAGTTTTGCCGAGTATGTCCCCAGTCCGGTTCCGTCTTCTTTGCCATAAGTGACATACTTCTGAAAAAACCTTTCCCGGACCTGCAGAGGAACAACGCCCTTATTGCTTACAGAAATTATGGTATTTTCATTCTGCAAAAATTCAATAATTATATCTTCACCGGCAGGGGATGCCTCGATTGCATTGGTCAGTAACCCTGACAACAGGGAATAGATCAGTCTTTCCTCACCCCACACCAGTAATTTTTCCATAAAATCAGGGGTGCCATCAACCAAAACTTCAACCCCCACTCTACTGGCACTGATTATTGACCTGCTGTTATCAACAACCTGCCGTGCAACACCCAAGGCATCAACCTCCAAGGGGTAGTATTCATATTTCCCGGTCTCCATTTTAAACATATCCAATGACATATCGATCATATGGAGCATATTCGTACCGGAATTTTCAATTGTTTTCAGTAACTCATGCTGCTGCTTGGTAAGATTGTCATCCATGCGCAACAAACCCGGAAGGCCGATGATTCCGTTCAAGGGTGTTTTGAGATCGTGACGCATGATCAGGTCCACATCAGACTTGAGTCTTTCAAGCTCTTTCTGGTCACTGATATCTTCTTTTACAGCAACATAGCTGACCAGTTCACCTTTAGGATTGTAAACAGGTGATATGGATGCATATTCCCAATAAAAGGATCCGTCTTTCTTTTTATTAATAATATCCCCGCGCCATGTTCTGCCGCTGCTGATAGTATCCCACATATCCTTGTAAAACAGATCGTCATGTTCACCGGACTTGAGAACCCTTGGATTCTGGCCGATGGCTTCTTCATACGAATATCCGGTTTCCTTGGAAAAATACGGATTCACATAGGTGATGTCGCCTTCAGTATCGGTAATAACAACAGATACAGGGGCATTCTCAATGGCCTGAGTCAGAATCTTAAGTCTTTCCTCACGGGCCTTCCTTTCGGTAATATCAAGAACCACACCCTCAAAAACATTTTCTTCAAGTTCAAAGTCATAAGCCAGATAGGCATAAACGGACATACAGCGTTCCTGACCGTCCGGTGTGGTAAATTCCATTTCAAATTCAGAAGATTCAATCTCCCCTGAAAGGAGTCGGGCATTGGTTTCATTAGCTTTGATTACGGACTCCGGAGAAAAATCAAACAGCTCAGTCCATCTTCGCCCCAACCCTATTTCCGGTGATCCATAGCCGAGATGGGTAATCCCCTCACTAAGCCGGACGAACTCACCATCGATAGTATGTGAGAAAAATACAAACTGACGGCTCAGCTTATTGGTCACATGGTCAAAACGGATTTTACTTTCCCTGAGTTTTTTCTCCATCAATTTCCGGTCAGTAATATCATGGATTGTTCCATAGACCCGGACAGGATTACCATCATCGTCATAGCTGAACTTCCCGCGCTCTGAAACATACCTTACTTCACCATCGGGCCTCACTATCCTGTGATCCAATGAATAATCTTCGCCGCTTTTCATGGATTGAATATAAGTATCGCTGACTACCCTACGATCATCACGGTGAACCAGAACGCTGAAAAAACCTCTTTTTGAAGGAGTGTACTCTCCCTTGACCAACCCGAAAATATTATAGGTCTCATCCGACCACCATATTTTTCCATTCACAAGATCCATGGACCAATTTCCGAGACGGGCGATAGACTGGGCTTCACTGAGGTTGGTTCTGACCATTTCCACCTCAGCATTCTTGGTAACTATTTTGTAGATGGAAAAACAAATACTCAGCACCAGCAAAATCATAATGCCATGCAGCATAAACGAATCAGGAGGAATAACTCCCCAGCCTTTTGCCGGTAGGGCTGCAATCTGCCACGAACCGGAAGAAAGGGTCACCTGCATGGTCACGGCACTACTATCGGGATCAAAAATATCCGGGTCTCCGTAAAAAACAGCCCCTTCAGCCCCTTTACCGTCAACACCCCTGACAGCAATTTTCAAATCGGCAACTTTGTTCAACCCGGCCTTCACAAACAACTGGTCAACATCAATAACAGCTGAAACAATTCCCCAGAAATATTCATTGGAGCGCACAAAAACCGGAGCACGCCCTATCAACCCTTGTCCGCCCTGCACCAGAGCAAGCGGTCCGGCAACAACCATTTTTCCGGTTTCATAAACCTCTTTTACCTGCTCCCACTGGGTTGGGGATAGTCTGTAATCAAGGCCCAGTACCGCTTCATTTCCTTTTATCGGATAAACAAATTTTACTACGTAATCAGGAGCGACACCGATATTTTTAATCAATTTGGATCTGAAAAGCATCCCCTGGCAATAACTTTCCAGCTCACTTCTACTTAATTCCGGATGGTATGAAACATAGTCAGCCAACCCATTAATCAACAAAAGGCTACTGTTTACCTCTTTCTCAATCCGGGCGCGCAAGGCCGATGTCTGGTGGTAAACACTCAAAAGCTGGTCATTCCTGTAACGCTGATAAAGCTGATACTGGATAAAAACATCCAGAATCAGAAATAAAAATACAGTGAATGATATATATTTAAAAATTGCTTTTTTTGTTTTTTGCATAATTCCACATCAAGAAGCGGGCTATTTCTCGCATTTACCGGGAAGAGAACAGCTTCTAAGTACAATGAACCCTAAAATACCGGCCACAACAGACGCAGCCAGAATACTGAACTTGGCCTCAACCACAAATGGAGAAGTTGCATCCCAGGCCAAAGTGGTAATAAAAATTGACATGGTAAACCCAATACCAGCCAGCAGTGCCGCCCCCAGAAAATGACCGGGAACCATGGTACGAGGCATTTCAGCAATGCCGCTCTTCACCGCAATCCAGCTGGCCAGACAGATTCCCACAACCTTACCCACAATCAGACCGAAAAAAATACCGAGACTCACCGGGTGGAAAACATCCAGACCGCCGCCCTCTCCGGTGAAATCAATGCCCGCATTAGCAAGGGCGAATATGGGCATAATCCCGAAGGCCACCCAATAATGAAGATTATGCTCAATACGCTTCAGCGGAGGACTGGCCATGAGTACATCCCTGTTCATGTTGCCGAGAGCGGAAAGCATCTGTTTATTTGAAAGTGTAACCCTGTTCTTATCTCCGCCCATTTCATAATCCATGAGATGGTTGCGCATGGGTCCCAGAAAATCAGTACAGCAAAGTCTTGTTGAAGCAGGAATGGTCATGGCCGCCAGAACACCTGCCACAGTGGCATGCACTCCACTTTTCAGGAATGCCAGCCACATCAGGCAGCCGAAAAATAGATACGGCAACGGATGACGCACCCCCAGCCTGTTCAATACGATCATGCACACGAAAAAAAGCATGCCCAGGCCGATTATCCAAAGCGATATGCCTGAAGAATAAAAGATCGCGATAACAAGTATGGCACCGATATCATCAACAATGGCTACTGCAGTGAGAAAAATTTTAAGGCTCAACGGAACCCGGTCCCCGAGCATGGAGAGTACGCCCAGAGAAAAGGCAATGTCCGTAGCCATGGGAATACCCCAGCCATCCACTGAAGAGGTTCCGGCATTGAAAAAAGCATACACCAGAGCCGGTACAACCATCCCGCCCACAGCCGCAAAAATCGGCAAAGACGCCTGCCTGAATGAGTTTAATTCACCTACTAGAATTTCGCGTTTGATTTCAAGGCCGACCAGAAAAAAGAAAACAGCCATCAACCCGTCATTGATCCAGAGAATGGCCGGTTTGGAAAGGATAAAATCCCCGGCACCCACGGTTAAGGGCATGCTTTTAAAAGCTTCGTAAAGATGTCCCCACGGAGAATTAGCCCAGATCAGAGCAAGAATTGTCGCGATAATCAAAACCAGACCGCCGGAAGACTCAACCCTGACAAATTCATAAAAGGGCTGGAGCATCTTATCTATTCTGGGCTGATCATCTTTAGTTACAACTTGTGCCTTACTCATGGGTACTCCAATATATTCAATTTGCTAAACACATCCGTTTTTTACAGAATATATAAAATACAAACGACATCCATATAATAAGCAACATCATAACAGGAATATATAAGGATGAAAAACCTTAACCATAAATTATAAAACGGGCCCGCCGTCCTATTATAAAAAGAAGGGCCTCAGATAATAATCTGAGGCCCTTGAAAAAACATTTTACTCAATGTTTACTGATTAGAGTGTGCTTCTTTAATTCTGGCGGCAATATACTCCTTGGATTCGGCATCATCAGCGTCAAAGCAATGGCCGTCCTGTCCGAGGAGTCCACCCGGAACAAAATCACCAAGCTCATCCGGATCATTAATAAGATCGCCGAAAAAGCAGACCGAAAGCCAACGGTTGGAAGGATCATCGTCAATTACATCAACCATGACAAAAAGCGGCCATTTATCCTGCCCCTTTTTCACTCCGCGCATGGAATAGGTAACACCGGGACGGGCATGAAACTCAATCTCAGTATTATCAAGTGATTCCAGAAGATTTTTGAATTCAACGAAAACTTCTTTCACTCCGGCAGGGTCCTCAGTCCAATCAGAAATAAACTTATCCAGCTCCATCTTATAAAACTCCTTGTTTGAGTATTATTGATTCCCGGTGAGGGAGTGCAAAACAGTTACTTAAAAAAGTGCTAAAATTATTAGCAAGACATAATTTTGTCACTTTTTTGCGATATTCATACTCCTATGCACAAATATGGGCAATGACCAATTGACATCGGTCTTCAAATCAATGTAAGTGAACTGTATTCCTCAAGGTAATCATAAATTTCTGGATACAGTTTAATGAAATCAGCACAAGATATATTTACTGAATATCTGACTCGTCAGAGACTCAAAATGACCCCCCAGCGCAGAACAATTCTGGAAGTGTTCCTTGCTGAGGAAGGCCACATCTCTTCAGAAGAACTGTACAATCTTGTCCGCGACGAAGACTCTTCTATCGGACAGGCAACTGTATACCGTACCCTTAAACTTCTTGCTGATTCCGGCATTGCCAAATCCGTCGATTTCAACGACGGCGTTATCCGCTATGAGCATAAGTACGGCCATGAGCATCATGACCATCTTGTGTGCGAGCGTTGCGGCAAGACCATTGAAGCCGTGGATAACGAAATTGAGCATCTACAGGAAGAACTGGCCAAAAAATACGGCTTTGAGCTTACCCATCATGAGATGTATCTTTTCGGCGTCTGCAAGGAGTGCCAGGGAAAAAGCGAAAAATAACGCAAAATTTCCTTACACACACTTAAAAACGCCGCCTGAGACCAGTCGGCGTTTTTTTTTTGACGGGATACTTTATCCCCTTTTCAATAAACCAAACAAGGCTGCAAAGCCCCGCTAAACAGAGGATTGTATGATCAAGCCTGATTTTAACAAGATGGGTGGCATGATACCCGCCATCGCACAGGATGCCGAAACAGGAGAAGTCCTGATGATGGCCTACATGAATGAAGAAGCATGGAACAAAACGCTTGAAACCGGCGATGCCCATTACTGGAGCAGAAGCCGCAACACCCTCTGGCATAAAGGCGGAACTTCTGGTCATGTACAGAAAATCAAGTCCATCAAAATCGATTGCGATGATGATACCCTTGTTCTGCTCATCGACCAGATCGGCGGGGCTGCCTGCCACAAAGGATATAGAAGCTGTTTTTACCGTGAACTTAAGGATGGCGAAGTAATTGAATGTTCGCCCATGGTTTTTGACCCCAAGGAGGTATACAAATAATGTCCAAGCAACTGAAAATCGGTCTGCCCAAAGGTTCCCTGCAGGATGCTACAATTAAACTCTTCGCCAAGTCCGGCTGGAAAATCAACCTGCACCACAGAAACTACTTTCCCGATGTAAACGATGATGAGCTGAATATCTCCATGTGCCGCGTGCAGGAAATCTCCCGCTACATCGAAGACGGAATCCTTGACTGCGGCCTTGCCGGACGCGACTGGGTTCTTGAAAACAAATCCGATGTTATTGAAATTTCCAGCCTTGTTTACTCAAAGGTCAGCAACCGCCCCGCACGCTGGATTCTCGCCGTTGCCGGGGATTCCCCCTACTACAAGCCCGAAGATCTGGCCGGCAAGAAAATCGCCACAGAACTTCTCGGTGCCACCAAAGAATACTTTGAATCCAAAAACATTCCCGTAGATGTTTTCTACTCCTGGGGTGCCACCGAAGCAAAGGTTGTTGAAGGTCTTTGTGACGCCATCGTCGAAGTTACTGAAACCGGGACCACCATCAAGGCCCACGGGTTGCGCGTAATCGATGAAGTCATGTCCACCAACACCGTCTTCATCGTCAACAAGGACGCATGGAACGATCCGTGGAAGCGCAAAAAAATCGAAAACATCAACCTGCTGCTTCAGGGTGCACTGCGCGCTGAAAAAATGGTCGGGTTGAAAATGAACATGCCCAAGGCTTCCCTTGAAAAAGCCATGGACGTAATGCCCAGCCTTAACTCTCCCACCGTATCCGCCCTCTCCGACGATAAATGGGTTTCCGTGGAAATCATGGTCGAGGAAGTGGTCGTGCGCGAACTCATCCCCGAACTCATCGACATGGGCGCGGAAGGAATTATCGAGTACCCGCTTAATAAAGTAATTTAATGCCTTCGGCGACCAGAGGGGGAACCCTTTTTGTAAAAAGGGTTCCCCCTCTGGACTCCCCCTCCCCAAAACTTTTAGTATGCTTCGCAAGTAGCTTGTTAAGACTACTTTCAAAACGAATCCCGCAATACCTCGTATGATATTGCGGGATTCGTTTTTTATTACTTACTAAATCGCTAAGCGGCGAAGCCCTAATAAAAAGTTTTGGGATTCTCAAACCCTTTTTCTAAAAGGGTTTGAGGCCCCCGGCAAGGCCGCCGAAGGCTTATTTAAATATAGATTTAAAATCCAGAGTCTTAAAATATTCAATTGTGCTGACCAGTCCTTTCTCCAATTGGATGCTCGGTTCCCAGCCCAGTTCTTTGGCGCGGGTGATGTCCGGCTTGCGCTGCTTGGGATCATCTCCGGGCAGGGGCTTGAAGATAAGTTCAGATTTTGATCCGGTCATTTCAATTACTTTTTCTGCCAGCTCGCGGATGGTAAACTCATTGGGATTACCGAGGTTTACCGGACCGGTAACTTCATCCGGGGTAGCCATGAGGGTCAGAAAACCATCAATCATGTCATCCACATAACAGAATGAACGGCTTTGGGAGCCGTCTCCATAGATGGTGATCGGTACCCCCTGCAGGGCCTGTATAATGAAATTTGAAACCACACGGCCATCATTGGGGTGCATCTTGGAACCATAGGTGTTGAAGATACGGGCCACTTTGATTTTCACTTTGTGCTGGCGGTAATAGTCGAAAAAAAGTGTTTCCGCACAACGTTTACCCTCATCATAACAGGAACGGGGACCGATGGGATTTACGTTGCCCACATAACTTTCCGGCTGGGGATGCACTTCTGGATCGCCGTAAACTTCCGATGTGGAAGCCTGAAAAATTTTCGCCCCGGTACGCTTGGCAAGGCCGAGCATATTGATGGCCCCGTGCACGGAAGTCTTGGTGGTCTGCACAGGGTCGTGCTGATAATGGATCGGAGAAGCCGGGCAGGCCAGATTGTAGATTTCATCAATTTCCAGATAAAGCGGAAAAGTTACATCGTGCCTGATTATCTCAAAATTAGGATTACTCAACAGATGGGTGACATTGGATTTGGTCCCGGTAAAAAAATTATCCACGCAGATAACATCACACCCCTCAGCAAGCAGCCGTTCACAAAGGTGCGCCCCCAGAAAACCTGCCCCGCCAGTAACCAGAACCCTTTTCAGTAAATGCATTTTCAAGCTCCTGAATATTCAATTTTCCCGAATTCCCTATCTTTTTCTCTTCGCTATATAAATCAACTGGGTGCTGAAAGCCAGCCGTCTGTTTAAGCATAATTATCAACTGCCGGACGTTTTTTTAAAATAGACAATCTTCAAAGCAGGTTATACCTTAAGCCCGCAAAAGCCTGTCAGGGAAGTGCTTTTCAGATCTGTTTGAATAAAAAGGGGAAGTGACATGTCCAAAGTATATTTCTGGAATTTGCGCACCACACGCAAATCTCCACATGCCTTGAAAATGAAAAAACTGCTCAAGCAGTCCGGCCTCAACGCTATTATTGACCCCGGTAACCTTGTAGCCTTGAAAGTTCATTTCGGTGAGAGCGGAAACACCGGATATCTGAACGCCCTCAACCTGCGTCCTATCGTTGATTTCCTGAAAAAAGCAGGTGCCAAACCGTTCTTCACTGACACCAGCACCCTTTATGTGGGTGATCGCGGTGAATCTGTTTCCCACGGATTACTGGCTGCCCGGCATGGTTACGATCCCAACATAGTCGGTGCTCCGGTCATGTTTGCGGACGGTTTACGCGGCGAATATGAAACAACCGTCCCTTACGATGGGGAATATATTTCTGAAGCATACGTGGGCGGCATGTTTATGGAAACAGATATGATGGTCACCCTCAACCACGTTAAAGGTCACGGACTGGCCGGATATGGCGGGGCCATCAAAAATATAGGTATGGGCTGCGCTTCCAAGAAAGGAAAAATGCATATCCACATGTCCACCGGGCCGCATCTGCATCCGGAAAAATGTACCGGATGCGGGGTCTGTATCACCGAATGTGCTGCCAAAGCACTGGATCTCGACGATGACGGTAAAATCATCATGGGCGGCAAATGCACCGGATGCGGACGCTGTTTCCTGTCCTGTCGTTACAGTGCTATTTCCATTGACTGGAAAACTGATGTGGATGTTTTCACCAAGCGGCTCATGGAATACAACAAGGCCATTCTCGATCAGCTAAAACGCCCGGCCATGCATATCAATTTCCTGATGAACATCACCCCGGATTGCGATTGCCACGGCTACAGCGATGCGCCTGTCTGTCCCGATCTGGGAATCATGATTTCATCCGACCCGGTCGCAATTGATCAGGCTTCGCTTGATATGATCAACTCTGCGCCGCCCCTCTACCCCAGCCGTCTGCCCGACGGTCTCAGTCAGGGTGATGATAAGTTCAAATCCCTCACGCCCGATACGCCGGACTGTTTCGGACTCAAATATGCTGAAGAAATCGGACTGGGTTCACGCAATTACAAGCTGGTGACTATTTAAATTATGAATACCAAAAGTTTTAAAGCCGATATTTTACTGCTCATTACCGCCATTATCTGGGGTGCTGCATTTGTGGCCCAGCGGGTGGGTATGGATTACATGGGACCGCTTACTTTCAATGCGGTCCGCTTTGCGCTGGGTGCAGCCGCGCTGCTGCCGCTCATTCAACGTATTGACCGCGAAAAAAAGAAAGACGGTACTTATCAGGAAGTTGACAGAAACAGCTTTATCAAAGGCAGCCTCATTGCCGGTGGTGCGCTTTTTATGGGTGCAACTTTCCAGCAATGGGGGCTTGTTTACACCACTGCCGGAAATGCAGGTTTTATCACCGGATTATATGTGGTCTTTGTTCCTATTATGGGGCTGTTTTTCAAACAGAAAACCGGACTGCCCACCTGGATTGGAGCAATGCTGGCTGTCATCGGTATGTATCTGCTTTCAGTTAACGAAAGCTTTCATATTGAGATGGGTGACCTGCTGGTGCTGATTTGCGCGGTTTTCTTTGCCGGGCATGTTGTGGTTATTTCCCTGCTGGCCAGCAAGGTTGATCCGGTTAAATTTGCCGCCGGGCAGTTTGTGGCCTGTTCCGTATTCAGCTTTATCGGTGCATTCGCTTTGGAGAGCGTAACTTTTGCCGGAATCTGGGCCGGAATTGTACCCATCCTTTACGGCGGGCTTATGTCTGTGGGGGTTGCCTATACTTTACAGGTGGTGGCTCAGCAGGAAGCCAAACCCGCACACGCGGCAATCATCCTCAGTCTGGAATCAGTATTTGCCGCACTTGCCGGATGGCTGCTGCTCGGAGAGCTACTGACCACGCAAGGATTAATCGGTTGCGGACTGATGCTCTGCGGTATGCTGCTGTCGCAGATTAAGTCTTAATCCCTCCGGGGGCCCTTCGGGGAGCCTCCCGGCGGGCTAAAACCCTTTGAAAAGGGTTTTAGAATCCCAAACTTTTTTAGTAAGCTTCGCATATAGCTTTTCAAAACTGTTTTCAAAATTAAAAGCGCACTATCTTCCGAGATAGTGCGCTTTTAATTTAATCCCATTCTTTCTTCAGTAAAAACTTATACGACCTGATCCCGTGAACCATGTCGGCCAAGATTCTGGGCATGGATGTGAACATCATTTTGAATGACATATGTTTCAGCAGCGGCTGGGAATAGAACAAGGTCCAGCGCAAACGGTTGGAATAGCGAAATTCCGGGAAAACATATTTTTCCAGCCGTTCAAGATAGAGCTTTTCAGGATTTTTATTTTCGGTGATTCCCTGTGCGATGGATTCGGCGGCGTAGCGTCCGGTCTGCAGGGCGTAGAAAATTCCTTCACCGAAGAGTGGTTCCACCAGCCCTGCTGCGTCCCCGGCCAGCAGGGTGCGTCCGAAGCAGGGATTTTCCATAAAATTTCCGTATGGCAGGGGATAGCCCTGCATGTGCAGAGACTCGGGATCGGAAATACCCTGATTGCGCAGAAAATCCATGTATGTCTTTTTGAAATCAGTTGTGCACCGTTTGAGTGCGCCGATTCCGGTGACAACTTTTCCTTTGGCCGGAAAAACCCAGATATACCCGGCCCGCAAATGACCGATGTAGAGTTCAGGTTTGGTTACCTTGCGCGGGTAATCCTTTTCATCAAAAATTATTTCAATGGTCGCGGCCATATCGTCGCGCCATTTTTTCTTATCATAGGGCAGGGAGCGGCGGATGGTCGAATGTACCCCGTCCGCGCCGATCAGATATTTTCCTTTGAAAATCAGATTTGATGCTGTTTTTACTTCTGCATCCTGATAATTGCATTCTTTGATTTCTTCACCGGTAAAAATTTGGGCCCCGGCATTTGCGGCTTTTTGCAGAAGGAAGTAATCAAAATCCACCCGGTCCACAAAACGGAAAGGGATGGATGATTCTGCGTCCCGGATATTATGGTTCCGGTAGTTGATGGAATATTCCGGTGATTCAAAGTTGATAATCCCTTTTTCTTTAAGGCAATCAACATCGCAGCCGAATATTTTATCAATTACTTCAGTAGCTTTGTAGGTTAATAAACCTCCGCAAAGCTTCTTTCTGGGGAACTCTGCCTTGTCGATCAGGGCTACTTTAAAGCCTTTATTAGCTAGAATGCAGGCGGCTGTTGAACCGGTAGGCCCTCCACCTGCGATAATTACATCATATTTACCGGACACGTTGACTCCTGAAAAACTGTTCACAACCGGAATATCTGCTTGATTAAGTTATGATTTAATACCGCCTAGCGGTCACTTGGGCAAGCAAGACCGTACAAAATTTAACGGAATATGAAAAAAATAGAAGCAATAGTATTTGATTTTGATGGCACTCTGGCTGAATTGACCATTGATTTTGATGAGATGAAAAAAAGATTGAAGGCCCTTGGCAGTGCTTTTCTTGATCCCCTGCCTGAAAAGGACGATATCCCGGCCCTTGAGTGGGTGGATTTCATTGCCGACTGTCTTGCGGAAGATGATCCTGATCTCGGCAAGGAATTTCATACCCGCTGCCGTTTCCTGATCATCACCATGGAAGTGGAAGCCGCCCGCAACGGCAAACTCTTTCCATTCACCTGCGATATCCTGAACGGTTTGCGAAATTCCGGTATCAAAACCGGAATCATCACCCGCAATACAGCATCAGCCGTGCGCGAGCTGGTCCCGGAAATCAACAACCTTTCCGGCTGCTTCCTTTCCCGCGAAGATGTTAAAAACGTAAAACCGCACCCGGAACACCTCTTTATGGCTCTGGAAGTCATCGGCGTAGCCCCGGAGCACACCCTCATGGTCGGTGACCATCCCATGGACATCGAAACCGGGAAAAGAGCCGGGGCCATGACCGCAGGAGTAGCAACAGGGCGCATGTCAGTTGAAGAACTCCGCAAAGCCGACCCCGATTTCGTAGCTACAGATTGTGCACAACTAATTCAACTACTCGAAAAACAAGGATTAGTTATGAACAATTAAGCCTCCGGCGGCCCTTCGAGGAGTCTACCGACGGTCCCTGCCGGGGGCCTTAAACCCTTTTGCAAAAGGGTTTAAGAATCCCAAAACCATTTAATAAGCTTCGCATATAGCTATCAAAAATCGTTTTCAATAATTAAAGCGCACTATCTAGAAAGATGGTGCGCTTTAATTATTGAAAATCGTATTAAAAATTTATTCGCGAAGCATACTGAAAAGTTTTGAGGGGATGGGGTCTGGGGAAGGGGAACTTTTCCCAAAAGTTCCCCTTCCCCAGCCGCCGGAGGCATCAAAAATTATTCAGACTCAATCTCTTCAACAGGCTCGGTGAGCAGGAACTCGCCCTTCTGGATCCAGTCTTTGAGCTTGTCAGCAATTTCCAGAGATATGGAGTGACTGGTCAGCGGAACGGTGGGGATATCCTTGCCGTTCAGGTTAATGGAACCGGACTTGAGCTCTTCAAGAGTCACATGGGCGAGGATGTTACCTACGCCGTTGGGATAGTCGTAACCGTAGTCTTTGACCGGCATCTGGATATCTGCATCGGAAACCCCGGTAAAGAAGGCCATTTCCTCGTTAAGGATGGGAATGGGAATACCTACGCCCACAGATGCGGTACAGCCGTAACCGGGGAAGCTCAGGCCGCGAAAATAGCGGGAATCCATCTCGGTGACGTTGCCGGACTTGAGCATGAGTGTGCCGGACGGTGTGAGCGGAATACCGCGCTCGTTACGCTGGGGATTCTTCACATGCTGGGTTCCGGCCCCGATGACGTAACCTTTGGCCCCGGCAAGGAAGATGCGTGTACCCATGCCGATGGTCCTCAGGTAGGGGTCGTTAAAAAGCGGGGAGAGCTGCCCGGCAGTGGCAAAATTTACATTGCGCTGGTTGGGCTTGAGCGGTCCCATGTAGGTGTAGACGGTCCTGCTGGTCATGTTCACCGCGGCATTGTAGTTCTGGTAACAGTTGCGCGGGTTGAGGATGGTCACATCCTTGAGATCCTTGAGGGAAACATCTTTTTCGATTTCACGGCGCGGATAACAGTCGGTACCGTAGGCCTTGGCCTTGAGACGTACTGTTTTTCCGGCAATAAGGTCTTCGATTACGTGTCCGCCACCGTAAGTAAAACGTCCGGGATGAACCTTGTTCAGAGGATCGTCCGCAGAAGGCTCGGTAACACCGATAAAAGAGTCTACAGCAGCAACTCCGGCGTAAGCGGGAACATTGTTCAGCCAGACCTGCGAAGTCTTCATCAACGGCGGAACCTGCCCGATATTGAAGAACATGCCGGAAGAGCACATGGGGGAAAAAGTCCCGGTGGTGACAACATCTATCTCTTTGGCTGCTTCAACCTTGCCTTTTGAACGGACGATTTCGACCATTTCTTCAGCGTTGACGACTACAGCCTTACCTTTCTTGATTCGTTCGTTGATTTCACTGATTGTCTTGTTGACTTCAAAGGTAGTAGCCATGGGAAAGACTCCGTTTGGAATTTGGTTAGATGCCTGACTTAAGTTATCCGCAATAAGTTCAAAAGTGATTATCCGAGCAGAAATGCCCTGTGCTAAAGTCAGGTGAGCAAAGATTGTGGCTTAAATAGCCCCTGATTGCAATTTTATTTTTTTGAAGGGGTCTATATTATTTCGCAGGATAAAAACGTTTTAGGGGCGAATATGGGTTGGCTTAAGCTATATAATAATGTATAAGAACCTGTGGTCGCGGGGGTTAAGGATATTCCGTTTTTTTGCTATTTTTTTTATTTTTATTTCAATAACTTAGAACACCCCTAAAAAATACATTATTCACGTGAAAGAAGCACTGAGAAATCATCTTTTAAATTCATGCTCCGATTCCGAGCTGACCCGCTGGTTCGACCCCATAAATATCGACATTTCCGACGAGACCGGGGAAGTGGTTGTCACTTTTCCGCACGCTTTTTTCGGGCAGTGGTTCAGATCAAGCATACAGGACCGTTTTGAAGAACAGCTGGGCCAGTTTCTGGGCAGCGGTTTTTCCGTATCCTATTCCAATAACGGCTCCAGTCACTCAGCTGCTCCGGAACAACCGGTCAGCGTCAAGAAAATTGACTTTCCGTTCGGACACAACTTCACCTTTGAAAATTTTCTGATCAGCAAAAAGAACTACTTCCCCCTTGCATCAGCCAAGGAAGTAGCCCGTGTCGATAACGTATCGTTCAACCCCTTTGTGATCTGCGGTAAAAGCGGGTCCGGCAAATCACATCTCCTGAAAGCCATTGCCAACGAAGTCTGCAAAAAGGTGGACCGCGAAAAAGTATTCCTCGGCAACGTTGATGACGTTCAGAATATCTACTCTGTCCGTTTCGGTGGAGACGTCATGCGCGCGCGTAACTACTTCTTTGATTTCGAATACTTTTTCCTCGACGACCTCAAACAGCTTAAAAAATACGAACATCTGCAGCAGGAACTCATCTCCATATTCAACAACTTTTATGAACATGGAAAACAGATGGTCTTCAGCTGTACCGATAAACTGGCTTCCTACGACTTTTTGAACAAGAACCTGAAATCAAGACTGGAATGGGGACTGATCGTCACCCTGAAAAGGCCGGACCTTGAAATCAGGGCCAAGTATGTCCAGAAGCAGTGCAAACTCAAAAAGCTGCCGCTGAGCAAAGACCAGATCCTGACCCTCTCCCAGAGATTTCAGGACTTCAGGTATTTGCAGGGCATTATCATCAAACTTTCTGCATTCCGTGAACTTGTGCGCAAGAACATGGATGACCGGGATTTTGAACACATCCTCAGTAACACGGAAGAAAAGGCCGACGAGACCCTGACCCCGGAATACGTGATCGAGTCCGTGGCCTCCCATTTCAACCTCAAACCTTCCGACCTTACCGGGAGCAAAAGGCACAAGATGACCGCCCACGCAAGACAGGTGGCCATGTACCTTTGCCGGGAACTTTTAGGTATTTCCTATCCCGCCCTCGGCCGGACATTTGGAGGAAAAGACCACTCAACTGTTCTTTATTCTGTAAAAAAAATACAAGAATTACAAAGAGATGATAAGGTTTTGAAAAGACTGTTGATAGACTTGAAGAATAAGTGTCTTTTGCGTGTCTCAAACTAGGTAAGTTCAGAAACGGTGTAGGTTTGTTACTTAAATACGACATTGAATGTCGGAAAATATTTCATTAATTTTAAACACTTAACTCAGAAAGAAACATAAGAACCGACCTTATTAAAAAAACAAGGAGAATATATATGTATTTAAAGGTGAATAGGGATGAAGTGATCGAAGGATTGCAGAAGTCTGCCAGCATCATTCCCGCCAAGACAGGTGCTGCCTACCTACGCACCATCTGGCTGAAAAGTGATGGTGGTAACCTGCGCATCATGTCCACTGATTCCAATCTTGAATTCTGCGGTACATATCCTGCCGAGATTGTGGAAGAGGGACTTGCCGGAGTACAGGGCCGTGCTTTTTATGATCTGGTCCGCAAACTTCCTTCCGGTGAACTGACCATCAAGAATGATGCTGACGGTTCATCCATTCTGGTGGAGCAGGGTTCCAGAAAATACAAACTCCCGGTGAATGATCCCACCTGGTTTCAGAAATTCTCCGATTTCCCTGCTGAAGGAGCAGTGTTCTGGTCCGGTGATTTCCTGCTGGAGATGATTGAAAGGATCGCCTTCTGCATCAGTGATGAGGACAGCATGGAAGCCATTGCCTGTATGAACATCATTCCCGCTGCTGATGAGAGCGGTAAGTTTGTGGAAGTCTGCGGCCTGAACGGACACCAGTTCGCGCGCATGAAATTCATCAATGATGACATCCATTCCATTCTTCCTGAAGAGGGTATTCTCATTCAGAAGAAGTATCTGGCTGAACTGAAAAAATGGCTTACTGAAGATGAAATTGAACTGAGCCTCAGCGAGAAGCGTCTTTTCTTCAAGACCGCAGACGGCAAGGAAACCTTCAGTCTGCCGCTGAGCTACTACCAGTATCCCAACTACAAGAACTTTCTGGCCAAACTGGGTGATGACGATGTTTCGCGCATGAAAGTGGAAAAATCCGAGCTTTCCATGGCTCTGGACCGTATCTCCATTTTTAATACCGATTCCAACCGCTGCGCATCCTTCCTGTTCAACCCCGGTGAGCTGGTGCTCTTCTCTCAGGGGCAGGAAGTGGGTACAGCAACCGAATCCATGGAAATCGAATTTGCCGGTGAAATGGAACGCATTGCTTTCCCCACCAAAAATCTCATTGAGATCCTCGGGCATTTCCAGTCCGGTAAAATCAACTTCACCCTGACCGGAGCCGAAGCACCCTGCGGCGTAACCGGTGATGATGACAACGAATATCTCGTTATCGTCATGCCCATGAAGGTTCAGGAAGAGACTTACTACAGCGAGGAAGACGTTTAATGGCTCCCAATCAAGATTACAGCGCGGAATCGATTACGGTCCTTGAGGGCCTCGCCGCGGTTAGAAAAAGACCCGCCATGTATATCGGTTCCACCGATATCAGGGGGTTGCATCACCTTGTTTACGAGGTGGTCGATAACTCCATTGATGAAGCCATGGGCGGGTTCTGCTCCAAATTCAAAGTAACCCTGCACATGGATAACAGCGTAACCGTATCCGATAACGGCCGCGGTATCCCTGTTGATATCCATCCCAAAAAGAAAAAACCGGCTCTTGAGATCGTTATGACCGTGCTCCACGCGGGCGGTAAATTCGATAACGATGCTTATAAAGTTTCCGGCGGGCTGCACGGTGTTGGTGTTTCCTGCGTAAACGCCCTCTCTGAGCATCTTGAGGCCACAGTTCGACGCGGGGGTAAGATTTACCGTCAAAGTTACGAGAGAGGGGTTCCTACGGGTCCTCTGGAGTGCATTGGTGATGCGGTTACCACCGGTACCACCATCCGCTTCCGTCCTGATGAGGAAATTTTTGAAACCAACCAGTTTGATTTCAACGTCCTCAAAAAGCGTTTCCGCGAACTGGCCTACCTGAACAAAGGACTTGAAATCGAGTTCGTTGATGAGCGTTCAAATGAAAGTGCCAGCTTCAAGGCTGACGGCGG
Source organism: Desulfovibrio sp. JC010 (assembly GCF_010470675.1). Taxonomy (NCBI): domain Bacteria; kingdom Pseudomonadati; phylum Thermodesulfobacteriota; class Desulfovibrionia; order Desulfovibrionales; family Desulfovibrionaceae; genus Desulfovibrio; species Desulfovibrio sp. JC010. The sequence goes on from NZ_VOIQ01000004.1 coordinate 199,119, forward strand.
TATTGTTTCTTTTGTCGAAGACCTGAATAAGGGTCAGACCACAGTAAGTGAGATCATTTATGCCGAGTCCGAGACCGACAACGTGATCACTGAACTGGCCGTGCAGTATAACACTGCCTTCAAGGAAAACACCCATACCTTTGCCAACAACATCCGCACTGTTGAGGGCGGAACACATCTGGCAGGTTTCAAGGGTGCCCTGACCCGTGCCATCAATACCTACATCCAGAACTCCGACCTGCCCAAAAAGCTTAAGATCAAGCTTTCCGGTGACGATGTCCGTGAAGGTCTGACCGCAGTCATCAGCGTTAAGCTTCCTGATCCGCAGTTCGAAGGCCAGACCAAGACCAAGCTGGGTAACTCCGAGATGGTCGGTATTGTTTCCGGTATGGTATACGACAAGCTTTCTTCCTATTTTCAGGAGAACCCCAAAGACGCCAAATCCATTGTTGAAAAAGTGGTTGATGCGGCCCGCGCTAGGGACGCAGCTCGTAAGGCTCGTGATCTCGTCCGCCGCAAGGGTGCTCTTTCCGACCATTCCCTGCCCGGTAAGCTGGCTGACTGCCAGTCCAAGGATCCCAGCGAAAGTGAACTGTTTATCGTTGAGGGTGACTCCGCGGGCGGTTCTGCCAAACAGGGCCGTAACCCCAAGCATCAGGCTATCCTGCCCCTGCGCGGTAAGATCCTGAACGTTGAGAAGACCCGGTTTGACAAGATGCTCGGCAACAAGGAAATCCGGGCATTGATCACAGCCATGGGTATCGGTATCGGTCAGGAAGAGGGCGAAAAGGATTTCGACAAGCTGCGTTACCACAAGGTCGTTATCATGACTGACGCGGATGTTGACGGCTCCCATATTCGTACCCTGCTGCTGACCTTTTTCTTCCGTCAGTATGAAGAACTGATCCAGCGCGGACACCTCTACATTGCCCAGCCGCCGCTCTACCGCATTGCCAAGGGTAAATACGAAAAATTCATCAAGGATGATTCCGAACTCTACTCCCTGCTTATCCAGCGGGTTGCCAAAGATATTACCATCAAGACCGAATGCGGTCAGGATTACCATCAGGAATCCCTCATCGAGCTGCTTGATGACATCCGTTTCATCAAGGACAAGATCAGCGAAGCTGCCAACATGGGTATTTCCGATTCCCTGTTTGCCAATTTGGTCAGCCTTGATGAAAAGATGACTCCGGAACTGTTCAAGGACAGCGATCCCCAGAATTTCATCTTCAAGATGGAAGAATCCGGATACAAGGTCATCATCGAGCGTGAAGAGACCGAGACCGAAGGCGAAGACCGCGTTTACGTTGTCTTTGAAAACGAGAACGGCCACCGTTCCAGACTGGCCGTTGAATTCTTCAACTCCAAGCTGTTCAGAAATACCTATGACCGTAACCGCAAGATCGTTGATGAGTGTGACGGAATTGATTTCAAGATCACCCGTGGCGAAAATGAAACCGAAGTCAGAGGTATTTTCAAACTGCTCGATGGCGTAATGGAAGAGGCCTACAAAGGCATCAACCTCCAGCGCTATAAAGGTCTGGGTGAAATGAACCCCGAACAGCTTTGGGAAACCACCATGGATCCTGAAAAGAGAACCATGCTGCAGGTAACTATCGAAGATGCCTCTGCTGCCAATGAGATTTTCGAAGATCTCATGGGTGACAACGTTGAGCCGCGCCGCGAATTTATTGAAAAGAACGCTCTCGCAGTTCAAGAGTTGGATATCTAGAATCTGATGCGCTTTGCGCTTTTGATAGGTGATTTCGCCTCCGGCGGCCAAAGGAGCTAAGCCCCTTTGGAAACCCTAATAAAAGGTTTTGGGATTTTTAAACCCTTTTGCAAAAGGGTTTAAAACCCCCGGTAGGGTCGCCGAAGGCATATAAAATGGAGAAACAATGTCTCAAATCACGATTGAAGAAGAGCTTAAGAAATCGTACTTAGAGTACTCCTTGAGCGTAATTATCGGCCGAGCGATCCCTGATGTAAGGGACGGGCTGAAGCCTGTACACAGGCGTATTCTTTACGCCATGCACGAGCTTGGTAACAGCTACAACAGGGCCTATAAGAAATCCGCCCGTGTTGTCGGTGACGTAATCGGTAAATACCACCCGCACGGTGACTCTGCTGTTTACGATGCCCTGGTACGTATGGCGCAGGAATTTTCCATGCGCGATCCGCTTGTTGACGGTCAGGGTAACTTCGGTTCCATTGACGGCGACGCCGCAGCGGCCATGCGTTACACCGAAGCAAGGATGTCCAAACTCAGTTCCGAGTTTTTGGCCGACCTTGAGAAAAAGACTGTCGATTTCCGCGACAACTACGATAACTCTTTGCAGGAACCTTCTGTTCTGCCCACCAAGGTGCCCAACCTGCTGCTGAACGGTACTTCCGGTATCGCGGTCGGTATGGCCACCAATATTCCGCCCCACAACCTCGGCGAGCTGATCAACGGTACCGTGCATCTGCTCGATAACCCTGAGTGTGAGATCGAAGACCTCATGGGCCACATCAAAGGACCTGACTTTCCCACCGGGGCACTCTGCTTCGGCGGAAAAGGTCTGCGTGAGGCTTACCTGACCGGACGCGGCTCCATCAAGATTCGCGGTGTTGTGAACATCGAGGAGAAAAAGAACGGTCGCCAGTCCATCGTCATCAGCGAAATTCCTTATGCCCTGAACAAATCCAGCATGGTTGAAAAAATCGCCCAGCTGGTTGGTGAAGGTAAAATTGAAGGTGTTTCCGATTTGCGCGATGAATCCGACCGTAAGGGTATCCGCGTTGTTGTCGACCTGAAAAAAGGCGCAATCGCGGATATTATCATCAACTCCCTGTACAAGTTCACCCAGTTGGAGCAGAGCTTCGGCATCAACATGATGGCTGTTAACGCCAACCGTCCGCAGCTGATGAACCTGAAGCAGATTCTGGCTGCCTTCCTTGAACACCGCCGCGAAGTCATCATCCGCCGGACCCGTTTTGACCTCGACAAGTGCGAGAAACGCGCCCACATTCTCGAAGGTCTGCGTATTGCGCTGGATAACATCGATGAAGTGGTCAAGATCATCCGCGGTTCCAAGAACGGTGATGAAGCACGCATCGGTTTGATGGAACGTTTTGAACTCTCCAAGGTACAGGCTCAGGCAATTCTCGATATGAGACTGCAGAGACTTACCAACCTTGAACACGAAAAACTGCTTGAAGAATACGCTGAAATTCTCAAGAAGATTGAATACTTCAAGTCCATTCTTGAGAATGAGGAAATTCTCAAAGGCGTTATCCGCGACGAGCTGGTTGAGATCAAAGAAGGTTACGCCACCGAGCGTAAAACCGTACTCATGGATCACAACCCCGATGATATCGACATCGAAGACCTTATCCCTGATGATGATGCGGTCATCACTCTTTCCAGACGCGGTTACATCAAGCGTACCCCGCTTTCCAATTACCAGAAGCAGAAGCGCGGCGGTAAAGGTATTGCCGGTGTTCAGACCAAGGACGGTGATTTTATCCACACCTTCCTGACCACCTCCAACCACCAGTTCCTGCTGCTGTTCACTTCCAAGGGCAAGATGTTCAAAATCAAGGTTCATCAGGTTCCCGAAGCAAGCCGCATTGCCCGTGGCGCGCATATCGCCAACCTGCTGCCCCTTGAGAAGGACGAAACCATTGCTACTGCCATGACTATGCGCGAATTCGAAGAAGAATGCTTCTTCCTGTTCGTGACCAAGAACGGCATGGTTAAACGTTCTTCCATCGCCCTGTACCGCAACTGCCGCCAGTCCGGTATCCGTGCGGTTGCCCTGAAGGACAATGATGAGTTGATCACAGTCAAGGAAGTAAGTGCTGATTCTGAAGCCGTGCTGGTGACCAGAAACGGTACTTCCATCCGCTTCAGCTGTCAGGATGCAAGAGCCATGGGCCGTGTGGCCAGCGGTGTTAAGGGGATTGCCCTTAGACCGGGCGACGAGGTTGTTTCCGGTGTTGTGACCGGAGTTGACGAGCGCGTCCAGCTGCTGACCATCTCCGAAGGCGGTTACGGTAAACGTACCGACATTGAACAGCACCGCTTACAGACCCGTGGCGGTAAAGGCATCATCAGCATGAGAGTTACCACCAAGACCGGCAAGGTGCTTGGTTCAATCATGGTTGCAGCTGACGATGAAGTAGTACTGCTCACCTCCGGTAACAAGATCATCCGCATGGGCGTGAAAGATGTTTCCCTCGTCGGCCGCGCCACGCAGGGTGTACGTCTTGTACGCATGGATGACGGCGACCACGTTGTGGGTTTTGACCTTGTTCAGGAAGCCAATGAAGAACCAACTTCCGAATCTGAAGGCGACGAATCTGCATAATGAAAAGATTCATGATCATAATTATCGCATCCCTGCTGCTAATGCTGCAGGGATGCGATAAACCTGCTGATAATACATCGGAGGTTATCGATAAGGCTCGTGCTAATTTTATCAGCGGGTTCTATGTTGATTCCGAAAAAGGGTTCGAAAGATACCTGCAGGATAACCCTCAGGGCGAGCACCGTCTTGAAGCATGGGATTATCTGGTCAGAATTGCCGCTGAAGTTCGGCATGACAGTGACCGGGGGGCGGCGATCCTCGAAGCCATGTATCTTGAGTTCGGGCATAAGGCGGAGCAGGCGGCCAAGCTTAAGCTTCGACTGGCTGAAATGTATATCCGCACCGGTCAGTATAAAACTGCTGTGGAAGCCCTTGAGAAAAGCCTTGAATTTTCCAACCAGCCACAGGTGCAGCTTGACTCCACAAGGACCATGCTGGCCGAGACTTTTCGTAAACTCAGAAATTACGACCTCGCCATTTACACCTACAATGATATAGCCAAGACCACTGAAAATCCGACCACAAAAGCCCGGGCACTGTTTGAAATGGCTCATACCCTGACCCTGATTCAGGCTTGGGAGCGGGCGGAATCAGAGCTTGAAAAACTGATCAGAATGGATGGTGTTCCCGAAGAGATTCACGCAGAAGCAACCTTCATGCTCGCTGATATTTACGAGCACCGCCACGAATACAAACGCGCTGCCCAGCTGCTTGAAAAGATAGTGGATACTTATCCTAACCCGTATGCTGTTCGGTATAAGCTGGATTATTTGAAGAAACGGTTTTAGGTGGTATTTTTGAACTTGTAAGTAATCTTTACAAGTTCAAAAATATGAAAATCAATCAAATAACAATCCCCAATCCCCGCGCAATAAACCCTCCAAACACCGAAACAACCTCTGACCGCAGTCCCGGCTGGAATCTGAGATCAATATAAACATGTTCTATGGCCGGCAGGTTGTCGGAAGGGCGGGCGTGACGGCATCCCTTAGCCGTGGTTTCTTTGGTCACAACAGCTATTGCCAAACCTCCCTGAACTGCTGCCAGAAGTCCTGCAAGGCTTGGACTGCCGTAGGCAATGCGGTATTTACGTCCGGCCTTATCAAGAGCTTTAAGCGCGTTTTCCCGGTAACAGCAGAACGGGTGAAAGAGGGCCAGCGGCAGGACATCCAATTCGGCTGGTTCCATTCTTTCCGGCAGAATCCAACTCAGCTCCAAAGGTGCTGAAAATTCGGTTTTTGCATTATCCGTGGCAATAACCAGATCAAGCTGCCCTTTATCAAGCATAGCGGCCAGAGTTCGCGTGTCATCACAGAAGACATCTATCTGAACCTGAGGATGGTTCACGGCAAATTCTTTCAGGATACCGGGGAGATGTTTCATGGCGTAATCATCCGGTGCCCCCAGTCGTACAATGCCGTTCAGCTTCGGTCCTGATACTGCCGAGAGGGCTTCATCATGTAATTCAAGTATTTTGGATGAATAGCGGTAAAGTATTTCGCCTTCGGCTGTCAGGCTGACTCCTCTGCCTTCCCGTTGAAAAAGAACACATTTCAATTCATCCTCAAGCTTTTTCATCTGCATGCTTACAGCTGCCTGTGTGCGGTGTACAAGGTTGGCAGTGCGCGTAAAACTTTTGGTATCCGCAGCAATGATGAATGAACGGAGCAGGTCCGGTGTGAGTTGGGCTGAATGTAAGGTATCAAGCATTTTTATATAATAGATAAATAGTATTAGTTTGTCTAATGTTTAAGACTCAGTCATTCTTATTTCAAATAAGGAGTACTAAATGATTGAAAGCCAAACTGAAAAAAAGAAGTCAATCGGCGCAAACTGGGAAAAATACACTAAGCTCATGCCTGAAATCGCTGAGCCGTATTATGAGTTGCATGGTGAGGTATACAAAGACGGATATGTAAAAGCCAAGCATAAACGTTTGATGGCACTGGTTGCCGCTCTTACCGGCGGCTGTAAGGCTTGTATTCTGTATCAGACTGTTGAAGCATTGAATGCAGGCTCTAGTGTGGATGAAATCCTTGAAAGCTGCGCTGTGGCAATTTCATTGGGGGGCACAATGGCAGCTGGAGAAACTGCCGATGTGATGGGGTTGCTCAAAGAAATGGGTAAGATTGATTAGTTTGAATAAGTCGGTTCCATGCGGAGCCGACTTTTTTATTCCTCGAAATCATAAACAGTATATGAACTCATTAACTCCAGCATGATATAAATGCTGCTGTTTTCCCTGATGCAGGTAACGGCATCAATGATCATTTTGAGCTTGATTTTGAATTCATTGAGGGCTGATTTTTTGCGTTCTTTAATTATACGTTGGGCATATTCGGAATTCATGTTTGAGAAACTTATCGATAATCCTTTTTTAAAAAAGTAATTATTTGATGAGCGGATAAGCTTTTCGATGCCTTTGAAACCTAAGTCGTCATGAATGAGTTTGAGCTTAAAAAGAGACATGGCAATGTCTTCAGCCGGAAGTTCATCCTTCACCGCAGGAATAAGCAGCAGAGGGCTGTTTTGAAGCAATTTGTCCTGCATTGACTCATCATCAGGAAAATTGTCTGCAAGCCTGGCGGCAAAATCGCGGTTGCTTAGCTTGTTAATTAATTGCAGGAGAAATTCTTCAATGAGATTCAGACGCTGTTCGTGTTCCCTGAAAGCAGCGACGCGGAATTCTTCTGCCTTGTCAGCAAATTCATTCTTTTTGAGATCGTCAATGGAATGGGCGAAAATTCTGGCACTGAATTCATCATCCAGTCTTTCAAGGACAATATTCTCAGCTTGAGATCTTTTACCGAAAAGGGATTTGATATTTTTGGCGGCCAGATTCCACCATGAGATAAGGTCGTGCAGATCGTTTTGATAAAAATTAAAGCGAGGCAGGTTGTCTGAAAAGTCGGTCAGTTCACGGGAACTGCTTAAAAATGATTCATCTAGGCTTACTTCAGGTACTTGAATTTTACCCTCTTCCTTTAATTCCTGAACCCGGTCCATCAAATCTTCACAGGTTTTTTCAAATCGGGAAAAGGGTATTTCCAATTCACCTGATTCAAACTTATCGATAATCTTATTGATTCTTACTGCCCGAATCATATTAAGATTTTCTATCACTTTTTGTTTTGTACCTTCAGAAAGAAGTATGAAAATCTTTGCCGTGGCAGCATTATTGAATTCACGGCTGAAGATTTCCTGAAGGCAGAAATCAGGCAGTAACCCGAGTGAATCAAGCTTATACTGTGAATTGAGAGAATCGATTTCAGACATAGCACACCTGTACGGACAACGCCGCGAAGCGAACTAAAAGTTTTGGGGAGGGGGAGTCCAGAGGGGGAACCCTTTTTACAAAAAGGGTTCCCCCTCTGGTCGCCGAAGGCTTCTTATAAAACAGGCAGGTAGTTTGCTATTTCGTACTCGGTTACCTGAGTACGGTACCTGTCCCATTCCTTGATTTTGTTTCTGTAAAGATTGGCGTGAATATGTTCGCCGAGGCATTCCTTGACCACTTCGCTGTTCTTCATGGCCACTGCTGCTTCGTAAAGGTTGCCGGGCAGGGCAGTGATGCCGTGTTCAGCAAGGGTCGGACCGTCCATGGCGAAGATATTTTCTTCGATGGGTGCGGGCAGTTCGTAGGTCTCGTCAATTCCTTTAAGCCCGGCCTGCAGCATTACCGCAAAGCAGAGATAGGGGTTGGCAGCCGGGTCGGGGCAACGCAGTTCCATTCTGGTGGCATTTTCTTTGCCGGGCTTATACATGGGCACCCGCACCAGTGTGGAACGGTTCTTACGGGCCCATGAGACATATACAGGGGCCTCATAGCCGGGAACCAGACGTTTGTATGAGTTGACCCACTGGTTGGTGACACAGGTCATTTCCGGGGCATGCTTGAGGATACCGGCAATATAGCTCTTGCCTTCCGGGCTGAGATGATACTCATCGTTGGCATCGAAAAAGACGTTACGGCCGTTTTTGAACAGGGACTGGTGTACGTGCATGCCGGAGCCGTTTTCGCCGAAAATGGGCTTGGGCATGAAGGTGGCGTAGATGCCGTGTTTGCGGGCCACTTCCTTAACGATAACCCGGTAAGTCATGGCTGTGTCGGCCATGCGCATGCCTTCAGCGTAGCGCAGGTCGATTTCATGCTGGCTGGGTGCTACTTCGTGGTGGCTGTATTCTACATCATAACCCATCTGTTCAAGGGAAAAAATGATGTCGCGGCGCACATCGTTACCGAGATCCAGCGGCGGGGCGTCAAAGTAACCGCCGCGGTCGATAATCTTGGTGCCTTTTTCGTCCTGAAAAAGGAAAAATTCAAGTTCGGGACCCACGTAGTAGGTGTAGCCGCGCTCGGCAGCCTTATCGAGGGTTTTTTTGAGCACCCAGCGGCTGTCGCCTTCATACGGGGTGCCGTCCGGGTTCTGAATATCACAGAACATACGGGCTACCGGGCGTTCTGTTGGACGCCAGGAGCAAAGCTGAAAAGTGGTGGGATCGGGGATGGCGATCATGTCTGATTCTTCGATACGGGTAAACCCGAGAATAGAAGAACCATCAAAACCCATACCTTCTTCGAAAGATGCTTCAAGTTCCTTGGGGGTAATCTGGAAGCTTTTCAGGGTTCCGAGAATATCTACAAACCAGAACTGTACGAAACTGATGTTGTAATCACGTACAGCCTTCAGGACATCGTCAGCGTTTTTGCAGTTGAAAATTGGCGCAGCCACTATTGTTTCCTCCTTGAAATAAGAAGTTATTCCCAGCCCTCGCAGAACTATTTCCGCAGCAGGGCAAGCATGTGTATTCTAAAATCAAACAGTTGATATAATTAGTTTATGCTGTGGTGAATTATTGAAAATCAAACCGATAATACCTGAATATGGATTCTTTATGCAAACGGTATCCGTAAAATTTTTCAGGCAGGCTAAATGGAATCAATCAAGTCCCGCACTTCCTTGAAAAAGGAGAGGATGTCAACATGTGACTGGGATTCGGAATTGATATCCAAACGTTTGAAAAAAGATACAATATTTCCCTTAGGAGTATGGGTTCTGCTGAAGTAGAGTTCGTAAAGCGGACCTTCGGGAGATTTTACGGCCAGAACCCATTCCCGTCCCTGTTTATGCCAGATTTTGGATGCATTATCTTCCTTGCGGCTGCTGACCAGATGAACCAGTTCCTGCAGCGTAAAAGGCTGTCCGGGTCTGCCGGGCATGCCGAGGAATTCCCCGGTATCGGAATGGATAACCACCGGGAGTTCCATGAAGTCAGATTCCGGCTCAATGGCTGAGCTGTCGGCATCAAGGGAGTAGGAATCAGATTCTCCATCGTCCTTTTTGATAGTGACCACTTTTTTGGCAGTGATCCTTTCCGGCTGCTGCAATCCTCCTGAGCTGGCCAGAATATCCTTGATTTCCTGCAACAGTTCAGTTGTTCCGGACGGTGCTTCAGACTGGGACTGTAGCAGTTCCTTCAGTGATTTTTCCATGCGTGCCAGCCGCTGTTCGGACTTGGCCTGTGCAGTAACCAGTGCGGCAAGGCCATTCATCATCTGGGTGGTAGTTTTGGCCAGTTTTGCAAATTCTTCGCCGTTGACTTGCGAATCCTGTTTCTTTTCCGATAACTGACGATTTTCTTTAACTGACTCAAATTCTGTAAAAAGTTTATCGCGTATTTGCCTTACCGATAGATTTTTATTGAAAAGATCGCGAATACGTAAACTGAGTTTATCAGCACCTTTGCGAAAGCGCAGGGGTTTGCCGTGCCCGACAATGAAAAAGAATTCAGGGAATTTTTTGCGGTAACTCTTGATGGTGGTCACCGATACCCCGGTGATGTTGGAAAGGTCCCGATGGGTGAAAGTTTCAGCTGTCATGTCTGGAAATCCTGTATAGTTATTTTCTGTAAGCCCAGTTGGCAAACAGATGTGTATTTGTTGAATCGTCAGAAAATAATTTCAATATATTTAATGAATAACAAATAAATCTAGTTATCGATAACTATAATCGTCAGCGAGGTCAATATGTGTATACAGGAATATCGGAAGGTCAGCTGTGCAGCCGGGATCAGTTCTGAAATCTGGTCAGCAATGAAAGGATAAAAAGAACCAGAAGCGCGGCCATGAGGATGGTATTGATATTAATGCCGCCTTTGACTTTCTGGCGTTTGCGGTACCCGAATATCAGGATCAGGATTGCTATGAAGAGAAGAAGTTTGAACATGGAAAAAGTATTTAAATCGTCTTCACGAAAAAAGCAAAGAAATGACGGGCGGTTTCCCACAAAGGCAGGGCTGAAAAATTTTGAGTGGATTTAGGAAATACAGAGCGAAGCTTGGTGAAAGGTTTTGAAAAGGGGAGTCCAGAGGGGAAAAACTTTTGMAAAAGTTTTYCCCCTCTGGTCGCCGAAGGCAAATTACTTTTTATAAACAGCACCGGTTGATGCTGAAGTTACGTTCTGGCTGTAGCGTTTGAGGAATGCGGAGGGCATTTCTTTTTCAATGGGCTTGAATGCAGCGCGACGTTTTTCAAGTTCAGCTTCATCGAGCTTCACGTTGATGGAACGTCCGGGGATGTCGATTTCAATTACATCTCCGGTCCGGACCAGCCCGATAGCACCGCCGGAAGCAGCTTCCGGGGAAACGTGGCCGATGGCCGCGCCGCGGGTACCGCCGGAAAAACGTCCGTCAGTGATCAGGGCCACATCTGCGCCAAGACCCATACCTGCGATAGCGGAGGTGGGGGTCAGCATTTCACGCATACCGGGGCCGCCTTTGGGGCCTTCATAAAGGATAACCACGGCATCGCCCTTGACGATCTGATTGCCGAGGATCGCTTCTACTGCTTCTTCCTCGGAATTGTAGACCTTTGCGTTGCAGGTGCGTTTCATCATTTCAGGAGCCACTGCGGACTGCTTAACAACGCAGCCGTCTTCGGCAATGTTACCGAATAGAACCGCGATACCGCCTTCTTTTGAGTAGGGATCGTCAACCGGACGTACTATTTTATGGTCGGTGATTCCGGCGTTTAATTCCTTGAGGTTGTCACCTACAGACTTACCGGTAACTGTCAGCGGGTCAAGTTCGATACGGCCGGATTTGGAAAGTTCGGCCATAACGCCCTGAATGCCGCCTGCTGTGTTCAGGTCTTCAATGTGGTCGGGACCTGCCGGGGAAAGCTTGCACAGATTGGGTGTGTTGCGGCTGATTTCGTCAAATACGGTCAGGTCTAGCTTGAGACCTGCTTCGTTGAAAATGGCGGGCAGGTGCAGCACGGTGTTGGTGGAGCAGCCCAGAGCCATGTCCATGGTTACCGCGTTCTTGAGACTTTTCTCAGTGACGATGTCGCGCGGTTTGATGTCCTTTTCGAGCAGAGTCATGATCTGGGAACCCGCAGCCTTGGCAAGGCGGGTGCGCTCAGCCATGACAGCGGGAATGGTACCGTTGCCGGGCAGGGCCAGACCGATGGTCTCGGAAAGGCAGTTCATGGAGTTGGCGGTGAACATGCCGGAACAGGAACCGCAAGTGGGGCAGGCACTCTGCTCAAGTACGGTAAGTTCGTCTTCAGTCATGTTTCCGGTCTTAACCTGACCAACACCTTCAAATACGGTGATCAGGTCGACTTTTTTGCCGTCTTTGCGGCCTGCGAGCATGGGACCGCCGCTGATAACGATGGTCGGGATGTTCAACCGCAGGGCGGCCATGAGCATACCGGGTACGATCTTGTCACAGTTGGGGATGAGCACCAGCGCGTCAAAGGGATGCGCGGTGGCCATGATCTCGATGGAGTCGGCAATGATCTCACGGCTGGGCAGGGAGTAACGCATGCCCGCGTGGTTCATGGCCAGACCATCACAGACGCCGATGGCCGGGAATTCCATGGGCACACCGCCAGCCAGACGAACGCCGTCTTTTACCGCACGGGTGATGTTGTGCAGGTGCACGTGGCCGGGAATAATTTCATTGGATGCGTTACATACGCCGATCAGCGGACGGTTGACCTCATCCTTGGACATGCCCAGTGCGTAAAGTAGGGAACGGTGCGGGGCCTTCTCCAGCCCTCCAGTCATTTTTTTACTTCTCATAGATGATTACTCTCCTGATTGGTATGCCTCCGGCGGGTCTCCGACGGCCCTGCCGGGGGCCTCTCCGAGGGCTTAAACCCTTTGAAAAGGGTTTAAGAATCCCAAACTTTTTTAATAAGCTATCGCTCTGTGTTGCAGTAGATAGCAGGTTAATATGAAAAATTTCCTTTTATGAGGAATGGCCTTTGGATATTGAAAATGCTCATTTGAGCTAGGAAACGGCGAAGCCCTGATAAAAAGTTTTAGGAGAGTCCAGAGAACCCTTTTCCAAAAGGGTTCTTTGGTCCCCGAAGGGCCGCCGGAGGCAATAAAACTTAATTCTTAACAGCCACAAAGCTGCTCAGCATTCCGATCAGGGTGACGGTTCCTGCCAGTATAAGGCATTGTTCCGGGGGCAGGAAGGTCAGTTTCATGAATAGGGGCGGAAAATTCAGGATATCTGCGAAAAATTGCTGGGCAGCGTATAGGATACCTAGGGCTGTAGAACTTCCGACAAGTCCGAGCAGTGCCCCTCCGGTGAGGAGCGGAAGGCGGATAAACCATTGTCTGGCGCCAACGAGATAGAGGATTTCTATTTCGTCTTTGCGGGTCATTAGCGAAAGGCGCATGGTGTTGCCGACAACGAGTGCGACAATGAGTCCGAGGAAGCCGATGATAGGCCAGACTATGGATTGGGTCAGGCTGATCCAGCCCCTTGCAAGGTCAATCTGCAGGGGATTGTAATGCACCTTGTCCACAAAGGGAAGTGCTTTAAGGTCGTGTAATAAATCAGCGGCCCAGCGTTCATTTTCCACTCCCGGTTCCACTGAAAAAGAGAGCAATGCGGTGGGAGGCAGGGGATTGCGCGATTCGCCGAGCCATGAAAAATCGTCACTGTCGCTGAGTGCTTCGGAAAGCTGCTTGAGGGCGTTTTCCGGGGTGAAGGTACGGATATCTTTGAGCCCTTCGATGTTTTTTAGGTCGGCCCATTGTTTTTCATAATCTTCAGCCGGGGTGTTGGCGACCCAGAAAATCTGGATTTCCACCTGTCCTTTACTTTTGAGCAGTTCCTGATTGACGTTGTGCAGGGTGAGCATGAACAGCCCGGCAAGGATTGAAACCATGGTCACGGCCACAAGGGTGAAGATGTTGGCCCACGGGTGCAGCCCCATATCGCGGATACCCCGGCCGATGAGCCTGAAAAAGAGACCTAACATTTGCACAGCTCCGAGGTCAGGAATTCGGGCGGTTCGCTGAGCTGGCCGTCTTCAAGGTGGATGATCCGTGCATCAGGTACGCAGCGCAGGATTTCCCGGCTGTGTGTGGCCATGACAACGGTGGTGCCATGGGTATGAAATTGCTTGAATACGTCCATCAAATGCAGGGAAAGTTCAAAGTCGAGGTTTCCGGTGGGTTCGTCGGCAATGATCAGTTTGGGATTGACCACCATGGCCCGGGCGATTGCCACCCGCTGCTGTTCGCCGCCGGAAAGGGAGCCGCATTTGGAATAGCTTTTCTTTTCAAGACCGAGAGCGCGGATGATGGCCCGGACCCTTTTATCAACCACAGATTTCGGCATGCTGCGCACGGTCAGGGCGAGAGATACGTTTTCGTATACCGATCTTTCAGGCAGAATTTTAAAATCCTGAAAGACCACACCCAGCTTGCGGCGCAACATGGGAATCTGGTTGCGTTTGATATTATGCAGGTCGTACCCGGCAACGGATGCCTGACCGCGGGTGAGCGGCAGGGCACCGTAAAGAAGTCGCATGAGCGTAGTCTTGCCTGCTCCGGAATGCCCGGTCAGAAAGATGAATTCCCCTTTTTCTATATGCAGGGAAATATCTTTTAAAGCCCAGTTGGAGCCGAAGTTGTATGAAAGACGGTTCAGCCGGATCATTTAATATACCGTGAAAAGGGCTAGAATTTAACTTTCATCTTCTGGCCGTCGGAAGTACTGCAACTGCCTGTTCCGCCGCCTTCGAATTCCTCAGCCTGTTTTTTCATTGCGAACTCGCAATTCATGCTGACCCCGTCATGGCTGTACAGGGTGACGGTTTTTTCTCCGAAATGCATCTCACCGTTGAAAACGGTTTCATCAGGAAGCTGGGCCTTGACGGAATATGTTTTCAGCCCGCGCTGCTTGAATGCGGACATTTCCACCGGGCCGAGGGCTTCGCCTTTATCAGATGTAACTTCACCGTTCATCATTACAGGGGCGCAGGCCGCAAGGCTCAGCAGCAGGATGGTCAAAGCAAAAAATCTGTAGATCATATTATTTAACTCCTCGATTGGGGTTGTAGCAGGGGTGGGACGGTTTTGCAAAAAACATTATCTAAAGCCGCCTTTTGGGGTTGATTTCGGTAAACGGTTAAAAAACAGAGTTGTAAAGTGGGATATCTTCCACAGAGAGATTTACGTTTTTGCTGTTTTCCATTAAGTTCGCCAGTAGAGCATGGACCTTAGTAACAATCCTGACAACTCTGCGCCCTTTTGGCGCATCTTCAGATTAAGTTTCGTAACTGGTTGAATTTCTTGGTTACGGTACATGCTTAAGCATCGTCAATGGCCGTGGATAAACATATAACTCAAGCAGCAGGAAAGGGATATGAAAATTTCTGAAAGACTTATGAGGGCAAAGCCGTCGGCAACTCTGGCTGTTAACGCCAAGGCACAGGAACTGCGTGCACAGGGTAAGGAAATCGTAAGCCTCGCGGTTGGCGAACCTGACTCCCCCACACCGGAACATGTCTGCGAAGCCATGAAAAAAGCTGTTGATGACGGTTTTCATCGCTACACCGCTGTTCCGGGGCTCCCCGAACTGCGTACAGCTGTAGCCAACTATTACGGTAAATTTTACGGCGCAAAAGCCGTGGCAGATAATACCATTGTCAGCAACGGCGGTAAGCATTCCCTCTATAACCTGTTCATGGCCCTCATTGATCCGGGCGATGAGGTGCTCATTCCTGCTCCTTACTGGGTCAGCTATCCGGCCATGGTTGAGCTGGCCGAAGGTAAGCCGGTGATCGTACCCACAACCGCTGAATCCGGTTTTCTGGCCGAGATTAAAGACCTCGAAGCAGCATGCACTCCTAAAACCAAGCTGCTGATCCTGAACACCCCCTCCAACCCCACCGGTGGGCACTACCCGCAGGCACAGCTGGATGAAATCGCCAACTGGGCCAAGTCCAAGGGTATTTTCATTGTTTCCGATGAAGTTTATGACCGTCTGGTTTACAAGCCTGCGGACTATTCCACCCTTGCCAATTTCTGGGAAAAGAACCCTGAAGATGTAGCCATCGTGGGCGCGCTTTCCAAGAGCTTCGCCATGACCGGCTGGCGTGTTGGTACCACTCTGGCCCATGCCGATTTGGTTAAGGCTATGTCTAAAATTCAGGGCCAGTCTACTTCAAACGTGAACACCATGGCCCAGAAGGCCGCACTGGCAGCTTTTGAAGGTCCGTGGGATCTCATTGATGACATGTGCGTAAAGTTTCAGCGCCGTCGTGACCTTGCTTACGATATTATCACCTCATGGCCCGGTGTTATCTGCCCCAAACCGGACGGAGCCTTCTATCTCTTCCCGGTTCTGGACGGTTTTTACACTGAAGAAACCCCGGATTCCGCTTCCATGTGCACCAAGATTCTGGAAGAAGCCGGAGTGGCTCTGGTGCCCGGTTCCGCTTTCGGTGATGACCGCTGTATCCGTTTTTCCTACGCCGTTGACGACGAAGTTCTCAAAAATTCACTGGAAAAAATCGGCAAAGTGTTGATGGGAAAATAAAAATTACGTAAAGATAGTCATATTTGATTGATTAAAAAATCATCCTCTCCCGGTAATCATTGCCGGGAGAGGATGCAACCCATACCAGGAGATCGAATATGGCTGCCAACATTCTTGATTGGACCGACAGCTGGTACGAAAGACTTGATTCCGAATCCCATTGCGACAGTGCAGCGGGTATTGCCGCAAGATTCAGCGGAGAAGTTGCCGAAGGTAAACTGCCCTTCTGCTCCATGCCTTTTATGGCTTCCCTGCTTCACGATCTGGACGGCCTTGAAGATTATGTAAAAAGTTTCGACCACATGCTTCTGCTGGGCATCGGCGGTTCCGCCCTCGGCGCAAGAGCCCTGCAGAAAGCTTTCTTCCCGCAGCAGGACCAGCCCGGACATGAAGGTCCGTGGCTCTGGATTGCGGACAACGTCTGCGCCAAGACCCTTGACGCCTATCTCGAAAAACTTCCCCTTGAAAAAACTCTGGTGGCGGTTGTCTCCAAATCCGGCGGCACAATCGAAACCATCAGCCAGTATTTCCTCGTCCGTGATAAACTTAAGCAGGATCTCGGTGACAAATGGAACCGCAATCTCCTTTTCGTAACCGATAAGGAAAAAGGATTTTTGCGCGAGCAGGCCGATGAATTTTCCGTGCGCACCCTAGAAGTACCGGATTTTCTCGGCGGACGTTATTCCGTGCTGTCCGCCGTAGGGCTGCTTCCGGCCATGTTCATGGGCATTGATTATCGTTCCATGGTGGAAGGTGCTTCGGCTGTGCTCTCGCCGCTGGCCTCACCCGACCTCAACGGCGACACCCTGAATAACCACCCCGCATTCAAGCTGGCCTGCTGGGCTTCCGGTCTGATGACTGAAGGTTACAACGAACTTATTTTCTTTTCTTACATCCCGCAATGGGCCTGCTTCGGACAGTGGTTCGCTCAGCTCTGGGCCGAAAGTCTGGGTAAGGACGGCAAGGGCAGCCAGCCTCTTCCGGCTATCGGGGCCACGGACCAGCATTCCGTAAACCAGATGTTTCTGGACGGCCCGCGCAACAAAGGCTGCCTGTTTTTGACCTGCCCGTCACTTCCAGATGGTGCTGCTTTCCCGGACGATATCCCGGACAACTTCGCCTATCTTAAAGGTAAAACATTCGGTGAACTGATCCATGCCGAAGGGCTGGGCACCAAGATGGCACTTTCCGCCAACAAGGTTCCGCTGATTGAAATGCAGATGGGCGATGATTCCGAAGAAGCTGCCGGACGTTTGATGGGACTCCTCATGGCTGCAACCATCTTCACCGGCTGGCTGATCGAGATTAATCCCATTGACCAGCCTGCTGTTGAGATGGGTAAGCTTTTAGCAAAAGCCCGCCTCGGTGCAGACGGATTGCAAAAAGAAAAAGACAGTTTGAATTCTTTCCTGAATACTAAGAGAGAAGAGCAGGAATTTTGATTCGTTGCGTTCTTGACGAATTATCAGTTAAACAAAAAAATCCGCTCTATCGATTGATAGGGCGGATTTTTTTCTGTGCACTTCTAATCTAAAAAAAGACTTCGCGACTTAATAAATTGCACAAAAGAATGAAATAGGAGCCGAATTAGTTCAGCTCCCTAGTTTCATTGCAAAATATCAAACCGGGAAAAACAAGACCGCTAAATACGGCCCCGGACTTATCCGTTCAGTTCAGCTCTGAACTTACGAGACAGTCTGAAAACAACGACCTTGCGCGCGGGCAGGGTGATCGCTTCGTTGGTCTGGGGATTGCGGCCCTTACGAGCATTTTTGTCGTAAGCTTCAAATTTACCGAAACCACTGATCAGCATGGCGTGATCTCTTTTCACGGCCTGCTTCATGATGTCGAGGATGGATTCAACCAGTTCCTTGATCTCAGCTCTGTTCCGGTCAGTCTTTTCGTAGATGTAGTCAACAACGCTGGCTTTAGTAAGGGTGTTTCCGGTAGCCATTCCTTTCCTCCGTTGTCCCCGGCCCTGCGGTCAGGGGCGGCGGTTTAAAGTTATCCGTGAGCAGAGTCCACCTTGCGCACGGCGATTAAGGTAAAAGGCGTTATCGTTCGAGAATAAATTGCTGTAATTTATCCTGTTATCATCTTTTCTATCTTTTGGGCAAGGGCGGATGCTTCATCCATACTTTCATATTCGCTCTGACCCCAATGGGCAAAGCCGTCATCCTTAAATCTGGGGATGAGATGAAAGTGGGCATGGAACACAAGCTGCCCTGCCGCTTCATTATTATTCATAATCAGGTTCAACCCGTCAGCCCCGGTGGACTTTACAATGGCGTCCCCGGCCAGCTGGGCGGCGGTGATGATCTCCTGCCCGAGTTCAGCTGGCAGATCCCAGATGTTCTCACAGTGCTGCTTGGGGATAACCAGAGCATGTCCTTTATTGACCGGCCCGATATCCAGAAAACTGAGCACCTTATCTGTTTCATAAATTTTGAAGCAGGGGATCTCCCCGGCCACAATCTTACAAAAAATACAATCCTGATTGCTCATAATAATGCTTCTACTTAAGTTGCATGTTGCGCTAAATAATCTTAAACCGATCCTGAAAGCTTCAAGAGACAGTTATATTTAGATAAATAACCGACCATTTTTTTTTAATCAAGCTAATTTATTAAACAAAGGCATGATTTGTCTTATTTTTTCAGCTGAGCAGCCCTGAAATATGCGCACCACTATTTTCAAACACCCGGAACCGGCACATCCCAAGACACGTATATGGCCGGTTTTTATGCCTTTTATGGGCTGCCCATCCAAATGCATCTACTGCTCGCAGGATCGGCAGACTGGAGCTGGAACCAAAACATTAAACGAAATATATCAGGATATTGCACAAGAAATTCCAGAGTTTTTCTTGAAAAAGGACCGCCCCCCCCTTGAACTTGCCTTTTTCGGCGGCACTTTTACTGCTCTGCCTTTTGAATGGCAGCAACGTTTTATCAAGCTGGCTGCGGAATTTAAAAAACAGGGTTTTCTGACCAAAGTTCGCTGCTCAACCCGTCCGGACTGCATTGATGCCGATCAGCTTAAAGAATTGCGCTCATCAGGGCTCGATATGATCGAACTGGGTATCCAGAGTTTTTCAGCAGAAGTCCTGCGCCGTTCGGCCCGGAATTATTCTCCGCAAACCGCCGCCAAAGCCTGCGGTACAGTGCGCGACTGCGGCCTTTCGCTGGGAATTCAGCTGCTGCCCGGTTTGCCGGGAACAAAGCGCGGAGATTTTCAGCACGACATCAGCCGGACCATCGAACTCTCACCCGACGCCGTACGCATCTATCCCTGCCTGACCGTAAAAGGAACCGGACTGGAAAAACTTTACCGGGCCGGAAAATACACTCCGTGGTCGCTAAGTCGCACTGAAGAGGAGCTGTCCCCGGCCCTGCTCCGTCTATGGATGCACAAAATCCACGTCATCCGCATAGGTGTGGCCCATGAGGATGGATTCGAAGAAAGTATTGTTGCCGGGCCGCTTCATCCTGCACTGGGCCAGATAATCCGTTCCAAAGCACTCTATTTATATCTGCGCTCCCGCATTGCCATGCACGGCTCAACTCCCGAACATTTAGTTGTCCCGCAAAAATATTCCGGCGAACTTTGGGGCCACAAAGCCAGTCTGAAACCGCTTTACGCCAAGCTCAACATTTCTCCTGCCAAAATCATTTTTGCAGCGGTCGATATTTTCAAGTTTATCTATAAATAATTGCTGCTATTATTGCTCTTAGGAATAATTACTGATAATATGAGCAATGAGTTTCGGTAAAACTTCTTTTCCGAAGCCGCAAAATAAGTCATATTGATAAAAGTATTAATATAGCTGCTAATAAGGAGATACACTATGAGCACTCTGAGTGCTGAAGAAAAATACCGCAATTTCATTCCTGAAGAGAGCCGCGAATATCTTGAAAAGCTTTTTGCCGATTTTAAACGGCCCGTTACCATTGAGGTCTACACTGCAGACGGCGAACATCGTGAATACAACGAATTCACCCTGAATATCTGCCGGGCCTTCAATGTGCTCAGCGACAAAGTTGAACTGCGTGAATATGCCATGGACAGCGAAATGGCTAAAAACCGCAATATCATCGCCACCCCCACAGTGCTTATTTCCCCGGATGAATACGATATCCGTTTTCTCGGTGCTCCCGCAGGGGAGGAAGGCCGCGCTTTGGTTGAAGCAATCAATCTCGCCTCCAAAGGAGTGGATGGGATTTCCGATCACACACAGGAAATACTTGATCCCCTTGAAGAAGACAGGCTGATCAAAATCTTTGCCAGCCCCACCTGCCCTTACTGCCCCGGACAGGCCATCAATGCCTTTAAGGCCGCCGTCGCAAGGCCGGACAAAATTTCAGCATGGAATGTCTCCACCCTTGATAATGAAAACATGGCCCGCGAATATAATGTCGGTTCTGTCCCGCATACCAACATAAATGATCAGGTTGATTTCATGGGACTGGAGCCGGAAGATAAATTCATGCTTCAGCTGCTCTTCCTCAAACCTCTCGAAGAAGTCATTGAAGAGCAGAAGGCCATGAAAACGTCTAAACCCGACGACACTGTCTACGAAGACATTGATCTGGTCATTATCGGCGGCGGGCCTGCCGGGATGAGTGCCGGAATCTACGCCAAACGCAGCGGCATGAGCTGCATCATCCTTGAGAAACAAGGTGTGGGCGGACAGGTGGCTCTTACTCCCAAAGTGGAAAATTATCCCGGATTCACCCAGATCCAAGGCTTTGAGCTGGTTGATATTCTCGGTGCCCATGCCCGCGAGTACACGGAGATAGAACAATTCGCAGAGGTCAAGGAAGTTAAGCACGGACCGCGCATCGAGATCACTACTGAAGACAAAACCTACCGGGCCAAAGGCGTCATGCTTGCCACCGGGGTCAACGTGCGCATGCTAGGCGTTCCGGGCGAAGATAAACATTACGGTCATGGGGTCAGCTATTGCGCTACCTGCGACGGCAACTTTTATAAGGGCGGCAAGGCTCTCATTGTCGGCGGCGGCAACACCGCGCTTACCGATGCCCTGCACCTCAAGCATCTGGGTATTGAAACCACCATCGTACATCGTCGCGACAAATTCCGGGCCGAGAAAGTTCTGCAGGATTCCGTTGAACGCGAAGGAATTGAAATCATCTGGGATGCTCAGGTAACCGAGATTATCGGCGAAGATCAGGTGGAATCAGCCCGTATCGTCAAGAAGGACGGCACTGAGATCATTCACGACACCGATGTGGTCTTCGTTGCCATCGGCCATACCGCCAACACCGAGCTGGCCGAAAAACTGGGTTGCGAACTGCGTGACGACGGATTCATCAAGGTCGATCCCACCCAGCGCACCAGCGTTGAACGGGTTTACGCAGCAGGTGACGTAACCGGAGGCGTGCGCCAGATCATCACCGCCACCGGGCAGGGAGCTGCCGCTGCACTGACCGCGTTTGATGATTTCACCAGGCTCTTTGATGATACCCAGGAAGTAACTAAGAATATTTGGTAATTTGATGCCTCCGGCGGCCCTGCCGGGGGCCTTAAACCCTTTTGGAAAAAGGGTTTAAGAATCCCAAAACTTTTTGATAAGCTTCGCATATAGCTTGTTAAAATGTCATTGAATATAAAACTCCCGGAATATTTAAAAATAATCCGGGAGTTTTATTTTAATTTGAGAACAAATCCTGTTCTACAGCTAGAAAATTATTCACTGTTTTTCCCAATCCTATTGGGTCCTGATACATGAGCCAGTGGGTAGCGTTGTTGTAACGCACCAGCCAGCTTCCCTGCACCAACTCCGTAATCTCAATACTAAGCGGTTCCGGCAGGATTTCATCATCCTCTCCGGTAATTACCAGCGTTGATTTATCCAGACCGCTAAGGCGCGAACAGCTACCGGGCCAGACAATCATGGCATCGGCCTGCGCCTGCACAATTGCGGGGTCAGGAACTCTTGCCGGGCGAGGAAGCTTTTCCAGAGCATCGGGATATTTTTCAAGCCAGCCCGGCGGGAATATCATGGCCGCAATTTCCTTCATATCCATCTTGAGCAGCTTGCGGGTGATATACTCTACGGGCTGGGCAGCACAGGATGTACCCATGAGCACCAGCTTGTTGACCTTTTCCGGGTAATGCAGGGCCATTTCCTGCGCGATAAGTCCGCCCATGGACCAGCCGAAGACGTCCGCATGCGGATAGCCCAGTTCGCGCAGCAATCCCGCGCTGTCATCTGCCATGCGTTTGATGGATATTTTTTCGGTACCGTTGCTGGAGCCGCCCATGGACCGGTTATCAAAAATGATCACTGTATGCTCTTTGCCCAGTTCGCGAATCAGCTGCGCATCCCAGATATCCATGGTCCCGGCGTAGCCCATAATCATGAGCAGCGGCGGACCTTCCCCGAAAGTGCGGTAAGCAAGCTGCACATCATCCACCTGCACCTGTGATTTGGGCAGGGGAGTCAGGTAATGTGCCGAATCGGGAAGATTTTTCTGAACACATCCGCTCAGCAAAGCAAAAAGTGCAAAGATTAATAATATACGGCGCATGGCGGCTCCATTTTTATTTTTTATGATTCCGGATCAGGATACTCTTCATCTTCTTTTTTGGAAAGCCGGGCCTTTTCAACATCTTTTACCAGCTTCCCGTTCTTAAAATGATCCGCTATCACTTCATTGCGCACCTTGGTTACACTGAAGGTTTCGCCTTTGCTGAGCATTACGGCTACCCGCTGAAGAAAATCACGGATCGCCGCAGCATGATCACGCCGGTCATCTGATGCTGTAGTGCTGCGTTCGCCGATTTCCCGCAAGCCGTTGACCATCAGCCGGGCTTCAGGATTATCCTTAAACGTGAACAGGGCCGCCAGCAACGATGCATCAGCTTCAGCGAGTCCCTGCACAATGGCTGCATAAATCTGGTATTCCTCACTGATTTCATCGTTGATCACAGCTTCAACAACCTTGATCAATACATCCTCGCTGCCTTTCTCACCCTTGCAGCTGAAAATATGCATCCACAGAGAACGCAT
Source organism: Desulfovibrio sp. JC010 (assembly GCF_010470675.1). Lineage (NCBI taxonomy): Bacteria > Pseudomonadati > Thermodesulfobacteriota > Desulfovibrionia > Desulfovibrionales > Desulfovibrionaceae > Desulfovibrio > Desulfovibrio sp. JC010. The sequence continues at coordinate 222,360 of NZ_VOIQ01000004.1, forward strand.
CTCAGCGTCAAGGCCGGAATCAAGGATATCCTCGGAGCTGAGAACTCCATCCACAAATCTCTTGAACAATACCCGGCAGGCCATGTTGATGCGTTCTTCTGCTGCATTTCGTTCCGCTCTTTCACGCAACTGGCGGTCAGCGATCAGCATTTCCGCAAGTTCGCGGCGCATGTCATCATCTTTCAAATCATGCAGCTCCGCCTCAATCTGCTCGTCATCCATATTGCGCAGGAAATAGAATTCCTGCTTCATGGACTGGTTCCGGGCCAGCGGTTCAAAGAGTCCGCGCAGCCGTTCATAATTTGCTTCCCCAAGCTGTTCTTTCCAGCTGTCGGTCATGATCAGCGCACTGACCGGATCTTTGCCCCCTATTGTTTCCAGTGCTCCTGCGTACATAGCCTGCTTGGCGGTGATTAATCTCAGCTGTAAGAGTTCAGGATTACTTCCCCGGTAAAGCCGCATGATTGCCCCCTCAAGCAAGGCTTCACCATGCATGAGTGAAGCAGCATCCGGGCTGAGATTTACCGCTTTGAGCACGGAATCTATGGTCGCGGCGGCAGTACTCTCCTTCCAGTTCTGGTATTCCTGACTCTGGTGCCGGGCAACTGTATCAATTGCTGTCCTGCGCCTTGATTCAAGAATATCCATGAACCGGGTCCGGCATTCGTCATCCGGCAATTCATCGCGCAGGCTGCCGCCTTCTTCGGTAAAATAATCATTCACCTCAAACACCGCCGACTGCGCATCCCCGGCCCGCAACTGCATGACCCCGTATTCAGGGTTGGCAAGAATTTCCTGCAACCCGGCCTCAAAACTATTGTAGGCATCCAGCACCCGCAGATCGCGCTCTTCCTCTTCCCGGTCCCGGGCACGCTGGAGCAGTTCCGGCTCAACCTTTTCCAGTGAACGCAAGCTCTCCATTTGCGGACTCATGGACGGTTCTCTTTCAGATCCGAACAGCCCGTCTTCATCCAAACCTTTCAAAAAATTACCACCTTTAGAATTCACGACCTTCATTGTTAATTTCTCCTGTTAGATATTGATTTAATGTACAAACCTCCAAACACAGGAACCAAAACTAACAACGAAGGCGGACCTGAATCAGGTGATTCAGGTCCGCCCTAAAACAAACAGGTTTGAAAATGCAAAACGGGCGGCCTGTTTGTGGTTTAACAGGTCGCCCGTTTTGGCAATCTTAAGAATCTCACTATTCAATCCGGGTCCATCCACTACCCGGACGAATGTCGGGAGGTTTTAACCCTTTCAGGAAAAGGGTTTAAAACCGGCAACGGAAACATCCCGAACCGCTGCCGATCTATTATACTTGATCAGGGATTACAGGCCGCACTTAGCCATGTAATCGATGAGGTCTGCCAAACGGCAGGAGTAACCCCACTCGTTGTCGTACCATGCGTAAACCTTTGCGAGGTTGCCGCCCTGTACAACAGTGAAGTCCGCTTCGACGATACCGGAATGGGGATCGGCGAGGAAGTCGGAGGAAACAAGGGGAGCTTCGGAGTAGCCCATGATACCCTTGAGTTCGCCTTCGGCTGCGGATTTCAGGGTAGCCTTGAGTTCTTCGGTGGTAGTGTCGTTTTTGAGCACTGCAACGAAGTCAACAAGGGATACGGTGGGTGTGGGAACACGCACGGAGTAACCTTCGAAACGGCCTGCCATTTCGGGGATTACCAGAGCAACAGCTTTAGCCGCACCGGTGGAGGTGGGGATCATGTTGCATGCAGCAGCGCGGGCGCGACGCAGGTCCTTGTGAGGCTGGTCGAGGATACGCTGGTCGTTGGTGTATGCGTGAACAGTGGTCATCACACCTTTCTCGATACCGAACTTCTCGTGCATGGTCTTAACGATGGGCGCGAGGCAGTTGGTGGTACAAGAAGCGTTGGAAATGATGGTGTGTTTTGCAGGATCGTAATCCTTGTGGTTTACACCCATTACAACGGTGATGTCCTCATCCTTTGCAGGAGCGGAAATAACAACTTTCTTTGCGCCGCCTTCGAGGTGCTGGGCAGCGGTGGGGCCGGTTCTGAAAATACCGGTGCATTCGATAACAATATCTACACCGCACTCACCCCAGGGAATCTGGCGGGGATCACGCTCTGCGAAGTTTTTGATAACATAGTCGGAACCAACGTACATGGTGGTGCCTTCCACTTTTACTTCAGCGGGGAATTTACCGTAGTTGGTGTCACGTGCGAAAAGTGCAGCGTTAGTGTTGATGTCGAAGAGGTCGTTGACTGCAACAACTTCAACAGTGTCACGATGTCTTTCCCAGATGGTTTTCAGAACTTGACGGCCGATACGGCCGAAACCGTTAATACCTACTTTTACTTTGCTCATTTTAAATTCCTTATATTCACGCGGCCTACAGATCGTCGACGCGGTAGATGTAATCGTTTGCCAGTTCGCTTGCACGCTTCAGAGCACTGTACATGCGGGCGTTTTCAAGAGCGAGACCGGAAAGGTCGGCAACGCATTTGAGGAAGTCCAGTTCTTCTTCGGAGAACTCACGGAGTTCAGCGGAGTAAACACGCAGAACGCCGATAACTTTTTCACCGCGTGCGGTGAGGGGAAGAACTACGAGGGAGCAGAGACCTTCTTTAGCTGCTTCTTCAGGGTACTGGAAGCGGTCATCTTTTCTTACGTCGGCGATGGATACGATCTTGCCTTCAAGAACTTCCTGATCCAGACGGCTCTTGGAAACCTCAACAGGACCTTTCTGTTCGTAACGTTCACTCAGACCGTAAGATGCGTCTGCTTTGAGCACTTCACCTTTGCGATCAAGAAGTCTGATAAAACAACCTTTCAGTTCCATTTCAGTTGCCACTTTCTCGGCAATGTTGTGCAGAACTTTTTCAGGTTCCAGGCTGGAGTTTACAGCTCTGGTGATTTCGAAAATTGCTTTGTAGAGTCTGGTTACACCCATTTCTCATACCTGCCTTGTTTATGTTTAACCGAAAGGGCCGCTTGAAGGGCGGACCTGCGTATCAAGTTCTTGGTTAAATGCTTTCTAACAGATTTGAAAACATATTGCATGTAAAAAATGACCACTTTCTTACATTTTTATGTTTTTTGTTGCTAAATGTTTTTCGTTTATGAAAATTTTGTTCGCTTTTGTTACGAATAAGTACCTAATAATTATTCATAATTTAAACCCCTTGAAAGTCCCCGTAAGCATTGCAGATTAGCAATCCGGCTTCAAGAAATCAGATAAAATTTATTCAATAAAAAAACTGGTCCGGGGTAGCGGGAAAACAGGAATAAGAAAGGTTCGGTTGTGAAATACGAACATGCCCCGGCCCCCTAAGATATAAAAAGAGGCAGGTTCAATAATAACAGAATCCCCCCTGACAGCAACCCATAAAGTTACGAACAGGGCACAGAAAAAAGAAAAGCCGGAAAATCCGTACGGATCAGGAAGTTGCTTTGCGCAGTGTGCTCAGAAAACGGGAGCGTAAAGTATCGCCCATCAAACCTTTTTTCACAGGAGAGAGCTTTAGAAAGCCGCCCAGCAGGGAACGCATGAAATCTTCACTGCGGCTGTTGGGATTGTCGAAGATGAGATTTTGCAGGGTGCCGCGTTCAAGGGATTGCAGGATAACGCGCTCAAAACTGTCTTCAGGATGGATGACCCGCTGCTTGCGTTTATCCATCTGCAAGGCCCCGGTGGGACACTTCAAGGCGCATACTCCGCAGCCGAGACAGATATCCTTGTTGATTTCTGCAAAGCGACGCGGTTTATCCGCACCGGGAATTTCTTCTTTATGGATAGTGATGGCATCAATGGGACAGGCCCGTGCGCATTTGGAGCAACCGTTGCAATCCGCAAGCTCAACTTCAGCGATAAAGGTGGAGGAAACCACAATACCCGGATACCCGGAATATTTGATCCCGTTCATCAGGTTGCAGCAGCAGCCGCAGCAGTGGCAGAAGAATCCGGCATAATCGCGGACATTATCTGTGGTAAGGGTAAAGCCCAGCTCCCGTGAACGGGCCATAATGTCGTCCATTTCCGAACGGGAAATCTCACGCGCAAAATTATTGCGGATCAGGAAATCCGCAGCTTCACCCATGGAGGTGCAGGTTTCAAGGTCGATGCCGCACTTCTGCTCACCGAGATGCATTTTTTCATGGCGGCAGGAACAGAGGCTGACCGCAAAACGGTCCTGCTGCTCCACCAGCGCGGATGCTTTTTCATAATCGAGCACTTCCACATGATCCGCATTACGGATGGTCCCTTCATGGGGCAGGGTACGCATGATGGAAACCTGTTCATCGCTGCCGAAGTTGGCCTTAAAAAAGGACTTGTCGCCGAACATGTAGGCGTTGAACAGCTCGGCCCATTTCTTTGAATCCAGCTCGCCCTTGGTACGCATCATGGTAAATTCGAAAAAACCGATTACGAAGGGGCTTATCATATAAAGAAAGCGGTCCTTCTCCCAGAGGTCGCAGACCAGCCCTTTATGGCACATGGATTCAAGCATGGGACGTAAGCTGCGTTCATCCATCCCGGTCAGTTTGGAGATTCGCTCCAGAGAAGACGGGCGATATGGCATGCGCACAATAAGCTCCGCCTCCGCAGGTGAATAAAGAGCTTTAAGCATTTCACACATGGAATCGGACCACGGCATACGCACGGTGGTTCCGTCCACTTTGTCACCCAGTTGGCGGTAGATATCTTTTGCTATGATGTGTCCCATGAAGAGGAAGGCTACATTCACTGATCAGTATTAGCAATTAGTTTGAGACGATTCATCAATCTCATAACCAAGTTCTTTAATTGATCTAATCACTTCTTCATGAGGAATCACTTCCCCTCTATTTAACTCATCCAATCCTTTTTGCACCTCAGACCTAAACCAAGCATCATAATCAGACCCTTCAATTGAATTTTCGTCAAAATCGGTGTTTACGATTTTCTGCATACATTCCTCCATGATGCACTGATACACATAAAGATAACATATAAGAATACTACTTGAACAATATTTCCCGCAAAATCCCAAGTCCCTTGCGCAACTCCTCAATATCCTTGGGCCCGCTTAGGGAAAGCCGGATCTTGGCCGGAACCGGGCCGCCGCCCACGGCGAATTTTTCGGCTCCGAAGATATTCAGTCCGGCCTCGCGGGCGCGTTGTTCAACCATGTATCCTTTCCAAGGTTCGGGCAGGTCCAGCCAAAGAAAAAATCCGGACGGGTTAGCACCAAGCCCCATGCCATCCAGCAAATCCCTGACCGCATCAAAACGCTGCCGGGCAGCCTGACGTTTGAGCTTGACCGTAATATCAGCCGTACCGTCCTGTATCCATTGCGCGATCAATTCAGCATTGAGCGGTGGGGTCATCCACACAGAATTCAAAATGGCATGAGCCAGTGCCGTGAACCGCTCACCCTCAGCAACCATGAAAGCCACCCGCAGCCCCACGGCAATTGACTTGGAAACCCCGGCGATGAACACACTCCGTTCCGGGGCAAAGGATGTGACCGGAGGCAGGCTGCTTTCCACGGTCAGAGCATAGGCATCATCTTCAATGATGGTCAGGTCGTGATTGCAGGCAATCATGGCAATCTGCTCCCGCCGTTCATAAGACATGCAGGCCGAGGTGGGGTTCTGTACACCGGGCATGAGCGAAACTCCGTTGATCTTTTCCCTGCGGCAGATTGTATCCAGCTGTTCGGGAATCATACCCTGCTCATCCATGGGAACCGGAACAAGCCGGATACCGAGCATATTGGCCAAAGTCTTCATGCCCGGATAGATCAAGGCATCCGTGGCAATACGGTCCCCGGCCCGGAACAGGCTGCTCAGGCAACAGGTCAAAGCATGCTGCGCCCCGGAACAGACCAGCACATTCCCGGCAGTTGTCTCCAGCCGATACCTCTTCGCCCACTCAGCCCCAACCTCACGGTGCTCCGGCAAGCCCTGCGGGTCGGTATAGCGGAGAAATGCATTCAGATTACGGCGGCGGGTCAGCCGCTTCATGCCTTCCTGAATATCCGGGTCCAGATCATAGAAGGTATTGACCATACCCAGCTCAATCATGCCCGGCGCATGCGGTTCAAAAGTGACCATTGATGACGACGTGATCGCATCGGAAGCAATGAACGTCCCCCGGCCCACGGTGCCGCTGATAAGCCCCCGTTTTTCAGCCTCGGCGTAACCGCGGGTGATTGTGCTCACGTTCATCTTCAGCTCATCAGCAAGATCACGGTGGGTAGGCAGCTTGTCTCCAGGACTGAGCTTCCCGGCGTAAACATCACGCTCGATGGCATCGGCCAGTTGCTTGAACTTGGGGCGCGTACTTTCTTCCAATTCAGGTATCCATTTTGTCATGCAGACAATAATCCATTTGACTGCATACAATGTCAAGAGCTATGAATACAATGAAGCAATCAAAAGCACACAATTATCCCTAACAAAGAACACAAAGCGGCGAAGCCTAATAAAAGGTTTTGGGATTCTTAAACCCTTTTGCAAAAGGGTTTAAGGCCCCCGGCAGGGCCGCCGGAGGCAACCAAAATGCAAGAAAATTTCTGGGCTTTCCTTATATTTGTCATTGTCATGACCGGAACTCCCGGTCCGGGCAACATAGCATCCATGGCCCTTGGGCAGGCTGTGGGGTTCAAACGTTCCATCCCCTTTCTTTCCGGTGTGGTTATCGGCGGCATGACCATGGATTTCCTGACCGCCATGGGTCTGGCTCAGCTGTTCATGGCCTACCCGCAGGTCTCGGCGGTGCTGAAAATCGGCGGCATGATTTACATACTCTACCTTGCGTGGAAGGTGCTGAACATGCAGGCTGATTCTTCCGGTAAACCAAAAGCTTTCAAGTTTGTGGAAGGTCTGGCCCTGCACCCGCTGAACCCGAAACATTACGCCATGACCGTTTCGGCCTTCGCTCAATTTGTCGATCCCAGCGCAAACCAGACAACGGAAATCCTGATCTTTGTGGCCACCTTCACCTGCGGGGCGGCCTTCTTTCATTCCCTGTGGTGCTTTGCAGGGGAATCGTTTATGAAAATGTTGCGCTCGCCCATGGTTCGCCACAGTGTGAATATCTCCATGGTGGTGCTCATGGTCGGAGCCACGGCTTACGCATTATATAAATAGTTGATGCGCTATCGCGCTTTTTAATAAAAAAATTTCGCCTCCGGCGGCTTAAACCCTTTTTGAAAAAAGGGTTTAAGAATCCCAAAAACTTTTATTTGAGCTTCGCTGCGTATAATTTCAAAATGAGGATTTAATATTATGAGCAAGAAAATCGGATGGATCGGAACTGGAGTTATGGGTGCTTCCATGTGCATGCACCTTATCAAAGCTGGCAATGAAGCATACGTGTACAACCGCACCAAATCCAAAGCTGATGCGCTGGTGGCCGAAGGCGCAACATGGTGCGAATCCCCGGCGGAAGTCGCCAAGAATGCGGACATAATATTCACAATTGTGGGCTATCCCGTGGATGTGGAACAGACCATACTCGGTGAAAACGGCGTGTTGGCAAATGCTGATTCCGGCAAAATTATCGTTGATATGACCACTTCCGAACCGGCATTGGCCCAACGCATTGCCGAAGAAGCTGCTGCTAAAGGCGTGGGCGCACTTGATGCCCCGGTATCCGGCGGCGACCTCGGCGCACGCAATGCCACGCTGGCAATCATGGTCGGCGGGGAACAGAAAACTTTTGATGAAGTGAATCCGCTTTTTGAAGTGATGGGCAGCAATATCAGGCTTATGGGCAAACCGGGCGCAGGTCAGCACACTAAAATGTGCAACCAGATTCTCATCGCCGGAACCATGATCGGAGTGGTGGAATCCCTGCTTTACTCCCACAAAGCGGGCATGGACCTTAATGAAGTGATCGATGTGATCGGCTCCGGCGCGGCCGGATCATGGTCCATAAACAATCTCGGTCGCCGCATTGCCGATGACGATTTCAACCCCGGCTTTTTCATCAAACACTTTGTTAAAGATATGGGCATCGCCCTTGATGAGGCCAAACGCATGAACCTGTCCCTGCCCGGCCTGGCACTGGTCAACCAGTTCTACATCTCAGCCATGGCACTTGGCTATGAGGAGCTTGGCACTCAGGCTTTGTATAAGGTATTGGAAAAGATGAACGGGTAAGGAAGAATATAGTTAGGGCTAATTAAAATAATCAATTTTAATTTTAGCTCACAAATAATTATTGACTTCGTTTTGCGTTCTGCGTAGAAACATTTCTTCCGGCGCCGAGGTAGCTCAGTCGGTAGAGCAGGGGACTGAAAATCCCCGTGTCGGCAGTTCAATTCTGTCCCTCGGCACCACCTGCCTAGAATAGCCCTTGTGAAAATTCACAAGGGCTTTTTCTTTTTATTCAGGATAGTTCAAATTATCCAGGCCGATCCCATCCAACACTTCTTCGTAATATTTCGCAGCTTCCAACTTTGCCAACGGCAAATCCATAAATGTATAGTTTCCGCACTCAACTGCGGACTCGCCGGGCACATCCCCCGCAAAATCAGCAGCAAATTTAAACAATTCTTGAATCAGGCCCACAACATCCTTTGAATCATAGCGGCCATTTAGCAACAGATAAAACCCTGTCATACAACCCATGGGGCCGAAATAAATGATCTTATCCCCGTACTCTGCATGATTGCGCAGGAAAGTGGCCCCCATATGCTCAAGGGTATGCGCAGCAGCAGGATCAAGGGCAGGTTCATTGTTGGGTTCTTTTACGCGCAGGTCAAAAGTGGTGATATTTTCAGAACCGATCTCATCACGGCGCGAAACATAAATACCGCGTTTAAGCTTGGTGTGATCTATTTTGAAACTTTCTATCTTATTCATTTGCTCTCTCTAAAACAAAGCGGCGAAGCCTATTAAAAGTTTTTGAAGAGTCCAGAGAAACTTTTTCCAAAAAGTTTCTTTGGCCGCCGGAGGCGAAATCGTTCCATAAAAGCGCGAAGCGCATCATAATTCTTTCAACATAGACAAAACCATGCGCACAGAATTGGCGGCGGCTTTTTCCATGCTTTGCTCGTAGACAGCACTGCTACCGTCTTCGTGCACTTTATCTGAAATGGAGCGGATCAGGATAAAGGGCACGTTGAACAGAAACCCGGTCTGGGCGATGGCCGCACCTTCCATTTCCACGGCCATGACATCGGGGAATTTCTGCTCGATGGCGGAAATCTGCTGCGGGGTATGGATGAAAGAATCACCCGAAAGTACGGGTCCCTGATGCACGTTAATGGTGTCCTCGTTGATCCAAGCCTTCTGCGCCAATCCGAGCAAAAGCTTGTCAGCCTGATAAGCAGCGGGCATCTGGGGAATCTGGCCCATCTCGTAATCAAAGGCGGTGGCATCAGCATCGTAATGACGCACCTCCGATGAAACCACGATATCACCGACATTAATGTTGCCGGGAAAAGCTCCGGCCACTCCGGTGTTGATCAAGTAGTCGGGCTTGAATTTATCCAGCAGCAGGGTAGTTCCTACAGCAGCGTTGACCTTACCGATTCCGCACAAAAACAAAGCCACCTCAACGCCGTTTATCTTTCCGGTGTGGTAGGTAAACTGGCCGAATGATTCAGCGTTCGGCGTGTCTAATTTATTGACCAGCAATGCAAGTTCCTCTTCCATTGCCGCGATGATTCCTATCTTCAAAACAATTTTCCTCTTATCTGTTCCGGCACATCAGTTGCCGTGTTCGTGCTTGAAAGATAACGGCATTCCGTGTAATTAGTAAAATTAATAGTTCTACTTTTTTTGATTATTAAAACTTACCAACTAGGCAAAACAATGCTTCCCGACCTGAACAGACTGAAAGTCTTCTTCCACATATTTAATGAACAGAGCAGCACCGGGGCGGCCAAAAAACTGCACATCACCCAGTCCGGGGTCAGCCAGCATTTAAAAAAACTGGAAGAAGAACTGCAGACAGAATTATTTACGAGGGTCAAACGCAGACTTGTGCCCACTGCCGCAGGCAGAAAACTGTATAGCATTGTGCAGGGGTTCATGGATGAACTGGAGCAGGGCGTGCGCCATATCAATGATGGGCTGGAAACGCCTTCGGGGCCGCTTAGGATCGGCGCACCCACGGAATTCGGAAAAATATACCTGCCGCCCATCTTCGGATCATTCCGGCGGAAATATCCGGGCGTAACCATGCAGCTCGAACTGGATGAACCAAAGGTGCTTTTTGAAAAAGTTGCTGCCGGGGAGCTTGATTTTGCCTACATCGACATTCTGCCCTTTTTCATGGACACACCGGGGGGAACTTCGGCCTATTCAATCGAACCTGTGGTACGCGAAGAGTTTGTACTGGCCTGCTCCAAAGAATATTACTGGGCAAGGGTCAACGGCACAGGCTACGAACATCTGAAACAGCTGGATTTCATCGGCTACAAAGATGATATCGCCCTTTTCCGCAGCTGGTTCAAATTACATTTCAACCGCGAACCGCAACAACTGAACCTTGTGTTCATTGCGGACAGCTCCGAGGCCATTGTTTCAGCCGTTAAAGCGGGACTGGGAGCGGGGATCACAGTCAGCCACCTGATGAACAGGGAAATTGCAACCGGGAAAATTATCGCCATCCGCCCGGATGAAGAAAAGCTGCAGAACACCATTGCCTGCGTGCAGTTCAAGGACAAGCAGCCGAGCATTACCGAAACAGCCTTTCAAGAACATTTCCGGCTTGAACTCAATCAAAATTATGCGAAACTGGGGGTGGAGTAAGTTGGGCTGAAAATCATCACAAGTTAACCTTGCACATTCAGTTTATCCAAAATATCGATCAACAAAACCCTGCCACATAAATAAACACACATGGAGAGCATAAACGATGTTCAAAATATTTCTTACTTCCGCATTTCTAATTTTCTTTCAGCTTTTTAGCCTGCTGGGCGTAACCGACACAGCCTTCAGTGAGGACAGCGTTGAAAATCAGATCATAGTCAGATTTGAAAAAGGGGTCAGTGAAAATGATGCCCGGATCATTGCCGCAGATGAAAACATGAGAGTAATTGAGGTGCTCGACAGGCCGAACGGTAAATACGGGCAATGCATATTTCTGCTTGGCTCCCATCTCAGGCTGCAGGAGATGATCGAAAAGATTTCCGCCCATGAAGAAGTGGATTCATCTGCCCCGAACTTCGTAAATTAGGGTGAAGTGGATTCACAGGATTAGAACACGAAAAAGCCCTCATGATTTCTCATGAGGGCTATTCTAGGCACTTAGTGGTGCCGAGGGACAGAATTGAACTGCCGACACGGGGATTTTCAGTCCCCTGCTCTACCGACTGAGCTACCTCGGCGCCGCTGAGGAGAGATAACTAACCAAACAGCGCCTGCTTGGCAAGTACTTTTTTTAATTTTATTCATTTTTTTTCAGACCGAGACCCCCGAGAGCCTCATCCGAGACCAGTTCGCAAATTCTGCGCCCATATTCATATTTCAATTTTTCCAGATATTCCGGGTCTGTTTTGCCCTTCCAAGTGGTTATTTCATGGTAACGCTTGGGGATGCTGATCTTCTGCGGATCATATCCGGTTTCAAAACGTATTTTCCAACGCATGGCCCGGACCCTTTCCCCGATAAGATCCATATTTTCAGCTATTTCATCATAACCTACGGACTTCAAACATTCGGCAAGGACCTCATCCTTGTAGACCCCGCGCCCGAAGAGACAGGAAACCATGGAAGTCAGGAAGGCCCGTCCGGTTTCATCGCTGATCAGGAAATCACAGACCTCGTCTGCATCCTTGCGGTCGTTCTTCTGGTCCCAGGAATACCCCCCGGAATCCAGATGGGAATGACGAAAGCCCAGTCCTTCGGCAACGTAGAATGCTTCTCCCGTGGCATACCCGGCCATTTCCTGACCGAGCACGCAGGCAAAGTCCTCTCCGCCATATTTTGCGGCCGCCACCAGAGAACCTTTGCCCAATGCGGTGTAGAATTCATTTTCCGCACTGCCCATGTACTGCACTGCTTTCTTGTAATTTTCAGCGTCACCGAAAGCGAGAGGGATAATTGTTTCAGTCTCACTGACCAGCCCCTTTTCATAAGCCTCGGTAGCCCATGCAAGGGCCACCCCGCCGGACATGACATCCAGCCCGGCCTTTTCCACTTCATCCATGATACCCAGCACCTTAAAGGCGTCAGTCACTCCAAGCATGGACCCGGTGGCGAAAATCGGCTCGTAATCATAAGCCACCTGACGGTAGAGGTACTGGTTATCCTCCATGAATTTTTCGCGCACAAAACCGATATGGATACAGCCCACCGGACATCCGGCGCAGGCCGCATTGCGCAGCAGGGTATCGTCGGCAAATTTCTTTCCGGTAATCCCGCTAATCTCCTCGTCCTTGGTGGCCTGCAGATTGCGCCACGGCAGGGATTCCAGCTCATTGAGTGCGTCCAGATTAGCTGCAGTACCGAGGTTATGGTACTTGCTCATCATGTCGGTGGCGGTCATCTTCTCGTAAACCTGCTGGTAAATCTTGGCATATTCCTTACTTTCCGGCAGTGCAAAGGAACCGTCACCCTGAATGACAATCCCCTTGAGATTCTTGGCCCCCATGACCGCGCCGGAACCCAGCCGCCCGAAATGGCGGTAGGTATCGGCATTGATGCAGGCCATAGCCGAAAGGTTCTCCCCGGCAGGACCGATACGCAGAATGGAGCGATGCCCGGATCCGGGAAACATGGAACGCAGAATTTTGCCGGTACTGAAGACATCCTTCCCGGCCAGAAACTGCACGTCCTTTACTTCCAGATGTTTCATCCCAAGGGAGAGGCAGGATAAACGCTCAGCACGTCCGGTGATGACCAGCGCATCATAATCCGCAAAACGGATGGCCAGTGCCGAACGTCCCCCGGCATGGCTCTCGGCAAACTGGTCGTGGTAGGGAGATTTGAATGAACAGACCGTCTTGCTCATGAGCGGAAACAGTCCGGTCAAAGGACCGATGGAAAAAATGAGCGGCTGGTCCGGATCGTCCCAAGCACGGTCAGCATGCCCGTATTTCTCAAAAAGCAACGCCCCAAGCCCGCTGCCGCCTGCAAATTCGTTGCGTCCGTCAACCTTGACCACCCTGCCTTTGCCGCTGCCCAGATCAACAACGAGGACCCTGAAATAATCACGTATCATTTTTAGTCCCTCCCCTTATCTGATTCAACCAGCTCAAGACATTCATGCGGACAGAATTCAACACAACGCCCGCAATGGATGCACACGTAAGGACGGTCTTTCAAATCCAGATAAATGGCGTCCACCGGGCAGGCTTCCGCGCATTTACCGCAACGGATACAGAGGTCCTTTTTATGGATGACTCCGCCTCCTTTCTTGCGCGCTTTCATGGCCCCGGTGGGGCAGGCTTCAGCACAGGGAGCCGGAGAGCAGGCCAGACAGACCTTGGCCATAAATCCGGTGGAAAGTCCGCCGGAAGAAGCAATCCTGATACCTGCGGTATTCCACGACAAAAGTTTATGCACCAGCCGGGCGCAGGCAAAGGAACAGGAATGGCAGCCTATGCAGCGTTCCATGCGGGAAGCAGTCAATGTTTTCATATGGTCTCCGGGAAATATATTGATTGGTGACACCAAGAAAATCAGAAGATGATTTTAACACAGCCCTGTTAAATTAAAAACACTATTCGGAAACGGGGATTATACTATTTGAGACATAAAAAACAGGCTGCCGAAAATCGACAGCCCGTTTATATAATTCGGTGGCGAAGCCCTACTAAAACGTTTTGGGATTCTTAAACCCTTTTGGAAAAGGGTTTAAGTCGCCGGAGGCAAAATCAATTCATCAAAAGCGCAAAGCGCATCTAGTATCTTTCTTACTTAAAAGCGTCAGCCTGTTCCAGATTGCCGATGCCTTTTCCTTCGTATTCCTTGCCCTTGAGGTTGGCCACCAGCAGTTTGGTCAGCACGCCTTTGGGCCCCAGTTCGAGGAAGTTGCGTGCTCCGGCAGCGTACTGGTTGGTTACGATTTCAATCCAGCGCACGGAGGAGGTCATCTGGGAAGACATGATCTTCTTGATTTCTTCAGGGTTGGACTGTGCAGCGGCAGTGACATTGAAGTAAACAGGAAATGCGGGTCCGTTCCAATCCAGTTTGCCGAGGTAGGCAGCGAATTCATCAGCTGCTTCCTGAATGAGCGGGCTGTGGAATGCGCCGCTGACCGGCAGGGGAATTGCGCGGCCTTTCTTTTCCTTGATCACGGTTCCGGCGGCCTCGATGGCTGCTTTTTCACCGCTGATCACATACTGGGCCGGGGAGTTGTAGTTGGCTACACGCAGTTCTTTTCCGGTTTCGGATGCACCGAACTCAACAGCTTCTTCCACTGCAGCCTGATCCATTTTGAGCACAGCGGCCATGCCGTGATCTTCGTTGGCAACCTGAGACATAAGTTTACCGCGCAGGGAAACAGCCTTGATGGTGTCTTCAATGGAAAGAACGCCGGAAGCACCGAGGGAGGCAAATTCACCGAGACTGTGCCCGGCAGTTGCCGCAGGCTTGAGGCTTTCCTTGAGGTAAGACCAGATGGACAGGTTGACCACGGTCAGGCCGGGCTGCAGGGCATCGGTCTTGGCCATATCTGCGGCATCACCTTCCCAGTAGATTTCACGCAGGGGCAGGCCGGACTCGGCTTCAGCAAACTTCCACATATCCATGGCAGCAGACCATTTTTCAGCAAGATCACGGCCCATGCCGGGTTCCTGAGAACCCTGACCGGGAAAAAGTATAGATAAATCAGACATGTTAAATACTCCTTAAATTGATACCGGGACTGTCCGGCTATATATAATGAACATATAAATGCACTTTCACGCAGGAAAACTGCCTCTAAAAAGCAGATTTACCCTGCTTATTCAAGCTCAAATTAAAATACACCTGCGTATTTTTCTGCTGCCTTTATTCAATTTTAATGCGTCAGCTAAGTTTCCAATACTGTAGCGACTTTGGCTTCCAGCTCTTCTTTATCAATGGGCTTGACGCAATATTCGTTGGCCCCGTGCTTAAGGGATTCGCGGGCGGTTTCAAGGGTCGGATACCCGGTAAGCATGATCACTTTCAGTTCCGGAAGGATTTTTTTCATTTCCTCCAGAACTTCCACCCCGGTCATCTTCTTGAGCTTAATATCAAGGATAGCCAGCTCGACATTGTTGCCGTCCACAAATGCAAGGGCCTCTTCCTCTTCGGAAAAAACACTCACTTCATGCCCCTTGCGTTCCAGAATGCGCTTGAGGAGTATGCCTGCGTCCACAACATCATCAAGAACAAGAATATGTGCCATAACGACTCCTTAAAGTTATCCGGCAAAGCATAATATCAACATGGGCTTTAGTCGAGCACTCTGTTTTGAGCACTCTTCTGCTCCCATGTAGGAACAGTAAAATTTTTGGATTGTTTCCAGTAAAATGCTATTTCCGAATATTTTCTTTAATGCAGCTTTTGTTTTCGATACACGAAAAATATACATGTATAAATTTCATTTTTCTTATTTATACATTTTAGATATGCAAAATAATATTGCGACTACACTCAAACTCCAATCGATTCCGGAAATCAGCTGCCGAATTTGATGGACAATAATCGAAATGTATTCTATGCGGTATGCTCAATTGTGCGTTTAGCACATTTTACATATAGTTTTTGCTGATTCAGTAAAATGGTTGCTGATTTCAGTTGGTTTTTTCTTAAGGAGTTCAAACAACATGCAAAAAAGAGAAACTTGGGGTTCCCGTTCCGGATTCATTCTGGCTGCGGTAGGCTCTGCAATCGGGTTGGGTAACATCTGGCGTTTTCCCTACATGGTTTATGAAAACGGCGGTGGTGCATTCCTCATCCCTTACTTTGTGGCAATGCTTGCTGCGGGTATCCCCTTCATGATCCTTGAATTCGGTCTCGGCCAGAAATTCAAGGGTTCCGCGCCAAAAATTTTCTCATCCATTTCCAGAAAATGGGAATGGCTCGGCTGGTGGCAGGTAGTGGTATCATTCATCATTGCCTCTTATTATGTAGTAGTTATCGCATGGGCGATGAACTACGTGGGCCTTGCCTTCACTCAAGGATGGGGAGACGCTCCCAAGGACTTCTTCTTCGGAAGCTTCCTCGGTCTGACCGATTCCCCCATGAACATGGGCAACGTGCAGGGTTCCATCTTCCTGGCAACTGCCGCAGCCTGGGCATTCACCTTTGTTGCCTTATTTACCGGGGTTAAGGCCGGTATTGAAAGGGTCAACAAGATCTTCATGCCCCTTCTCTTCCTGCTTGTGTTTATCTTCATCGGCAGAGGGCTCATGCTTCCCGGTGCCATGGACGGCCTGAACTGGCTCTTCAAGCCTGATTTTGCAGCCATCATGGACGGCAAAGTCTGGGCTGACGCATTCGGCCAGATCTTCTTCAGCCTCTCTATCGGCTTCGGTATCATGCTGTCCTACTCCAGCTACCTGCCCAAAGAGTCCGACATCAACAACAACGCCTGCATGACTGTATTCATCAACTGCGGATTCAGTATCATCTCCGGTATCATGATCTTCAGTGTGCTTGGCTACATGGCCCAGCAGCAGGGCGTGCCCATCAAGGATGTTGCCGGTGCAGGCGTTGGTCTGGCATTTGTCACCCTGCCCACCGCAATCAACCTGATGCCCGCTCCCGCCTTCTTCGGTGTGCTCTTTTTCGCAGCACTCACAGTAGCAGGCCTTTCTTCCATGATTTCCATCAACGAAGTTGTGGCTTCTTCCGTCATCGATAAATTCGGTGTTTCCCGCAAGAAAGCAGTTTCCATCTGTTGCGCTCTCGGCTTTCTGGTAAGTCTGGTTTTCACCACCGGCGGCGGCCTGCTGCTGCTGGATATTGTTGACCACTTTGTCAACAACTTCGGTATCCTCATTGGCGGATTCCTTGAAATCGTATTCATCGCCTGGTTCTGCAACCTCGATGAAATGCGCGTTCACGTGAACAAAACCTCTGAAATCACCGTCGGCAACCTCTGGCTGAACAGCCTGCGCTTTGTGGTTCCGGCCATGCTCGGGTTCATGATCGCAACCAACTTCATCGGTGACATCTCCAAGAACTACGGTGGATACTCCAACACAGCCATCATCGCATTCGGCTGGGCATCCCTTGCCCTCTGCCTTGCTGTGGGCTTTGCGCTTTCCAGCAGAGAAAGTGCATTTGCCAATGTATCTTCCACCAACAGTGACTTCCTCAAAAGGAGATAGAACATGACTACCAGCGCAATCATCATGATGCTCTTCGGTCTCGGTATTACCTGGGGCGGAGCAATCGCCTGTTTCCGTATTGCTTTTAAAAACAAATAGCAGTTCGGACAGAAATAAAAATCAAAGAAAGGGTGCACCTCGTAAGAAGTGCACCCTTTCTTCTTTAGGAAAGGATAGGCGGTGCCGAACGGTTTAGCGAGGGAGGAGAACGGCACCGCCAAGGGGTTGGACTGCAAAATAACCAAAAGTATTTCAGACCAAATCAGGGGTGTGATTATGGATAGAATATAACAATAGAGATTTTAATCAAGCACTATTTAAAATTAATCATACTCCTGCATAAATATTTAAAGCAAATCCGATTCCCTCCTGCCATATCAGAAGAAAGGACAAGTCTTATATTCAGACAAAAAGATGATCCGCTTTTTCGCAGCGTCGTGCTATAAAGTGACATTCATGAAATCAAACCATTAACGGAGATAATAAAAATGGATGTATTTGAAGCTATTTATTCCCGCAGAAGCGTAAGAAAATTCGAAGATAAACCTGTTTCCGAAGAAGACATCAAAGACCTTCTCGGTGCAGCCATGATGGCTCCCAGCGCAGGCAACCAGCAGCCCTGGCAGTTCATTGTGGTGGACGACAAGGAAAAACAGACCGCCATCACCAAGATCAATGAATATGCCCCTATGGCCGATAAAGCACCCATCGGTATTCTGGTCTGCGGTGATACCAGCCTTGAAAAATATGCCGGATACTGGGTGCAGGATTGCTCCGCAGCCATTCAGAATATGTTGCTGGCTGTTCACGCCAAGGGGCTCGGCGCAGTCTGGACCGGAATCGCCCCCATGGAAGACAGAATTGAAGGCTTCAAAAAACTTTTCAACCTGCCCGAATCCGTAATCCCGCTGGGCTACATCGTCATCGGCCACCCCGGCCACGCATCCAAAAAACTGGACCGTTACAAAGAAGAAAGGGTTCGCCGCAACAGCTGGTAGGAACTTGTTATATATATGTTCTCTGGAACCCCCCGGTGCTTGAATTCAGGTGCCGGGGGTTTTTGTTAATTCAGTCGGATAGCAAGTTTACTTGTATACTTTTCAATGTGCGTAATAATTTTTCCAATGCACTGCTGCTCATCATAAAGTTGCGGCCATGTTTCCTGAATTTGCTTTGCGGTCTTTTCTGCTGCTTCAGGAAGCTGTTTGACTATCTGCAGGCAATGTTTGCGCACGGTCTTGAACGGAATATTTATTTCATCCGCAAATCGTTCCCAATGACGCTCCTGAATCCAATCCGGTCTGTTTTCGCGTCCGATTTTCATAGCCAGCCTGTCGCTGGTATTTTCGTAAATGATTGTGGATAGCAGATCGTAATACGGAGCAAGGGTCGGGGCTGCATGGGTGTAAAGTAGAGAAAAATTCTTACCATGCGCGTCCATGTTGCCGATGCAGTAATTAAAAATAAACATGCGCAACAGGGAAAGCCGATCTTTTGCAGGCTGGGCTGAGAAATCCTGTAAAATATGAAAACACTGCCCGGCGTTAACTCCACCATCAGCCTCGTATTTCTGATGTGCGGAAAGCCCTAGTGCCTGACAGAAATCCTCCTGATGCAAACGCTGCATGCCGTCCTTCTGCAACCTGCGGTCATATCGAGATATGCAGAATAGAAATGAGTCATCAAACGGCAACGGCATAACATCCGGCACAGCAAAATCCATGTTTTTTGCCAGCAACATGCAAAACAACTCATTGGCAACAGTATCGGGAAAATCGCGCATGGGAGGTTTGACGATGTGGGTGCTTGGTAATCCGCCCTGCGGTATGGCGATGATTTCACCATCATAATAAATAGGCAGTTTCTGCTGCGCGCCGGCAAGTGAAAGGCGTATACCTTCTTTCTCCACCAAAAAAGGACGTTGCGGAAGTTCATTAACCAGATCTACAAATTTGGGCAGTGTAAGTGCCTTATATTCAGGGATTGTCTGCTCTAAGCCATGTTCACCCTTTTTTTCTGTATACAGAGAAATCCGTCCGGCACACTCACCACCTAAAGACTCAAGCAAAGCCCGGCTGTTTTCTTCCGAAACCCCTAAACGTCTGGCAATGACCGTACGAAGACTTGATTCAGGCAGAAGGTTACTGAAATAATTATATACAAGTTCAGCAATGAATGGTTCTTCCTGTAAGGGCATTGAACATGAAAGATTGAAGCTAGTCTTGGACTGCAGCCACTCATCACTGTAGCTGAAGCTCCATTCAGAAACCTTCGCAGGGCAATAAAGCGTTCCCAGCAAAATTTCAGCGTCATATACGTAAAGATACACTGCTAAAGACCTTCATCTTTGCGGGTGGATAGATGCATTGTGATACCTAATCCCTCCATTACAGTGAAGATTTTACCAATCTGGGCTGTTTCCTTACCTCGTTCCAAATCAACAAGAAATTTTTTGCTGGCAAAGACAAGATCAGTCAACTCTTCCTGAGTAATCCCTTCTTCCTTGCGGCAAGAACGAATAAATGCGCCAAGTTCTTCTGGAGATGAAATTTTGCTCATAAAAAACTCTCCTAAAAAGTGTACGATCGGTTACTTTTACAGACAAAAAGGCAAAAAAGTCAACAAAAGTGTACGATCGGTTACTTTTTCTAAAAACAAAGCACAACACGCGCAAATAGTAACCGTTCGGTTACTTTTCACCAATCCAACCCAGCACCTTCCCCCACATTTCTTCCGCCAACCGTTCATCAAACCCCTCATCTTCGGGGTTCGCAAAGCCGTGCTGTGCATCGTCAAGCCGGATCAGCTCATACTCTACGCCCGCATCATTCATTTCATTTTCAAACATATGCAAGTGCTCTTCAGGAACCACGGGATCACTATTTACATGGACCACAAGCAGCGGGCATTTTATATCTTTTGTGGAAACGGGATGAGTAGTATCCAGATAACCGTACACTGATGCCGCACCTTTCAAATCAGCCCCGGTGCGGGCCAGCTCCAATGCCGCACCTCCTCCGAATGAGAAGCCGAGAGCATAAACCCGGGATGGATCAATATCCGGTTGACCACACAAAGCAGCAAGGCAAGCCTTGGCCCGCTCACGCATAAGCAAACGGTTATTGCGATAGATGCGGTGAGTGGTGCGTGCTTCATCTATAGTAGAAGGACGATTGCGGACTCCATAGAAATCAACAGCAAGTACAGCATATCCTGCTGCGGCCAGTCTGCGGGCATGGTCGACTGTTGCTTCAGTCAGCCCGGTATATTCATGGAAAAGCAGCACAGCCGGAAATGGTCCTTTGCCATCAGGAAGCAACAGAATGGATTCAAGTTCTGTATCCAGATGGATGTGATTGATTTTACACTTTATAACCATCAGCAACTATTCCTTTTCCCCAAGCTTTTCATTCAGCCGGATCATGGAACCGCATAGCCCTCCGGTCTCCTCACAATCGTAGGAAGCAGCATCTTCCTTTGGCTCCACATGAATGGTCACATGGCAATTCCTCAAATCCGATTTGATACAGTCTTCAATTTCATTACATAAATCATGGGAGACGGTAATGGTGGATTCCCCGGGCAGCAACAGGTGGAAATCCACAAAACGCTGCGATCCGGCCTTGCGGGTACGCAGGCCATGGTAGAGTGCATCTTCACCTGCGCAACTGCGGATGGCGGAATCTATGACCATCAGCTCTTTACGGGGCAGGGTGTTGTCCATAAGTCCGGAATAGGATTTTTTAATCAGGGAGAATCCGGTGAAAACAATATTTGCGGCCATAATCATGGCAATGAGCGGATCAATGAAGGCCCACGACGGCGGGGTAAAGAGCATGATACCTAGCCCGGCAACCAATCCCACAGAAGTCCAGACATCGGTCAGCAGGTGTTTGGCGTCAGCTTCTAGAATGATGGAATCGTGCACCTTAGCACCTTTGAGCATAATCTTGGCAGTGACGAAATTCACCACTGACGAAAGCAATGCTATACCCAGACCCAAGCCGAGATTCAGCGGCACTGCCGGATT
The DNA here is from genome assembly GCF_010470675.1 of Desulfovibrio sp. JC010. NCBI lineage: Bacteria > Pseudomonadati > Thermodesulfobacteriota > Desulfovibrionia > Desulfovibrionales > Desulfovibrionaceae > Desulfovibrio > Desulfovibrio sp. JC010. The sequence goes on from NZ_VOIQ01000004.1 coordinate 243,627, forward strand.
CATAAATCTTTCCACCGAGGCATAGACAATCCCCACGGCGGCCACGAGGATAAGCATCCCTTCCGCACCGCTGGAAAAATACTCCGCCTTGCCGTGACCGTAGGCATGCTGCTCATCAGCCGGCTTCAGGGCCAGAGTCAGGGTTGCCAATGCGAAAAGCGCAGCCGAAAGGTTGACCAGAGTTTCCAATGCATCGGAAAGCAGCCCCACTGAATCAGTAACGTACCAGGCCCATGTTTTAAGGATCATGGTGATAATCGAAGCCGCAATCGAGTAGTAAATGTACTTCCGAGGTGATTCTGCCATGCTTTTTTCCTGTTTTACTGTTTAAATTCCATATTTTTTATTTGATAGTTACTCATACAATAAGGTTAGCTATTTTACGTTTTCGTTAAAAATTAAGCTATTTTTTAATTAATCCGGAAAAACAGACTGTACATTTTTCGATATCGACCCATATTAACCTAATGCACTGTTTGAACATTCATTCAGTTTCACAATTGAAATCGGCAACAATACAATATTAACCCAATGTTGCGCAACTATCTATGCTTGTGTTTTGCTTATTAATTTTTTGCTGAATACGAAAAAAACATAGCCTCAAATTAATCAATGGCTTATTTTAAACAAATTTGTTGACAACTTTCACAACATCTACCTATGAGGAAGCCGTCTAGCATAAATTTTTTTTTAAAACACGGGGGATAAACATGACTCAAACTTCCAACATCTTTAAGCGCATTGCATCCGGCAGTCTGGTAGTCCAGATCATGGTCGGTATTGCAGCAGGTATAGCTCTGGCAACCGTTGCTCCTGAAGCAGCAAATTCCGTAAGCATTCTGGGCAGCCTCTTCGTTAAGGGCTTGAAAGCAGTTGCACCCATTCTTGTTTTCGTAATTGTTGCAGCGTCTATCGCCAACCAGAAGAAAGGCGCACACACCAACATGCGCTCCATTATTTCTCTCTATCTCGTAGGTACTTTCATGGCTGCCCTCGTTGCAGTTACCATGAGCTTCCTCATGCCTACCACCCTGACTCTGGTTGCTACCGACACCAGTGCAACCCCTCCGGGCGGCATTGCTGAAGTTCTGAACACCCTGCTCTTCAAGATCGTGGATAACCCGGTCAACGCCCTCTACACCGGTAACTTCATCGGTATCCTTGCCTGGGCCCTTGCTCTCGGCTTCTTTTTCCAGCATGCAAGCGATTCCACCAAGCAGATGCTCAACGACCTCTCCGACGGCGTTTCCGGCATTGTTAAGCTGGTTATCCGCTTTGCTCCTCTGGGTATTTTCGGTCTGGTATCCAACACCATCGCCACCACCGGTTTTTCCGCACTGGCAGGATATAGCCACCTGATCATGGTTCTGCTCATCTCCATGGGTACCATGGCCCTGATCATCAACCCGGCCATCGTTTTCTTCAAGACCAAGCGCAACCCCTACCCGCTGGTGCTGACCTGCCTGCGTGAATCCGGTATCACCGCATTCTTTACCCGCAGCTCCGCAGCAAACATTCCGGTGAACATGGAACTGTGTAAGAAACTCGACCTGCACGAAGATACTTACTCCGTATCCATCCCGCTGGGTGCTACTGTAAACATGGGCGGCGCGGCTATCACTATCACCGTGATGACCCTTGCTGCTGTTCACACCCTCGGTATTCAGGTTGATATCGCAACCGCACTGCTGCTCAGCCTCATCGCTTCCGTATCCGCATGCGGTGCTTCCGGTGTTGCCGGCGGCTCCCTGCTGCTGATTCCCCTCGCATGTTCCCTGTTCGGCGTTCCCAACGAAATCTCCATGCAGGTTGTTGCTGCAGGTTTCATCGTGGGCGTAATTCAGGACTCCGCTGAGACCGCACTGAACAGCTCCACCGACGTTATCTTCACCGCAGCTGCCGACATCGCAGCCAAACGCGGCGAAGTTGCAGCTGAAACTGTAAAGGCATAAAACAATGCCTCCGGCGGCTTAAACCCTTTTATTTGGGCTTCGCCAACTTAGCTTATAAAAAGGACCGTGTGTTTATTCGCACGGTCCTTTTTTCTTGACGAAATATGATTACATGATGACTCTATTTTCCTGCCACCAACAAAGAAATAAACCTATTTTAACTAATAGGGATTCCAAAGGGGCTTAGCTCCTTTGACCGCCGGAGGCGAAATCTTTTCATGAAAAAGCGCGATAGCGCATCAAGTCAAAGCCCCCGGCAGGGCCGTCGGAGACATCAATTGAGTCATCAAGACAGAATACAGGAATATATAAGCTCGCTGCTTGCTTCACCCACAATGGGTGATCAGGTGGTTCATCACCGGACCATGGACGGGACCGATGCCTCCTACGGAGAGCCGCGCCGCCCTTTTTCGCCGTCCGTGAATTCCGTGCTCAGCTTTCGGGATATTGAACAGCTCTACTCCCATCAGGTTGAAGCAACCGATTACGCCCGCGCCGGACGCAATGTTGTTGTGGCTACGCCCACAGCCAGCGGGAAGACACTCACTTACAATCTGCCCGTGCTGGAACAATGTCTGCGTGATTCTGATTCCCATGCCCTCTACCTTTTTCCGCTCAAAGCCTTGGCGCAGGACCAGCTGAAGACTTTTAATGAGATGGCTGCTCTTTTGCCTGAGCACGTGCGTCCTGAAGCGGCTATCTATGACGGGGATACTTCCCCCTACCGCCGCAAAAAAATCCGCGACACCCCGCCCGCAGTGATCCTGACCAACCCGGAAATGCTCCATCTTTCCATGCTGCCCTATCATGAAAAATGGGCACCCTTTCTCGCCGGACTGACCCATATTGTGGTTGATGAAGTCCATACTTACAGAGGGGTCATGGGTTCGCACATGGCCATGGTTTTCCGCAGGCTGCTTAGAATCTGCAAATATTACGGGGCCGAGCCGTCTTTTATCTTTTCTTCTGCAACCGTGGGCAACCCGGCGGAGCTTTGCCACGACCTCACCGGGCTGGAAGTGAGTCCCATTACTGAATCAGGGGCCGCTTCCGGTAAACGCAATTATATCTTTTTCAATCCGCAGGTTTCGCCCTACAGCGCGGCCATCCAGCTGCTTAAAGCCGGGTTGGCCCGTGGCTTGCGGACTATCGTCTACACCCAATCGCGCAAGATGACCGAGCTCATCGCCATGTGGGTTAATGAAAAGGCCGGGGAATACAAGGATCGCATCAGTGCTTACCGGGCCGGATTCCTGCCTGAAGAACGACGTGAGATCGAACAGAAGATGTCCTCCGGCGAACTGCTGGCGGTGATTTCCACCAGTGCCCTTGAGCTGGGTATCGACATCGGCGGACTCGATCTGTGCATTCTGGTGGGCTACCCCGGATCGGTAATGCAGACCCTTCAACGCGGGGGCCGTGTTGGCCGCAGCCAGCGCGAATCAGCAGTTATCCTCATCGGTCAGGAGGATGCTTTAGATCAATATTTCATGCGCAACCCTGATGACTTCTTTTCCCGTCCGGCGGAAAACGCGGTGCTCAATCCCTACAACCCGGTGATCATGCAGCGTCATCTGGTCTGCGCCGCAGCGGAGCTTACCCTGCGCGACAACGATTACCTGCTCCGTGATGAGAAAATCAGGAAACGGGTCAGCGAGCTGGAAAAAGAAGGCGTGCTCCTGCGCAACAAACGCGGTGATGAAATATACTCCACCCGCAAACGTCCGCATCGCGATGTCTCCCTGCGTGGGGCCGGGGCGACTATGCACATTGAGGATTCTGCCAGCGGTGCCACCATCGGCACCATCGATGAAGTGCGGGCCTACAGTGAAGCTCACGAAGGCGCGGTCTACATCCACCGAGGCTCCACCTACTGCATCAAGGAACTGGATCTCGGAGCCAAGAAAATCAAGGCCGCCAAGGAACGGGTCGGCTACTACACCCGCGCCCGCAAAAATAAATCCACGGAAATTCTTGAAGTCTACGACCAGAAAAAAGTTTTCGGCATTGTCATGCGTTTCGGCAGACTGCGGGTTACCGAACAGGTCACCGGATATGAAAAACGGGCCGTAAAAGGCGGTAAGCTGCTCGGTATCGTACCTCTGGACATGCCTCCGGTGGTCTTCGAGACTCAAGGGTTGTGGATGGAGATTTCCCCGGAAATCAAACGCCGCGCTGAAGAGGATTTTATCCATTTCATGGGCGGCATCCACGCGGTGGAACATGCGGCCATCGGCATCACTCCGCTCATGGTGCTCACCGACCGCAATGACCTCGGCGGTATTTCCACCCCCATGCATGAACAGGTCGACGGTCCGGCGGTCTTCATCTACGACGGTATACCCGGCGGCGCAGGGCTGACCATGCAGGCTTTCGCGCAGGCTGAGGAACTCCTTGAACGCACCCTGCAGGTCATTGTGGATTGCGAATGTGAACTGGGTTGCCCCACCTGTGTGCATTCCCCCAAATGCGGCTCCGGCAACAGACCCATCGATAAAGCTGCGGCCATCTATGTGCTGGAAAATATGGTTAACGGACAACCACCGGAAAAGATTGAGGATTTAGCTATGGTACTGGTTCCCTTCGGCGAAGAGGTAAAAAAGGAAGAAAGCTCCAAAGAACCCAAGAGCTTCGGCGTGCTCGATGTGGAAACCCGTCGCTCCGCACAGGATGTGGGCGGCTGGAACAAGGCCGAACGCATGGGTATCTCCATTGCAGTACTCTACGATTCCACGGAAGATAAATTTTTCGAATATGAAGAAGAACAGATCCCGGATATGATGGAGCGGGTTAAGAATCTGGACCTGATCATCGGCTTCAACATTGAACGGTTCGACTACAAGGTCCTTTCCGGTATTCACGCCTTCAACTACAAAGGTCTGCCCACACTGGACCTGCTGCTCAAGGTTTATGAACGGCTCGGTTACCGCCTCAAGCTGGACAACATTGCTCAGGCCACTCTCGATGCCGCCAAAAGCGCGGACGGATTGCAGGCCCTTGAGTGGTGGAAAGAAGGGCGTCTGGACCTGATCACCGAATACTGCAAGCAGGACGTGGCTGTGACCCGCGATGTCTACCTGTTTGGCAAAGAGCATGGATACGTGCTATTTACAAATAAAGAGAAAAAGAAAGTACGGCTTCCTGTAGACTGGTAAGGAGGTGGCTATGCCCAGAAAGTTGCTGCTTGGTTTGATGGTTCTGTTTTTAGTTCTGCTGACCGCTTGCAGTCAGCAGGAAGCGACTTTCTACGAACTCAGCTTTGAGCAGGATAAAATAATACTAATCGACAGCAATAAGCCTTTCAGCGGCATATATACCGAATATTACGACTCTGGACAGCAGTTTCCCAAAAGCCGGATCATAATAAAAAACGGGGTCATGAACGGCAGGTTCTACCATTATTACCCGGACGGCAAGATGCGTGAAAAGGGAACCAACCGAGACGGTAAAATATACGGTTACCATTCCCTGTACTGGCCCAACGGCAAGATCAAAGAAAAGTTCTTTGTAGGTCGTGACAAGGCCGGATATAACTACGAATATTTTGACAACGGCAAGATCAGGGAAATGCGCCATTACAACGCGCTAAGTCAATTGAACGGAAAATCCTTCACCTTCCACCGCAACGGCAAGGTCAAAGAAGAAATGAACTATCGTGACGGCAAGCGCGACGGCTTACTCATCATCAGGGACAAAGCCGGATTTCTGGTCAAGGTCTTTGAGTATCGCGATGACGTGTTGCAGGAGCGCGCCCGAGAGCATGATGACCTCTCGGATCACTCCAAATATTCAGCCATGGTGACCATGTTTTATAATTTTTAGTGCCTTCGGCGGTGCTTTCAGCGGGACCAGAGAAACCTTTGAAAAGGTTTCTCTGGACTCTTCCAAACTTTTTTGTCGGGGCTTCGCCGCTTCGTATTAAAAATAGTGCAAAAATTAAAACCGCAATATCATGTAAGATATTGCGGTTTTAATTTTATTAATTGTTTCGTCAATTTATATGCGAAGCTTACTAAAAAAGTTTGGGATTCTTGCACCAGCCCTTAGGCGAGCGGCTTCCGCGAGTCTTAGGGATGGCGACAGTGGAACAAACCCTTTCCAAAGGGTTTAAGCCGCCGGAGGCATTCTTACTTCCCAGAAATCTTATATTTCTTCAATTTATACTGCAGCAGGCTCTTGGAGATACCCAGCATTTCAGCGGCATCAACTTTTACAAAGTTGCTGGCAACCAGTGCCCGGCGCACCAGCGTGGCTTCGATCTTGTCCAGCGTATCGGCAAGATTAAGCTTTGCGGGCAGCAAATCTACCGCGCTTTTGAACTGAGCTTCTTCATCCTTGATTTCAGCAGGCAGATCTTCGGTATTAATGACCGTACCGGAAGTGAGCACAACACAACGCTCCACAACGTTCTGCAACTGACGCACGTTTCCGGGCCATTCGTAGGCAGTCATGTAATCCATTGCAGCCGGGGCGAACCCGTCAAATTCCTTGTTATTGTCAGCGGAATAAGTGGCAAGGAAGTGATCCACCAGAAAAGGAATGTCCTCGCGCCGTTCACGCAAAGGCGGCATTTCAATACTGACCACATTTAAACGGTAGTAAAGGTCTTCACGGAATTCGCCCTTTTCCACCGCTTCCTTGAGATTCTTGTTGGTGGCGGCAACAATACGGATGTTAACCTTGATCGGTTCTCCCCCGCCCACACGCTCAATGGTTTTTTCCTGCAATACACGCAGCAGCTTAACCTGCATGTCGTGGGAAATTTCACCGATTTCGTCGAGGAAGAGTGTACCCTGATCGGCAGCCTCAAAACGGCCGCGCTTACGGGCCACGGCTCCGGTGAAGGAACCTTTCTCATGACCAAAGAGTTCACTTTCCAGCACCCCGGCATTAAAAGCCATGCAGTTTACAGAGACAAAAGGTTTGTCGCAACGCGGTGAAGCCTGATGGATAGCCTGTGCAACAAGTTCCTTACCGGTTCCGGATTCCCCGGTGACCAGCACGGTGGAGCTGCCCGGAGCGGCTTTGCTGATCATATCAAAAACCTGCATCATGGGTTTGGAGCGACCGATGATGTTGCTCGGTGAATAGCGGTCCTTGATCTGCTCGCGCAGTTGTCTGTTCTCCTGCTGCGCTTTGGCGAACTGGGCCGCCTTGGTCACAGAAAGAAGCAGTTCTTCATTGGCGAAGGGTTTGGTGATGTAATCAAAGGCCCCGATTTTCATGGCCTCCACAGCGGATTCAATAGAACCGAAGGCAGTCATAATGATCACCGGAATGTGCGGAAAATTTTTTTTCACATGCTCCAGCACATCCTGTCCGGTCAACTTGGGCATTTTCATGTCAGTGATGACCATGTCAACTTCCGATTCATCAAGATAGGCCAGTCCGGTTTCCGGGTCGGAAAGTGCGGTTATGGTATAGCCCTCATCTGAAAGCAGTGCTTCCAGAATAAGCAGGTAGTTCTGTTCATCGTCCAGTATGAGAATATTTGCAGACATTTTTTAACAATCTTTTTTTTCAGGTAAAAATATTTCCAGACGCGCCCCGCCTTCAGAATTGTTCCCGATGCGCAGCTTTCCGTTATGGCTTTCCACAATATTGGTCACAATGGCAAGCCCCAAGCCTGTTCCGTTATCCTTGGTGGTAAAAAACGGATCTTTGACCTTTTCTATAATTTCGTCCGGGAATCCCGTGCCGGAGTCGGAAACAATCACATTGATTCCACCGTCAGTTTCAGCAATGGAAACAGCGATATGTCCATCCTTTTCCACGGCCTGCATGGCATTGCCGATGAGGTTGTAAAAGGCCCGGTAAAGCAGGTCTTCGTCAGCGCAGACCTGATGCCCCGGTATATAATCACGTCGCAGTTCAATATTGCTTTCCCTGCATTTGGATTCCAGAAACATATAAATTTTATCCAGCAGCTCGGCAGGATCAAGTGCGTGCATGGCAATCTTGCGCGGTCTTGCGTAATCAAGAAAATCGCTTACTGTGCGGCTGAGCCGCTTGGTTTCCTCATGAATGGCTCCCAGGATTTTCACATTGACCGGATCACTGTCTTTCATCCTTTTAAGCAGCAATTCCGAACTGGAACGGATAATACCCAGCGGATTACGAATTTCATGAGCCACCCCGGAAACCATACGCCCGATGCTGGCCAGTTTTTCACTCTGGTTCAGTTCTTTTTCAAACTGCCTGCGTTCCAGCATACGCTGTTCATTTACAATGTCAGCGCGGCGGATTATGGCCATAATGGTGGCAAAAAGAATGAGTGCCGAAAAGCTGGAGGTGAACAGAATCAAGCGTTCAAAGTTAATAACCGACTGATAGTCATCAGTAATATCCTGAGTTAGCTCCATCACGCCCATAATAATGTTTTCTTCGATATTCAGGCTCTTTTCCGAACGCAGCGGGTAAACAATCTTAAGCTGCATTGTTCCCGGACGCATATGGAAATCAAAGATCAGGGCCAGGGTGGATTTCTTTTTAATGAATTCATAACGCGGCTTACCGCTCTCAAGGACTTCCTTGATAAATTCACCGGCAAGTTCTTTATTCCCGATTTTCTCAGTATCAGTGGAATAGGAAATAGTCAGTTCCGGGTCATAGATACGTACTTCATTGACCTTGAAGCTGTGTATTGTGGAACGGACCACCTGATTCAGACGGTCCATCTGTTCCTCGTTTTTCAGCCCGATACGACCGTATCCGATAAGTGTAGGCAGAATAAAACGGCGGTAAATCTGGTGGTTCAGGTTTTCAGCCTGCAAAAGCGCGAATTCCTTCTGTTTCTCCAGAAGGGTTTCATCCGCGTGCTTAGCCAGAAATACGGAAAGCCCCAGACTGCTGGCAATGATGACGATCAGCAAAGTCCACGATAAAAGCTTAACAAGCTGGAATGATTTTACTTGTAGGTCCTGATGTTGTGAATCCAAAGAATGCCTCCGACGGCCCTTTCAGGGGGACCAAAGAAATTTTTTGTAAAAAGTTTCTCTGGACTCTTCAAAAACTTTTAATAGGTATAATTGAGTAATAGCTGGACTATTCGTGCCTTAAAGCTGGCTGCTAGTAAAGAAAAAGGGGAAACTAAGGTGCGCAACCTTTAGTCTCCCCAATGGTAACAACTAATTATCAAAAAGCGCGTAGCGCATCAAATAATTTTTATTCAGTAACTAAAATAACATTGCCGTACTCATTGCCAAGGGTAGCCATGGCGTCTTCGGCAGCGGGGATGTTGTAGAAGTATCCGGCCTGTACGCGCATGAACTTCTGTCCGTTCACGTCCACTTCCACCATGCGGGATTCTTTGTATCCGCTGTCACGAAGAGATTGCAGCACTGCGGTTGCGCGGTCATGGTCGGTGAATGCGCCAACCTGAATGTAGTAGTGGGCCTGTGCGGTTGCTTCTTCAGTGATGATGATTTCCTCAACTTCGGGAGCGGCCTCAACTGTTTCTTCCACCACGGCCTCTTCTGTGGGAGCAGCGGTTTCAGCTACTATTTCAGCAGCTTCCACGGGTTCCACATTTACATCTTCAATGGCCCGCAGTTCCACCGGGGTCAGTCCTTTATTGACGATACCCAGCTTGGATGCTGCGGCATATGAAAGATCAATGATGCGCAGATCCGGGTCGGCAAAGGGACCGCGGTCGTTGACGCGTACAATTACCTTGCGTCCGCTGTGGCGGTCGGTGACCTCAAGCATGGTGCCCATGGGCAGGGTGCGGTGGGCGGAGGTCATGGCGTACATGTTGTAAGTTTCGCCGTTGGCGGTTGTTTTGCCGTGGAAATCATCACCGTACCATGAAGCCAGACCCTGTGCTTTGTAGCCCTTGGAGCTTAAATGCGGCACGTAGGTCCTGCCGTGCACAGTGTAGGGGTCGGTTTTCAGCACCGGCTTGACCACATTGGGGGAGTCCTGCTTTTTCACTTTATGATGCGAAACAGCGGGAGTGGAATAAATTCTTTTCTTTGCGCAACCTGCGGAAAAAAGGAGCAGCAGGCAGGAAAGCACAACAACATATTTTGACATTTGAGCCTCCGTGATCAGGAAAAATCTTTATTTACCGATACGCTAAGAGCGCAATCAAGTAACCCATGCATAGTGTTTGAATGGGTTAAAGTCCAGTTCAATGAATTATAATTGGGTAATAAGTACCCGCTAGATTCATTTATTGCTTACTGGACCGCATGTTTTTGCTGTGTCAGATTCACGAGCATAAATCTATTTAATCGGAATAAGGATTAGAGCAGTATGGGAAGCATATGTGACCAGTGTGCAGCAGGGAGCTTTGTCGGCACAAGCAAGTGTTTGAAAGATCTATGGATATTTGAGCATTTCAGCGAAAGCCAGCTTAAGGAATTGCAAACCATAGGTATCAGGAGGGAGATATCCGCCGGGCAGCTTGTATTCAGTCAGGGCGGGAAGGCTGATGAGTTGTTTCTCGTGAAGTCGGGGAGAATCAAGCTTAGTAAAGTCAGCGAAGAGGGCAGTGAAGTTACTCTTGATTTCAGAAAGCACGGGGACATTCTTGGTGAGGATCTTTTTTCCGGTATTGATATTTACCCGGTGAGTGCCCGAGCAATGGAGGAAACAGTAACCTGCGGCTTTAACCTGAATAATTTCCAATCCCTTGTCCTGCAAAATCCTGAGATCGGCCTGAATGTTATAAAATCCATGAGCAACAGGATTTCATCATTGTCCGGCAGGATTGAAAGTCTTGCGGAGGTCAGCCTTGCGGACAGGTTATATAGTGTCCTTTCCGGTATTTCCAAAGAGCATGGATGCGTGGTCGGAGATAGCTGCAGGATTCCTTTTAAGTTAACCCATGATGAGCTTGCTTTTCTGGTGGGAGCCCATCGGGTCAGTATTACCAAGGCCATGCAGGTTCTTGTTTCCAAAGGAAGGATCAGCTCTAAAAATAAAATTATTACCTTGAAAATTTGAAGATGTAGTCTTCGCTACAGAAATATTTCATTCGTTTCTTTAGATATCCGGTCATCGTCTCAGCAGGAGACATAAATCTGATAATACTTAAGGAGCGATCAATGTCTGTAAAATTTCCAGCCATCGGCAGCAGGGTTGTGGCAAAAGTTATCGAGACTGAAGGGACCTGCACTATTGGAATGAAACCCGGTGATGAGTTTGAACTCAGCACCCATAAGTGCGGTGATTTTTGCGGATTGTTTTACAGCAATATTGCAGGATGGGTGACAACGCTGCAATTGGGGGGAACTTTTCCCTTTGGTGATGATCCGGATGTTCAGGTCTGGGAATGTCCCAACCTCAACAACAGGGTCAAAGTGGAGCTTCGACGTATCAAAGAATAATTTATCCGGCTCTTTTATAAGGGCCGGATTATTTATTAATAAGCGGGTGCCGGTTATTTACTGGATCGTGAAAGGGCCAGCGCAAGGGCGGTGGTCAGTTTGACCAGTTCAGTATTGTTGCGGCGCACTGTGGCGGCCAGCCTTTTGCTGATGGTCATAAGCATCTTGCCGCCGATGGGCGGATGAGCTGCAGCAAGCTCAAAAAATTTCATGCGGTCGGTGACCAGAAATTCGGAATCCTGCACCACGGTCACTGTGGCTGAGCGATGGTCGCGGTCAATGAGGGCGATTTCCCCGAACATGGGGTAGCTGCTGTCATCGAGGTTGGCCAGTACTTTGCTGGTGTTTTTGATTTCTGTGAGCGGCAGGGTCATGCCTTTCATGAGCATGGCTTTGGTGATGCGTACCTTTCCATCCACAAGGATGAACATTTCGTCCCCTTCTTCACCTTCGGAAATAATGTCCGTGCCGGAACGGACCGCGATGCTGGCAAAGATGGGTTTGACCTGCTGCAATTCTTCCTCGTCCAGATTCTGGAAAAGGGGGATGGATTGCCAGTAATCAGCCATGTTCCACTCCTGTGGAACTGCTGATAACGAGCAGGGCGTCGTACTCGTCCATGGGTTCGTTGTCCGGGGGATTCATCTGGACTTTCGGGCCCTGCATGCCCAGCGAGGTGTCCTGCCCGGAAGTCTTGAAAAGTTCCATGATGAACTGGTCCAGTGCCGAGCCTTCGTCCAGCACATCCTGAAGACTGAGGTTTTTGCCCAGTTTGCAGGCCGCTACCGGAAGGTCTCCGCTGCTGTTTCTGATCCGGGTGCTCAGTTCACCCCAGTCCAGTTGCTGTTCTTCATTGTTGCAGGGCCGGAAAGTAAGCATGCCTGAATCACCGAGTCCGATGAGGTTGCGGAAAAAGGACCACATGGAAGGGCTGGCACCCATCATGCCCATCATGCGCCCGGATATTTCCCCGCGGACGAGGATTTCATTGGCCCCGGCCCGGAGCAGGTGTTCTTTATTTTCCTGGCGGGCAATTTCCGCATAGACCGGAACCTTCGGGGCCAGAGTGCGCAGGGCCAGCACCGCGTATATTGCCTGCTGGTCGGATTCTTTGCTGTCCAGACCGCTCTGGCAGAGTACGTAGACATTGCGGGCCACGGACGGGTTGGCTCTTGAAATGACATTGGCCTGACTGATGTTGCCGTGAACGAAGTTCAGCCGGTCACCCATGTCCAGCCTGAAGGCTATTTCGTCGCGGACTTCGCTTTCAAGGCTGCTGACTATGACCAGTTGCAGCTTGCGCGGATCGGTCTGTTCGGTAAGTGATTCGATAAGCCCGAAGGCATAGTCGTTCCAGCCCAGTATGATTACGTGGTCGCTGACTTTCACAGATAGCAGCCCCTTGCGTTTTTTGGCTTTCTGCTCCACCAGCATGGAAGCCATGTTACCGGTAAGTGATGCAACTAGCCCTATGCCGAAAATCATGACCAGTGCGCCGAGAATTCTGCCAGGCATTGAGTTGGGGACCATATCGCCATAGCCCACAGTGGTCACGGTTACGATTGTCCACCATAATGCATGGGAAAGCCGGGCATCCTCGCCTTCATGGAGTTCTATCCAGTAGAAAGCAAGGGTGCTTAAGATGAGCAGCAGGGCCGTGGCAATAACAAGCTTGCCGAATCCCGATTTAAGCCAATTGGTAAATTTCATGTGTTATGCCTCCGGCGGCCTCGCGGGGCGCCCTGCCGGGGGCCTTAAACCCTTTTGCAAAAGGGTTTAAGAATCCCAAAACCTTTTATTAGGGCTTCGCCTCTGGTGATAGAAAGTTATTCTTATTTATATATCCTGTAATTACTCTTAAATTCAAGCATAAGAAAAAAGAAAGCCCGGTCTCCTTTTCAGGAAACCGGGCTTGTGCATTCGTATACTTGTATTTCTACAGGTAACCGAGAGCAGCTTTCATTTCGCCGGGAACCATTGCGTTCTCAGCGGGCTCAAGAGCTTTCCAGGAAGCACCGGCCTGTTTGCGTACATCCTTAACTTCGTCAAGGGTGAAGCCGGCGCGGGGAACTTCAAGGGACTGACCGGGGTAAATCAGGTCAGGGTTCTTGATCTGGTCACGGTTTGCTTTGTAAATAAGGGGCCACATGAAAGGATCATTGTAAATCTGCTGATATTCAGCGATCCACCAGAGGCATTCGCCTTTGGTTACTACGTGGGAAGTGGGCAGACTTTTGTACTCACTTTCGTAGATTTCCATGGGAGTCGGGGGAACAGTTGCGGGCTCTTCCTCAACAACTACAACTTCGGTTTCTTCTACAACCACCACTTCTTCCTGCTGGACCTGCTTTTTAGCACATCCTAATGTAAACATCAGGCTGAACGCGATTGCGAGCAAGATCAGTTTTTTCATTTTCAAGGCCTCCTGCAATTATTTTAGAATTTGTTCGCTTGCTTAGTCATACTTTAACTGTTTTCGTCCAATTATCAACAATTTCTTTTTCTTGCAACACCCTGAGGTTGTTCGGGTTTAATTTATAGGCCAGTTCGGTGGCCTCCACGGCCTTTTCCATCCATCCGCCCCGGCGCAGGCTGCGGGCGGCGAGAACATAAAGCATCTCAGGCTCATCTCCATAGATGGTGTCGATAAGTGTTTCGTATTCTTCACGAAAAACTTCTACTATCAGATGGTTCTGGGAAAAGAGCAAACGCCCCAGAAGTCCGTTATCCTTGTGAATTTTTAAGTAAATGGGAAAAAGTTTGCGGCATCTGGCAATAATGAACCTGATACGGCTGATTTCGCGGTCCATACTTTCTTCGGTCTGCTCGACAACCTGTACAAAATCCTGCCCGATCATTGATTCAGGCAGGGTGGTGTCTTTGCCGCGCAGGTTTGAAAAGAGCGGGGCGTAGTTAAGATTCTGGTAGGCATCTTCACGCAGCTTGAAAGCCTCATGAAAAATATAACCCATGCCCCAGTCCAGAAAACGCCCGGAAAGGGGATCGCCCTCTTCATTGCGGAAGAGCAGGTGGGCGGTATCTTTCAAACGCCAGAGCAGCCCTTTGTTCATTTTGGTGCCGATGAGATCATCAAGCACTTCAAAACTGACGCTGCGTTCGCGGTCGAATGTTTCGAACTGTTCTTCCAGCGCGCTGCCCGCCAGGCAGAAATCCCTGAAAGTGTCACGGACAAATTCAGGCATTTTGGCCTGTATCCATGAATTGGACATATTAATTTCCTGTCTGGTTTATTTTTTACATTCGTGGAGGCTGGCCAGTCTTGCCAGTTCCGCCAGTCTGTCGTCAGCTTTGCGGTATAGTGTCCCTTCCGGGAATTTTCCGTCTTCACCCCTGGTTCCGGCTTCCGTTCCGGTGAGGATGTAGATGGCATCTTCAATTGTTTTAACCGGGTAAATATGGAATTCACCATTTTCCACGGCCTGAACCACCTCGCTTCTGAGCATGAGGTTTAGCACATTATCCGCCGGAATGAGAACACCCTGTTTACCGTTTAAACCCCGGCGGCGGCAGACTTCAAAGAAACCTTCGATCTTGCGGCTGACCCCGCCCACGGCCATGATGGTCCCGGACTGGCTGACCGCCCCGGTGAAGGCATAGTCGAATTTAATGGGTACTCCGGAAATCCCGGAAAGCAGGGCCGCCAGTTCGGCTCCGGACGCGGAGTCGCCCTCGATTCCGGCATAGCTCTGTTCAAAGCAGAGGGACCCGGTAAGCACGATGGGTTTATCCTGCGCGAAAAGCCCCACAAGGTAGCTTTTGATGATCATCATGCCCTTGGTATGGATAGGGCCGCCCATGCGCGCTTCGCGTTCAAGGTCCAGAATTCCGCCGTGCCCCACTCCGATGGTACAGGAAATACGGTGCGGCAAACCGAATTCATAATTACCGAAAAGGGTTACGGAAAGGCCGTTGGCCATGCCGACACCTTCGCCGGAAGTCTCAACCTTGATGACCTCGCGGTCATATTCGCTCATATATTCATCTTCATAAAGATTGGAGCGGAAATCCTTCATGGAAATGGCATCTTCAAGAGCGGGAAGGTCAACGAACCCCTTGTCGTCCAGTTTAGCCAGAGCCGAGGCTTCAACCATCATTTCCTTCAAAAGCGGGATGCGCAGGGAAAGCTTTTTCTGGTCTTCGGCCAAGCGGCTGGAATAATCCACGATCCTTGCCAGAGAGAGCCGATCAAAAGGCAGCAGCTTGGAATCATCAATGATTTTGCCCAGTACGCGTACAAAACGCTCCACATTATCAGGGGTGCGCTGGGCGGAAAGCTGCATGTGCGCCTTGAGCTTGAAATATTTCCCGAACCTTTCATCATTATAGAGCAGCAGTTCGTATGTTTCCTCGGAACCGATCAGAATGACGGTCAGGTCCAGCGGGATGGCTTCCGGTTCAATGGTTTTGGTGCGAACCTGATCCCCTTCACCGGGGTCTTCGATCTTGGATTGCCCGGTGCGCAGGGCACGGAGCAGCCCTTCCCATGAAGAGGGAGTGGTCAGGATGTCGTCAGCGTAGACAATGAGGTAGCCGTGGTTGGCCTTGTGGATGGCCCCGGCCCGGATCAGGGTGAAGTCGGTATACAGGGCACCCATTTCAGATTCCCGTTCAATGGAACCGAGCAGGTTGAACAGGGTCGGGTGGTCGGCCATGACCACGGGCGCGCCTTCTGTCTTGCTGTTGTCAACAAGCAGGTTGACCTCAAAACGGGCAAACAGCTCTTCTGTCGGCGAACTTTCCGGCAGTTGCAGGCCGGGGATGGGAGACGCGGCCTGAGCTTCCTTGGGCATGAACAGATCGATGTTGTCGAGTAGTTCCTCCTCAAGCTCGCCGAGATAGCCTTTAATGCGCTCGAATTCACCGAAGTTTTCATGCAGCGGCTTGAGCAGGTCTTTGAGCAGTTCCTTTGCAGAATCCTGATGCAGCTTGCGTTCATCCTTGCGGAAACCTTCTTCGGTCTTGCTGATGCGGCGCAGGATGGTTGTCACTTCGGCCAGCAGGTCATCGGCGGCATTGCGCAGGGTTTTGCGTACTTCAGGCTCAAGACGTTCGAATTCGTCATCATTGAGGATGCGTCCTTCCACCAGCGGAATCAGGGTTAGTCCGCCGTGATCATCGATTTCAAGGCTGAAGCCGCGTTCCTTGGCCAGCTCTTCCATGTTGGCGAAAAGGTCTTCCCGCTCATCCTGAAAGGTGCGCGAAATCTGCTCAAGGGCTTTTACATGCGGCTCCCGTTCAAACCATGTGGGCAGCTGTTCTTTGATCTGGGAGACAGTCTCGGACATGGCGTCTTTGAATTTTTTGCCCTGTCCGGCCGGCAGGCTGACCGCAATGGGGTGGTCCTGCCGGGAAAAGTTGTGCAGGTAGAGCTGGTCGGGAGGAGTGTCCTGCTTCGCAGCGCGAAGCTCAAAATATTCACGGGCAAAGTAGCTGCGGCCGAGGTTCGGGTCCCCGGAAAGGTACAGGTTGTGGCAGGTGCCCTTGATGGCCAGAGCCATGCGGAAAGCCTGCAGGGCACGGGGCTGGAACTGGTCGTAATCGTATTTTGATTCCGGTATATCGGAACTGGTGCTGTATTTGATTTCAGCAGGCTCCTGTCTGGAGCTGAGTCTGTCTAAGGATAGTTCTTTGATGCTCATATTTTCGTGATCTTCCTGTGTTAAATCGGTATCCGGTTTGAGTAATAAGATTACGTGCATATGAAAAAAAAGTCACTGTGCAGCTGAAATAAGTGAATTTTTTGATACAGGCTGATTGTGAAAATTTTTACAAATTAAAATTGTGTGTAATATTAAAGAGTTCTTTGAAAAATAAAGATAAAAATGCGCTGAATATACGTTCAAAATAGATTTTGCAGTTGCGCGTATTGATTTTCAGGGCTATGAATTTCAGGTGTTTTCTGTTGCGAGGTGGGTTCCTCTGCTGATCTTTGGAATAAATTTTCAGTTAAATAGAGCTTCTGGATAAAGAATCCGTTGACTCTTATTTGATGATCGTGCTAGACGGAACTCACTTGTGAAGGTTTGCGCAAAGTCCGCTTTGCGCACCAAATTCCATCCCGGATAAAATAAAGGACCGGAAGCAACATGTTCTTTTTGAAAGGGAATAAAGAGGCTTTCGATCTGCTCGGCAATGCCGCTACGATCGGAACTCACTTAGTTGTATCCACCTTTGTCGGGTTGGGTATCGGGTGGTATCTCGATAAATGGTTGGGAACGAAGCCTTGGCTTCTAATTGTTTTCTTGTGTTTCGGAATCGCTGCCGGCTTCAAGAATGTTTTCGATGAAGTTCAGCGCATTCAGAAAAAGGATCAGGGGAAAGGTCCTGGAACCAATGAAAATAAATCAGAAGATTGAATCATTCCTCCACAGGCGGGGCTTCACTCATCCGGACGTACGCAGCTTGGTACGAAATCAATTGTACATCGCTGCGGGAACATGCCTTATCGCTGCCGTAGTATCCATCGGGTTTGCCTCTTGGGCACTGGGTCTGGCAGCAGGAGCGGTTCTAGTTACGTTCAACTTCTGGTCGCTGGCCAAGTTCGGTCAGCATCTGGCTTATATGCGCAAGGGCGCGGTTGTGTCCTTGTTAATTCGCTTCTACGGTCGGCTCATTTTATCCGGGCTGGTCATCTACGGGCTAATAGTCTGGGGACAGTGTTCAATTTACGCTCTTCTGGCAGGTCTTAGTACGGTAGTTGTGAATGCGATATTTTGGGGCGTAGCCGGGTTACGGCAAAAAGTGAAGGAGGCATAAGGATCATGGCTGGAGGTTTACCACATCCATTATTGATCATGACAGAGCTTAACCACGCTCTGGGAACTCACATCCCCAACCACGTGTGGTACACATGGTTCGGAATGAGTGTTCTTTTCGTACTGGGTTTCATCGTATCCAGAAGGCTCAGTCTGGTTCCCGGCGGGGTGCAGAACCTTGCCGAGATCGTCATCGGGGGATTGGAAGATTTTGTCGTCACAAACGTCGGTGAGGGCGGACGTCAGGTATTTCCTTTCATGTGTACTCTTTTTGTATACATCCTCGTACTGAACCTCATGGGTCTTATTCCCGGTTTTGACGCTCCTACTGCGAACGTCAACACCAACGCAGCAATGGCTGTATGTACTTTTCTTTACTACAACTACATCGGCATCAAACTTCATGGTGCCCACTACATCAAGCATTTCATGGGCCCCATTCCGGCTCTTGCTCCCTTGATGTTCATCATCGAAGTGGTTTCCCACATCTCTCGTCCGCTTTCGCTGACTCTGCGTCTGTTCGGTAACATTCGCGGTGAGGAAATCGTTCTCGTACTTCTGTTCCTGCTTGCTCCTGTAGTTTCCACCCTGCCCATGTACTTCCTGTTCATGCTGGCAAAGGTTATCCAGGCTTTCATTTTCTTCATGCTGACCATGATTTATCTGAAAGGTTCTCTGGAAGAAGCTCACTAGGATTCAAGCACTTAATTTGGGGAAATGGTCTAACGACCTGTTAAATAAACTTATATTTTGGAGGATTTTACAATGCGTAAAGCTCTGCTTATCGTTCTGAACACCATGGCTCTGGTTCTCGCTGCTGGCGCAGCATTTGCTGCTGGCGTAGCTCCCGAAGTTGCTTCCGCAACCGCTACTGCTACCGCTATCGGTATGGCTATCGCTGCTGCCGGTTGTGGTATCGGTCAGGGCCTCGGTCTGAAAGCTGCTTGTGAAGGTACTGCACGTAACCCCGAAGCTGGTGGTAAAATCACTGTTACTCTGATTCTTGGTCTGGCATTCGTAGAATCCCTGGCCATTTACGCTCTCGTTGTTAACCTGATCCTGCTCTTCGCTAACCCCCTCATCGGTTAGTTCCAAGGATTTGGAAATATTTAAAGGAGGTCTTCGGACCTCCTTTTTTTTCCACAACAATTGTTAATTTTTTCACATGGTTTGATGCCGGTATCGGGGTTTTACGGGCATTCGGGCTATAATCCCCTGCATAAATTAATATTATGCACTCCACGGGGTAGCCTAAACCAAGGGTTTTAGTGTATATTATTTTAATTGAGGGTGGCGGAAAAGGTTGCGTTTGAAATGTCCCTCCAGTAGGGGAGTGATCGGACTTAATACCTCCAACTACCAGCTGATACTTTTCGTGCAAGTACATTTGTCATGGAAAATAGGAAACTAAAGTGAAAACCCAGAATATCCCCAAAGCGACCATTAAAAGGCTTGCTGTTTACATACAGGTTTTAACAGGACTTAAAAGGGACGGAGTAGAGGTTATATCCTCTGAAAAACTGGCCCGGGCCTGTTCGGTCAACCCTTCTCAGATTCGTAAGGATCTGGCATATTTTGGTGAATTCGGAGTGCGCGGCGTCGGTTACTACGTGCACGAGCTGATCTCATCCATCAAGCAGTCCCTCGGTGTAGACCGGGTCTGGGGCTGCGCCCTTGTGGGTGTCGGTAACCTCGGACGCGCCCTGCTGCGCCACAAGGAATTCGCCCTGCGCGGTTTTTCCATCCGCGCGGCATTTGACTGCGACCCATATAAAATCGGGGAAGTTGTTTCCGGGCTTGAGGTTGTCTGTACCCGCCAGTTCAAGGCCAGAGTGGAAGAGCTCGGTCTTGAGATCGGGATCATCACCACCCCGCCGGAAAGGGCGCAGCGTGCGGCCAACTATCTGGTGGATGGCGGAATTAAGGGCATTGTCAACTTTGCGCAGGCAAGGATTGATGTCCCCAAGAATGTTCCTGTTGAATACGTTGACTTCACCCACCATTTTTATTCCGTGGCTTTTAATATCAGTTCCATGGAATAGATAAGTTCAGGTTTGCGGAAAAACGAATCCCCTGTGACAGGCTGTCGCAGGGGATTCGTTTTTTTTATGGCTAATCAATTGAGTACTGCTTCTTTATATTATGCTTCTTGAGCAGGGCGTATAGTCTGGAAACGGATATGCCCGATGTTCTGGCTGCTTCAGCCATATTGGCCTTGCTGACCAGTACCAGCTGTTCAAGGTATAATTTCTCGGCATTGTTGACCGCTTCATCCCGGTATTCCTTAAAAGATGGAAGTTTGTTTGAGTCCGGTACATTGATTTCCGGAAAAGAGACGTCTTCATTCTGGGACTGGTTTCTTCGGGGCAGGTTGCCCTTGATAACAGTCAGGGTATTGCGGGGTGTCTGTTTAGGCAGAACCGATGCCTGGGCGGCTGATACACGCAACCTCACAGGAAGATGGATAGGCAGGAATTCCCCGGCTTCAGGGTTGGCGGTAAAGACCTGTTCCAGCACATTGAAGAGTTCGCGCACATTCCCCGGCCAGGAGTACGATTTCAGCGCGTCGAGGAATTCTTCGGAAATGGCTATGGGCGGGGCGTTGAAGTCCGCGGCAAGTTTGTTCAAATAATAGCGGGAAAGCCTGTGTATATCTTCACCCCGCTGGCGCAGGGGCGGAAGTTCGATGGTGAATGCCTGCAGCCTGTAAAGCAGGTCCTGCCGGAATCTTCCACTTTGGACCAGTGCTTCGAGGTCACGGTTGGTGGCTGCCACCAGCCTGAAATCACTTTGCTTTTCCTCGTTGCCACCCACAGGGCGGTAGGTCCGTTCCTGCAGGACCCGGAGAAATGATTTTTGCAGGGATACCGGAAGTTCGCCAACCTCATCAAGGAAAAGGGTCCCGCCGTCCGCCTTGGCGATGAGTCCGTCCTGACTTTTGTCCGCACTGGTGAAGGCACCGCGCTCGTGGCCGAAAAGAATGGATTCCACGAGATTTTCAGGAATGGAAGCGCAGTCCACAATGATAAACGGCCCATTGCGGCGCATGCTGTTGTCGTGAACCGCACGGGCGAAAAGTTCCTTGCCGGTGCCTGTTTCACCCAGCAGGAGCACGCCCACATGACTTTCAGCTGCTTTGGCGGCCTGCCCGAGACAGCGCACTATTGAATCGGAGCGGCCTACAATATTATGATGTCCGAGTTTGGGACTGGAACTTTGTTTTTCGCTGCGGTACTGGAAGACCCTTTTCATGTGCAGCATGTATTCTTCCTGACTGGCAGGCTTGGCAATATAATCCCATGCCCCGGAATTGATAGCCAGCTCCGCGCCCTTGGAATCACCTTTCCCGGTAATGATTATCACTTCCGGCATATTGTTCAGCTGTTGCAGCTCCGGGAGTGCATCCAGTCCGTTACCGTCGGGCAGAATTACATCAAGAAAGACAACATCAAAGCGTTCTTCACGGGCAAGGGCCAGCCCCTCTTTGAGGGTCAGGGCTTTTTCTCCGTCATGGTTCAGAGCTTCAGCAATGGCGATCAGCAGTTCCCCTATAAACGGGTCATCATCAATAATTAAAACATTGGCCATCAGTATTTCCGATCGAATTCAATTTGAGGTATAGTGTAAATAATCAAGAGCCCTAAGAGGCATATGAGCACACGTTTGACAGCTAATCAACTATTTTTGTTTTTCGGTTGACTGGGTGGTCCCAGTAGGTTAGTTGACAAGTCAACGGTTGACTGATCAACAAACAAAGAGCATTGGAAATGGTAAAAAAACACGTTTCATTCGGATTCATGAATAGCCAGATGGCCAGATTGCATAAAGCTATTCTAGCGGAAAAATTAAAAGATCTGGGCATCACCTACGGACAGATCGGTTTCATCATGCAGGCGACAAGGTATCCGGGGCGGTCGCAGGATGAACTCTCAACTGTTTTGAGTATAGATAAAGCTGCTACGGCCAGAGCTGTAGCAAAATTGATCAAAGAAGGCTTTTTGTACCGCAAGGAAAACCCTGACAATAAGCGGCAGAAGCTGGTTTACCCTACCGGGAAAGCACTGGCTGTAAAAGAAGACCTTCACCGGGAACTGATGGATTCCAACCGGAGCATGCTGTCCGGGCTTACAAAAGAAGAAGCTGAAAAGTTTATAGAATTAATGGTCAAAGTAATTGATACAAGCCGGGAAAATCTGGGCATGCCGCGGGTTTGGGATTATTTATAGGAATATTTCTGGAGAATTTTATGGATGATGCAAAGAAGAAAGCCGTCATATTTACAGTGGCGGTAACCCAGTTCACCATGCCGTTCATGTTTTCGGCAGTGGGGATAACCCTTCCGGTCATGGGGCGTGAATTCGGGGCCAGCGGCCTTGATCTCAGCCTTGTGGAATCAGTTTATATCGGAAGTGTGGCCGCATTGCTGCTTCCTTTGGGCAGGCTGGCCGACATGCACGGCAGGCAGCCCATGTTCCGGCTGGGTGTGCTTTTATTTTCAATTTTTACCATGCTGATCGGCTTTGCCCACAACATTGAAACCGTAATCGGGCTGCGTATGATTCAGGGTATGGTCGGCGGTATGGGTATTGCCACAAACATGGCCCTGCTGACCAATTCCGTTCCCGCAGAAGAGCGCGGAAAAGCCATGGGCTGGGCTGTGGCCGCAGTTTATGTGGGGCTGTCCGCCGGGCCGTATGTGGGCGGGCTGGTCACTTCCCATCTGGGCTGGCGTTGGCTTTACTTTCTGGGCATGATTCCGCTGGGGATTTCCTACTATGTTGCCCACCGCAATTTGAATGGCAGGTTCCGTGCTTCGGATGAAAAATTTGACTATCCCGGCAGTATCGTTATTGCCCTTTCTGTAGCGGCCATTGTTTTCGGCGGAACCAGCCTCGGTGCCGGATGGTTCGGGCCTGTGGCCCTGATCGCGGGGCTGGCCGGGGTGGCACTGTTCATCTACATGCAGAACAAGGCCGAATACCCGCTGGTGGAACTGACCCTGTTCAATGAACGTCGTGATTTTTCCGATGCCGCACTGGTACAGTTCATCAACTACGCCGGGACCTTCGGCATTGTTTTCCTGTTCAGTCTGTACATGCAGTCGGTAAAAGGGTTCACTCCTCATGATGCCGGGCTGGTGCTGGTTATTCAGCCCATTGTTCAGGCCGTACTTTCACCGCTTTGCGGCAGGCTGGCCGATAAATTTTCCCCGCGTATTCTCGCGCTGCTGGGCATGTTGGCCTGCACAGCAGGAACCATCATGGGGGCCATGGTTACTTCCCAGACGACCCTTCCTTATCTGTACACCATGTTTGTGGTGTTGGGGATCGGCTTTGCCCTTTTCTCCTCCCCGAATATGATTATTCTCATGAGCAGCGTACCGCCTTCCCGTTACGGGTTTGCATCGGCTATTTCCGGGGGCTTACGGACCATCGGAATGGTTTTCAGCATGGTCATTATCGCCATTTTTCTGTCCACTATCATGGGCAAGGCTCCGGTCACTCCGCAGTCCGCTGCTGAATATTTGACTGTAATGCGTTTTTCCCTGTCCAGTCTTGCAGTTCTATGCGGTCTTGCGGTGCTTATTTCCATCCGTTCCGTGTTGAAAAAACACAGAGTTGCCAAGAACGGTCTTTGTGTGCAAAGTGCCGGGAACAGCAAGGAGGGCTAATGGCGGAAATTAATATCAGTGCTGCGGATATTCTGGGCGCGGCAAGCAAGGCCGGGCGTAAGCTTAGGGACAATCCTGCACAGGATGAAGGGTTCAAGGCAGCAACCGATCAGGCAAGGGTACTGGCCTACTACGTGACCCTGCTGGTCAAGTGGAACAAGTCCATGAATCTGGTCGGTCCGCAGGGCTGGGAGCAGATTTTTCATTCCCTGATTATCGACAGCCTGCATCTGGCAGATTCTCTTGATTCGCTGGATCTGCCCAATGATCCGGTCACCCTCGACCTCGGAGCCGGGGCCGGTTTGCCCGGAATCCCTCTGCGCTGTCTCTGGCAGGCCGGGGATTACCATTTGGTGGAAGCGCGCCAGAAGCGTTCCGTGTTCATGCGCACTGCCCTGCGGATGATGAAGCTGCCGCGTATAGAAGTTTTTCAAGGCCGTGCGGAAAAATTTCCACAGGAAAAACTTCCCGCTGATTTGATTCTCAGCAAAGCCTTTATGCCGTGGAAGGATCTGCTGGAATTCGTAAAACCCATGCTGGCAGAGTCGGGCCGGATAGTGATTTTATCTAACGACCCTGCGCCCTCAGAGCAGGAATTTGAAGAATTAGGACATACTCTGCAAGATTCCATGCAGTACAAGGCCGGGGATAAAAAGCACTACTTCTGGTGCTTGAGGGCGTTAGGATAGGTCAATCAGTTGTCGTTTCCATATGCCTGGTCACATCCCTTTTTGCAATTTGCGTTGTCTGCGGGCTTGCCTGAATATCTCCTGCATATAAGTGAATAACATTCATTTTTAGCAGCTTCTTTGGGTCTGTTGAAGTCAACACGTCTATGCATATAGCCGTAGCATCCATAGTACGAAGCACCGGAAGTTCCACCGCAATAACGTTTTCTTAATTCAGCGGCAAAGCTTCCTGCTTTTCCGGCAAAGCAGGGAGTACTGAAGAGCAGTGTGAAAACAACCGTAAGCAAGAAAATATTTTTTCCATGTTTAACCATCGAAGAAATCTCCTTGTTTGAATTAGAAAACTACTCTTCTTCCTGCCCAGCCCCTGAAAGAGCCTCCAGCAAACCGCCTTTGAAGATCAGCTTGGTGGCATGTTCGTCAGCAATTTCAGCCACGTCCATGAGCTTCTCAAGGAATTCGAGAATTTCAAATCTCTTCTCTTCAGTCCCGTTATCAAATTCAAATTTCATATCACCGGAAGTCATGTATTTTTCCAGTCTTTCAAGGTAATCCATCTTAAGCATAAGTCTCTCCAGTAGCGGGAATTATATATCCCGGCGGCCAAAGAAACTTTTTTCAAAAAGTTTCTTTGGCCGCCGGAGGCGAAATCTATTGATCCAAAAGCGCGCAGCGCCTCAAGTCTGTCTTTCTATCTTTAAACATGATGGTAAGGAGACCCGCGAAGTATGGAAGCAGCGCGGTAGAGCTGTTCCAGCAGCATGGTCCGGGCCAGTTCGTGGGGCAGGGTCATTTTGCTTAAGCTGAGCTTGACCCGGGCCGCGTTTTTGACCTCGTCCGCGAGTCCGAAGGGGCCGCCGATAACGAAAGTGGGGGTGAGGTTCGGGTCCTCGGTCCAGCGTTGCAGCTGCTTGGAAAGCTCCACCGAAGTCATTTCCTTGCCTTTCTCATCAAGGCAGATAAGCATATCCGAGGGCTTGATTTTGGCCATGATGGCCTTGCCTTCGTGCTGAACTTTGTCCATGGGCGGCAGTTTGCCGGGGGCATCCTTGAGGATGGTTTCTTCCAGCTTGTGGAAACGGCCCAGTTTTTTTGTGTAATGGGCGCAAGCATCGCGGAAAAAGGGTTCCTTGAGTTTGCCGACCCAGACGAATCTAAGTTTGCTCATGGTTATATCTGTTTAAGGGTTGCATCCAGCCTGCCGTTATCAATGGAGACGAGTACATACCCGCCGCCGGAAGCCATGCCGGGATTGAAAATTCTGGATTTGCCGACGCTGTCTTCGCCTCTGGATTCATGGATGTGCCCGCAGAGAACTATTTCAGGCTGATGCTTTTCTATGAATGCGCGCACGGCCTTGCTGCCCACGTGCATGCCGTTGCCGATGACATCCAGACTGGTGTTAAAGGGGGCATCGTGGACAACCAGCAGCAGCTGTTCATAATCACCGAGCCTGGCGTGAGTGTCTTCAAGGTACTGAGCCATTTCCTCTTCGGTGATTTCACCGGGAGTGCCGAAAGGGGTCGGGATAGAACAGCCCACGCCCATGACTTTAATACCCGGTTCCAGTTCACGGAACTCGCAATGCAGGTTGGCATTTTTTTCTTTCAGGAATTCAGTAACGTTGGTCCGGTCCATGTTGCCCTGCTGGGCGAGGATGTTGGGGTTCCTGCTATAGATGGCTTCCCAGACCTTTTCAACGGCTCCGGCCGGGGAGTGGTTGGTCAGGTCTCCGGTTACGATAACCCCGGAAGCTTTTTCCAGCTCCGGGAGCAGATCCACGAATTTCAGGCTTTGGTGAATATCACCGAAAGCAATCCATGTTTTTGGGGCTTCAGACATGCTGTCTCCGCTTATATGTAGCTGAGTTGTTAGTTTTGTTTTCCTGTTTCCAGAAGGTCTTTGAATAGCACTATTGGTTCCAAAAACCAATATCAGGCGGGGCGGGCAGGGGCTGATATTTTCGTTATTGTCGCACTTGGTGATTGCTTTTTGTCACAGGGTTGTGCTTAATTTTCTTTACAGATTATGAAAATTAAACACAGGTGGCTGTTTTGGATAAAGAAATAATCAGGCGGCAATTGCTGGAAAAACGTTCCGCCATGCGCGGGCCGGATGTGGATTCCATGAGCCGCAGCATAGTGGATACGGTCATGTCCCTTGAGCAGTGGGGCCGGGCGCAGGAGGTCCTGCTTTACTGGCCCATCAGGAACGAGGTCGATGTACGCCCGTTGCTGGAGGATGCATGGGGAGGCGGCAAGAAGCTTTTCATGCCCTGCTGCCGCAAGAATGAGCCGGGCCAGATGGATTTCGGCGTGGTTCGCGCTGAGGCTGACCTTGCTTCCGGTTCATTCGGTATCAAGGAACCCTGCCGCAGCCGTTGCGAATTTCCCGATGCGGTTTCCCCGGATCTGATCGTTGTTCCCGGGGTGGGTTTTGACCGCAAGGGCTACCGGATCGGATTCGGCGGTGGTTACTACGACCGTTTTCTGGCCCGTCCGCAAAAGGACGGATTCCTTTCCGTGGGAGTCTGCTATGATTTTCAGCTTGTTGAGGGTTTTTCCATTGAACCGTGGGATAAAAATGTGCAGTTGCTCTGCACTGACAAGGAAATGATATGGCAAAAATAAATTTTATACCTTTTGTTTTTCCGGGGCTGGATAAGGTCTCGGTGGCGTTCAGCACCAGAAGCGGCGGTTGCTGCAAACCCCCTTTTGACGGCGGCAATATTTCTTATGATGTGGGGGACGATGCCTATGATGTGCGGGCCAACCGCACTGAACTGGCCGCAACTCTGTCCATTTCCCATTGGCATGAGTGCATTCAGGTCCATGGCGATGTGATGCATTATGACCTTGGGGAAGGTTCCCCGGCGGATAAGCCTGTGCTGGAGGGGGACGGTCTGGCCACCACTTCTGCGGGACACGCCCTTGTGGTCAAGACCGCCGATTGCCAGCCGATCATGATCGCCCATAAAAATGGTGATTTTGTGGCCGGGCTGCACAACGGCTGGCGGGGTAATGCCATCAATTTTCCGGGAAAGGGTGTGGCTGATATCTGCGAACGTTACAGCTGCGATCCCGAGGATCTGCTGGCCGTGCGCGGACCGAGCCTGAGTCCCGCAGCGGCCCAGTTTGTTAACTTTGAATCTGATTTCGAACCGGGATTCGAAGCCTATTTTGACAAGACCAGCAGCACGGTTGATCTCTGGAAGCTGACCATTGACCAGCTTGTGGAGGCCGGGCTGCGAAGACGTAACGTCCACTCAATTGATATGTGCACCTACTCCATGGAGCGGACTTTCTTCTCCTACCGCAGGGATAAGGTTACCGGACGTCAGTGTTCATTAATCTGGATAAAATAACGGATTCTTTAAACGACAAAATCAAATCCCCCGCAAAGTCTGACTTTGCGGGGGATTTGATTTTGCTATGATTTAAAATACTGTTAGCTTTCGGCCTTTTCGATGAGTTTGAATACCCTTTCAGCCAACTGGTTGATTTCAGCTTTGGAAATCTGGTCGTCAGCACCGACGGATTCGCCCTTGTGAAAGAGGGTGTCGGTGATGATGGAGGAACAGAGCAGTACCGGGATGTGCCGTAGTTCAGGATCATCCTTGATGCGTTTGGTCAGGTTGTGACCGTCCATGACCGGCATTTCAATGTCTGTGACCATGATATCAAGGTAGTCATTGATGGTCTTGCCTTCAGCTTCGGCTGTCGCTTTCCACTCAACGATTTTATCCCAGGCGGCTTTACCGTTATGGGTTCTGGTGACCCTGAATCCGGCATCTTCCAGCATTTGGCCGATCATGCGGCGGATCATGGTGGAGTCATCGGAGATAAGAGCCTTGAGCTGGCGTTTTTCGATCTTATCGACCAGAGATGCTTCGGGCACGTCGGTCAGGTCCATATCCGGGTTGAGATCGGCAACGATCTTTTCAAGGTCAAGGAGGAAGACGATGCGTCCTTCAAGTTTGACCACCCCGGTGATGGAGTTTGCGGTCAGTGATGATACTTGCCTGCTCGGAGCTTCAACCTGTTCCCAACTGATACGGTGGATTCTGGTGACGCCGGAAACGAGGAAGGCGGTGGAAATTTTATTGAATTCGGTGACGATGACCTTGGGAGCCTCGTCTTCAATTCTGTTTTTACCGACCCTGCGGCTCAAGTCGATCAGGGGTATGATTTCCGACCTGAGGTCAAAAGCACCCAGAACTGCGTCGTTGGCAGCATCCGGCATGTCGGTCAGGTCAGGCAACCTGATAATTTCAACGACCTTGGCGACGTTGATTCCGTAATAGCTGCGACGGGTTGAGCCGTCATGGACATTGTCGACTTCGTCAATGTAAAATTCAACTATTTCAAGTTCATTGGTGCCTGATTCAAGTAGAATATTAGTTTGGGACATTGTCTATCCTCCCCTGAAAAAAGAATGTATCGAGCAAGCTTCATATAATAGAACAGCCTCTGCTCCTTATAATGTTAGCCTGAAATGCTTGTTAATGAAAGATTTTTCTTATCTTCATATTGTGGTTAATAAATCAGTTCCAGTTTAAACACGGAAAAAAGTCAACCCGGAGAACGTGAAATTTTTGGAAATATATAAAAAAATAACACGAGAATGCCAAATTACACCAGATTGTAGTAAATTTTTATGTAATCCCCCAGCATTCTTTGGCAGGAAAACCGTTTCTTTCCTTTCTGGAATCCCCTGCTGCCCATCTCCCGGGCTAATCGGCTGTTTTTCAACAGCATAGATACCTTTTCGGTAAATATCTGTTTTTCATAAGGGGGAACCAGAATTCCGTTTTCCCCGTCTGAAATCTGTTCAACCACCCCGCCTACGGCGTAGCTGACCGGGGCAAGGGACTGGGCCATGGCTTCCAGCAAGATCAGCGGGTGGTTGTCGCTGAGTGTTGGATAGGCCAGTACGTCCGCTGCGCCCAGAAATTTGTTCAGTGTAGGGCTGTCCACATAGGGAATGGAGATGAAATCACCTTCCCGGCTGCTTTCTTTGCCCCCGATTGCAAAGCAGAGAGCTTCCGGCACGGCTGATTTGATTGTCTGCCAGTAGCTTTTCCATTGCGGTCCGGATTTATAGGCTGCCTCCACTCCGCCATGGGCGACAAAGAGCATGACTTTTGAGGACGGATGAATCCTCAGCTCGCGACGGAGCTGGTTTTTGTCCGCAGGCTGTTCGGGCCATTCAATGCCGTTGGGAATTATTTTGACCTTTAGTTCCGGTGCTGCCTTACGCACTATCCTGCCCAGCCATGCGGAGGGGGAAACAAGTACGGTCTGTGAATCGATGATAGCCTCTATCCGTTCCCGGCGCACATTTTCAGAATCCGGAAAGGAGCGCGGGCATTCCCGGCATTGAAGATTGAATGAGGGGCAATCCAGAGGATAGGCACAGCCTCCGCTGACCAGCTGGGTATCGTGCAGGGTAATAACTGTCTTAACGCTTGCCGGCAGTGCCCGCAGAAAGCGGACCGGATCAGCAGAGGAGTGCAGATGAACGATGCTTTTTTCCGGTACGGCCCGTGCCGCTTCTTCCGGCTGAATCAGCTTGTCTCCGGGGTTCTCCGAAGCCTCAAAGGAGTGGACTGACTTGTGGCCTGCATCAAGCAGTCCCTCATGGATCATCAGCCCGACTCTTGTGGCCCCGCCGCTTTTTCCAAGGGCGGTATGGTGTACCAGCGGACGGCTCAGCATATTTTTTCCAGAACATCGTGTTTCAAACACCAGAGGATGTGGAACTCGCAATCGCGGTCGTCCATATTTCCGGCCATGGATTTCATTTTTTCAGCAAGCTCTGCAGCATCGAGCGGTTTGCGGGCCAGAAAGGGAATCTTGCGCACAACTTCATCGTTCAGAAATCTGTCCACTCCTTTATACATGAGCGGAAATTCCCTGCCCTGATAGATGGCCTGCCCGGTGGTCCCGCAGACGAGCTTTGTCTCCGGTGCCAGTGTTTCCGTGGGGTAATGGGAGAAAGTTTCACCCAACCGGAGCTGTGTGGGATGCAGTGTTTCACGCAGCTTTCCGCTCTCTACCGGGACGTTGTTCAACTCTTCCCAGAGGCTGAGATGTTCTTCAATGACTTTGGACCAGCTGAAATTTTCCCGGACCCGGTTTGCTCCGGCCCGTCCCATGTTTGCGCGCAGTTGCGGATCATTGATCAGTTTTTCAAGGGCTCCGGCAAGTTTGGGGGTGTCCACTGCGGTCTGCTGGGCCATTAATAAATGATAGTGGTTGTCGAAGCAGAGCGGGGCCATGAGGTCCAGTTCAGGAGTTGCTTCCGGGCCGATGGTTTCGATGAGCATTCCGGTTTCATTGTTAACCACCAGATCCTTGTAGCCGTCATAATCGGAAGCAATTACCGGGAGCCCTGCGGCTCCGGCTTCAAGCACGGTCAGTCCGAAAGTTTCCTGCGGATTGTCGGAGATGGAGACAAAAATATCCGCAGCCCGGTAGAGGTCTGTTTTGCGCTCATCTGAAGGACGTCCGATAATGGAAAGCTCTACTCCCATGTTTTTTGCCAGTTGGGAGAGGGTGGCCGGAAAGTCGTCATCATCGTCCAGCCATCCGGCGAGCATGATCCGTACCCGGTCCCGGCTCAGGCCGGAACTGAAAAGGCGTTGCATGGCTCGCAGCAGGGGCAGGATGTCCATCTTGGAATAATGGGCAATACGTCCGAAAACAAGGATGTTGACCCGTTCGTCGGCTCCGTCCATACCGAGGTTGCGCTTGGCCTGCGCTTTCCGGTGTTCTTCCGGGAGACTTGATTCTTCGGGGTTTACTCCCAGCGGAATCCTTTTGATCTGCGGTGAAGGATGGGTTGTTTCGCTCAGGCAGAGTCCTTCACGCAGGTGCCGGAAATATTTTTCCACAACCAGCTTTCCGGCTGTGGAGGTGGTTACGATGCAGTCCCGTCCGGTGGTACCCGGCCATAAGTAATTAAGGAAGAAGGAAGGGTAGCTGCTGTAACTCAGAGAATGGGTGGTGGCAGTGATGGGAAATATGTTTTTGGCGTATCTGTTGCGGACTCTTGCCAGATGGGGCGGGTAGTTGATGCAGTCGGACTGGTGGAAGCAGAAATATTCCCGGCTGGCAATTTCATCAGGCAGGTCCCTGCGATCCATTATCTTCACCCGTCCCTGCTCAAGGAATGCCGGGTAGTGGCTGCTGAAAAAGGAATGCAGTCCTTTGCGCAGTCCCGCCCCGGAAAGGAAGAAATGGTATTCGTCAAAGGGATCAAGGCTGAGCAGCCCGTTCAGGAATCCCGTATTGGCCACCTTTCTACCCAGAATAGGCCCGCTTTCATGGAATGGGTCCAGAGTCCCCCATATTCTTTGAGTTTTCATACGTTATTTCAAGCCACATTTGGTCCGCTCTTGTCAAAGGATTTATTTTCCCTCCCGGTGTGTACCGGGGTGTCAGGTTTCCGGCACTCTTTTCCTGTTTAATGCTTTAAGAGTGCAGGGTGTCGTTTTACGAGAGCTGTTTCAGGATTTATAAGTCGGTTTCTGTGTGCATGCTAATTACTCGTTATGTATGTGATTATTTGTGTGTTTGTTCTATTGTGGACTGTGCATGAAGGTCTTCGTTGTAACGCTTAATATCGGCTGGCCCCTATTTTGCAAAATCACGGGTGGAAAACTGTTTCTGACAGCTAAACTTGGCAAGCAAGGAGACCAGAAATGAAAAGAGGACACAGGCCAGAACTCCTTTGGGGATTCGGTCTAAACAATGCCGAAGCCGGAAAAATCGAGGATTCTCTCGGTCCCGGATTCTTTTTGAGAAATTTTTCTGAACGCGCACTGCCCGGGGAAAAGGAACTGAGCAATCAGGAAAAACCTGCCGCCACCTGGATTCCGCAGAGAGTCTGGGATGAGCTTCCCGAAGATCGCCGTGATGCCTACCGCAACCTTGAATCCACCCAGCGTATCCTTATTCAGGATGATCAGGCCAACGCCGATCTTGAAAAGGTGCTTGAGGACGGATTCCTCGCTGTTGTCAGTTCACCGCTGACCAGTTCCAAAGTGCAGGATGCCCTGTTCAGGGCCAAGGAAATTTCCGGTCTTTACGGTGATCTTTACCGCATGACCGAAGAAATCATCCTTGAGCGCGAACTGCTTTCCCGCAAGACCGAGCAGCTGCAGTTCCTCAATACTGTGCTTTCCAACGCCACTGAGCGTCTTGAAGTGGCCGATATCCTCGGACAGGCTGCCGAGGACCTGAAGATGCTGCTCCCGGTTTATTCCGTGCAGGGTGCCTTCTGGAATGTTCTGCCCACAGGTAAGCACATTGATGCTGATATTTTTATCAATCCCGGTCAGGTGGAAAATGTCCAGACCGAATGGGTTGAGCTGATGATTGAAAACGTAGTCGCACTCAGCGGTATGGACATTTCCAGCTACAATATGGCTGAAACCATCCCTGCGGTGGAGAACAGCATGGTCTACAGCCCCGATGCCGGAAGGATTCTGGCCCTGCCGCTGGTTGCCCGCGGTGAGAAGTTCGGTTGTCTGGTCATGCTTTGCGAGCGTAATATCAGGCTGGCCAAGGATCAGGTTGCAACTCTTAATGCAGCTGTGAACCATCTTTCCCTCGCCCTGAGCAACGCCATCATGTTCGACAAGATCAAGACCCGCGCCAACCGCGACGGGCTGACCAGAGTCTACAACCGCCGCAGCTTTGATGAAAGGCTGGTTGAAGAATTCAAGCGTCACCAGCGTTTGAATACCGACCTTTCCCTGCTCATGGTCGACCTTGACCATTTCAAAGACGTGAACGACACTTACGGCCACATGGCCGGGGACATGGTGCTGGAAAAAGTGGCCCGCATGTTTGAGACGACCTTCCGTTCCACGGATTTCATCGCCCGCTACGGCGGGGAGGAGTTTGTCATCCTGCTGCCGCACACCAATGAAGAGCAGGCCCAGATGCTGGCTGAAAGGGTCCGGACCAAGATTGAATCCTGCGCCATGACCTATCAGGACACCAGCTTTAATGTCACCGCCAGTATCGGTGTTTCCGCCGTACGTCCCGGCAGTCTTGAAAAGGACACCGAAATAGTACGCAAGGCGGATGAGGCTCTCTACGATGCCAAGATGCAGGGCCGTAACCGGGTGGTTGTTTCCCCCATGAGGCCCAAGCTGCGCATCATGTAATTAATTGAAGGTTTCCTTCAGCCTATAGCTGTCAGGCTGAATCAAAGCGGTCCCGGTTGTCGGGGCCGCTTTTTTTGGGGTTCCGGGTTATGCTGTTTATCCGCTGAAGCCTTAACTCTGCTGCCTTGACAAGCTGCGTTTGACCGTACATAATCTCAAATTCGAAAAATATCGCAGCGTCCGCTTAATGAAAGGCGGCTCTGTATCAAAAAAAATGAGCGAGTCAAATATGACAGAAAAAAAGATAATTATAATGTTGCAGGTTGCTATTGTTTCCCTTTTTGTTTTGCCCGGTTCGGCATATGCTTATTTGGACCCGGGAACAGGTAGCATGATTTTTCAGGTTTTGGCTGCAGGTCTTGTCAGTGTGTTAGCCTTCTACAGCAAAATTAAAACCGGATTGAAAAATTTTTTTACCAAGAATAAAGATGAAGAAGATATTTAGTTCCTTTAGGGATCCCGCTGGATTCGTATATGAGGAAGATGGTAAAATTTATAGGAATGTTGCAAGCTCGTATAAAGAGAATTGGGATGTAGTGGCAGATTCCGGGATTTTTTCAGAACTA
The DNA here is from genome assembly GCF_010470675.1 of Desulfovibrio sp. JC010. Classification (NCBI taxonomy): domain Bacteria; kingdom Pseudomonadati; phylum Thermodesulfobacteriota; class Desulfovibrionia; order Desulfovibrionales; family Desulfovibrionaceae; genus Desulfovibrio; species Desulfovibrio sp. JC010. Next base: position 277,791 of record NZ_VOIQ01000004.1, read on the forward strand.
TTTGACCTCGGTTCGGTTCCAGATTTTACAGTTAAGGATTCAACGGATTCCCAAAATTATAAATGGCTTGAAGTTCAGAAAATTCCGTTTATCAGCTATCCTTATGAATGGTGTTTTTCCCAGCTCAAAGACGCCGCCCTTCTCACTCTCGATATACAAAAACACGCTCTTCAGTATGATCTGAGTCTAAAAGATTCTTCTGCCTATAATGTTCAGTTCTTTGAAGGAAAGCCTGTTTTTATCGATCTGCTTTCTTTTGAACGTCCCGATTTTAATCTCCCCTGGGTTGCTTACAGGCAATTCTGCATGCATTTCTATGCCCCGCTGGTGATTATGGCCAAAAAGGGTTTTTGGGGTGGAGAGCTGTCAAAACTTTATATTGACGGTATCCCGCTGGAGACAGCTGTCAGCATGCTTTCGTTGAAAGATATGTTGAATTTGAATGTTTGGATGCATTTAGTTGCTCATGCAAAAATGGAGTCCAGGCATTCAGATGGCAGAGTGGCGGCAAAAAAAGTTGAAAAGTTCAAATATTCGAAGAAAAAGATACTCAACCTTGTCTGTACTTTAAGGGAGGCGGTCTCAGCACTTAAGCCGCCCGTAACCAAGACAGAGTGGGGCGACTATTACTCAGACACAAACTATTCCAGCGATGGAATGGAGCAGAAAGAGAGCATTGTTGCATCTTTTGCATCCAAAGCTGCCTCTGAAAAGAAAGGCAGCCTTAGTGCTCTGGACGTTGGAGCAAATACCGGTAAATTCAGCCGTATTCTGTCAGAATGTTTTGATTTGGTGCTTGCTACGGATATTGACCCGCTGGCTGTAGAGCGACACTATAGAGAGATTAAGCGGCTTGGTTTGAAGAAAATTTTACCGCTGGTCATCAATATCGCCAATCCTAGCTCCGGTATCGGCTGGGCTTCCTGTGAACGTGAGAGTTTCGGCGAAAGGTGCAGTGTTGATTTTATCACTGCGCTTGCAGTAATTCATCATTTGAGGATTACCGCAGGTATTCCTCTTGCGATGCAGGCGGAGTATTTTCATAGTTTATTAAATGAAAACGGCACATTGTGTGTAGAGTTTATACCGAAAGAAGATTCTCAAGTGCAGAGAATGCTTGGTGCCCGCGAAGATGTCTTTCACGATTATAATGAAGATGTGTTCATTGAGTCTTATAAGCAGTATTTTTCCATTGAAGAATCTCTTCCTGTAGAAAATTCATTAAGAAAGCTGTTTTTCATGCGCAAGGTATAGTCATGTTCAATAAGATTATTAACAGCATTTTTTTGCTGCCGATATTTGTTTTTGTATATCCAACTGCTTTTTTATATTCGCAAAATGTGAATATGCTTTCAGTGCCGGATTTTCTGGTTAATCTGGGATATATGCTCTACGCCTGCCTTATCGTTATTTTATTAATGGCGCTGGGCGCGGTTGTTTGTAAAAAGCTCTTCAGGTCTAAGCCTGTCTGGTACAATTGTTTCAGCGGGCTTGCTACGTTTGGTTTGGTGCTTTTAATGACTGCTTTCTGTTATGTCTCTTTGAGGCCTTATTTTTCCACCGCAGTCATGCTTGCCTTATCCGGTGCCGGACTGGCTTGTTTTTGCGCGATTATGGTTTTTAAATTCGGATGCAGGTGGTTGAATACTTTTGTGGGAGCGTTGTGTTTATTGGCTTTCCTTCAGATTGGTGTCTCACTTATGGGACGGGACACTGAAGGGATTAATGTCGGGCAACGCGACAGGATTGAGTTTACTAAAAAAACAGATGTCTATGTGATACTGGCTGAATCATACAATGCTTTTGATGTTCAGGAAAAATATTACGGACTGAAAGACACTAGGCTGAAAAAGTTTTTGTTGGACGATGGATTCAAGGTTGAATCAATATACTCCAGCTATGACCACACTTACGCCAGCACACTTTCCATGTTTTTGATGCAGCATCACTACAATAACCGTAGTGCAGGTCATAAAGATCTCACCTACGGAGTTAGAGGTCTTGTTAATGGCGGACGGAGTAATCCGGCCTTGAATGTGTTTAAAGACAATGGATATTTTATCGCCTTAATGGATAATGGTATTTTTACAAATAAGGGTGAATTGGTTGATTACATGCCCGAGAACAACGGGGCTTTGCCAACTCTTGTTGCTGAAGTACTTACTGTTCCGAGGAGCATTCGTTATATTTCAGGTTTTTTTGAGGCTATATACAAGCCATTCCTTTCTGATGACACAAGTGCCTCGACAGCTGAATATCTGGAAAGAGCATTTAGGAGTAACGTAGACCACAAACCGGGCATGTATTTTACCAGAGACGGTGCAGGTCATACAAAAGATTCCAAACATGTTAAGGAAAAAGACTGGATAAAAACATACCGGTCTTTAATTGCTATCGGTGATAATAATATTATCAACTATATTAAAACCATTGAAGCGCATAATCCGGACGCCATCATTGTTGTGATCGGTGACCATGGGTCATACCGGACTACTACAACTGAAAAAAGAAACCCTAATCCCGGGCCGCAGGAACTTGTTGACGACATTTTCAGGGTCTTGTTCGCTATCAGACTTCCCAAAGATACCTCTTTTCCGGAGAATTGGGATACAGTGGCGACAAACCATGTCAATTTGTTTCCCAAGATATTCACCCTGTTATCCGGTGACGAATCTATTTTGGGAAGAGCGGAAGCAAAGACCCATAGCGTAGCTATTTCAGGGAAAGTGAAGGCTATTGACGGAGTGCCGACCCAAGATTAATTGAATCTAAGTGGCCTCGGCCTACGGGGTCACTTAGATTTTTCTGAATTTTTAATAGCCTGCCCCTCAACAACAATTTTTATCGCTGCTCCGTATTCTCATCTTTTCCAATTATTCAGAATCAAAAATTAAGTTCGGTTTGTGGGATGTTTTTTCGCTTATGCGGGCAGCATGGTTTTTTGTATCCATTACAGGAGAGAAGTTATGAATGAATTGTTATGGATAGGCTTCGCGCTTATGGACCTGAGCCTTGTCCTTGTTATCTATAGATTTTTCGGCAAAACTGGTCTTTTCGGGCTGATTGTCTTCAATTTGATTCTCTGCAATATTCAGGTGCTCAAGACCATTGAGCTCTTCGGCATGACCACCACTCTCGGTAATATACTTTACGCCAGCGTTTTTCTTTCAACTGACATGCTCAGTGAATTTTACGGAAAAAAGGAAGCCAAGAAGGCTGTCTATCTGGGGTTTGTTGTCCTGCTTATGGCGGTGGTCTATATGCAGCTGGCCCTCATGTTCACTCCGGCGGCTGATGATTTCGCCCAGCCGCACCTTGAAGCGATCTTCGGTTTTCTGCCCCGTATTGCCTTGGGCAGCATGGCAGCGTATATTGTCTCGCAGCTGAATGATGTTTATATCTTCCATCTGCTCAAGGATAAGATGGGGCAGCGTCATCTCTGGTTGCGTAACAACGCATCCACCCTGCTCAGCCAGTTCCTTGATTCATCCGTGTTCTGCCTTGTGGCCCTGTGGGGGCTTTTTCCCTTTGAGGTCTGGGTCGAAATTCTTTTTACCACTTACCTGTTTAAGGTTATAGTGGCGGTAATGGATACCCCGTTCCTGTATATGGCCCGTCGGCTGCATTCAAAAGTTGTTGAGTCCTAATCCATCCTTAAATTTTTAGATCACTATATTAATGAGGCAGCCAAATGAGTAAAATGTTCGGAAAGTCAGTTCCTTTTTATAAGATGCAGGGTTGCGGCAATGATTTCGTAATTATCGATAACCGCGAACTCGGTGTTCCGGTGGAAAAGATGCCGCTCTGGGCTGAGAAGCTCTGTCAGCGCGCTTTCGGAGTTTATGCCGACGGCCTGTTCTTTATTGAGAACGGACCTGAGGGTTCCGCTCTGGATTTTGTCTGGCAGTTCTACAATTCCGACGGTTCAAGGGCTGAAATGTGCGGCAATGCTTCGCGCTGTGCCGGTCGTCTGGCCCATGCCTTGGGTATCGCCGGTGAGCAGCATGTTTTCGGTTCCGATGCCGGGCCCATCAAAGTGCAGGTTTTCCCTGCGCTGGAGGAAGTCAAAGTGCAGCTGACCCCGCCCGAAGGTCTGGTGGTCAAACAGAAGCTTGAAATCGACGGCGAAGAGTACGAATACCATTTTGCCAACACCGGTGTGCCGCACGTGGTCGTGCAGGTTGCTGACGTGGAAGATGTGGATATCAAGAAACTCGGCGCGGCCTTCCGTTACCATGAGGCTTTTGCTCCTGCAGGCACAAATGTGAACTTTGTGCAGATCGTTGATAACGACAGCCTTGTTGTGCGTACCTATGAAAGGGGCGTGGAGGATGAAACCTACGCCTGCGGAACCGGGGTCAGCGCAGTACAGCTTACCCTTCACGAGCAGGGACTGACTGACGCAGCAGTCAGCGTGCGCACCTCCGGCGGAGAAATCCTCAAAGTCATCATTGAAGATGGAAATGTCTTTTTGCAGGGCGGGGCGGAACTTACCTTTTCCGGCGAAGTCTTTATTGAGTCTCTGGGAATAGATTAAAAATATTTAATTTATATTTAAGAAAAAGGGTGTCGCTGTTCTGGGGCATTCTTTTTTTTCTTTTGGTATACTATACTTTGATGGTATAAAATTAAATATTGTTGAAATCAGTTCTTGCAAGGGAGAAGTATTCCTTGTATAGCCTTCTTTTCGCAGTGATAATGATTTGCTGGATAATGGTTTTTCTTGTTTTGCAATAAAGTTTATTCTTTTGCAATAAAAAGCAGTGGGTCTTACAAGCTTCGAATTTGTTAATAGGCTGTAAATAAAGCATTAAATGTATGTCTGTTATTGCATAATAAACTGGCATGAAAATAGCTTCTTATTAAGATTAGTAATAATCACAAAATAATGACCAAGGGAGAGATAAAAATGGCTAACAACGAACTTACTAAGCTCTTGCAGGATGTTGTACTTAAAAATGACAAGCCTGCACGTGATGTGGCAACCGAAATCAACAAACCCTACCCCACCCTTCTTCGCGAGATCAATCCCGAAGACAAAGGTGCAAAAGTGGGTGTTGAAGAACTGATCCCCATCATGCGGGCAACCGGCAGCATCCGTCCTCTGACCAGACTGGCAAACATCATGGGTTACGTGCTTGTGCCCATGGACATCAACCCCGAAGATCCCGATGAAGCCAACTACATGGCTCTCGATCTGATGGACGGTTTCGGTCGTTACTCCAAGGCCCTGAAAAGTGCCCTGCAGGCCGATCCTTCCGAAGAACTGGTTGATACTGTAGAGCAGGAAGGCTTTGAAGCAATCACCGCTATTCTTACCATGGTTCATTACCTGCGCAAGAGAGCTGAAGAAGAAAAAGCCAAGAATGCCCCCCGTCTCGCTCAGGTATCCTAATTAAAGCTAATAATTACAGATGGTGCTGTATAAGCCATCTGACTAAAAATCCCCGGAAGCATCAGCTTGCGGGGATTTTTTTATTCAGAGCACAGCGGGTGTCTGAAATAAAAGATTTAGCAGTCGTGGACGTCCTTGTTGATGTAAAAGCAGAGGTCGAAAAGATTGTTGACCATCTGGTCCACAAGGTGGTCCTGTTCCGGACAGGGAGCCTGTGTGTTTACAGTCTTGTTGATTATCTTTGCAAACAAAACCGAAACAAGCTCGTCATCCTTGTTGCTCCAGTACTTTGTTGCTGACGCAGCTTTATTATCAAATCCGTGATAATACATACACTCCTCCGTGAGTGGGCATCGGCCGGGCAGAAATTTGTCCGTCGGTTCATACTTTTGCTATCGGCAGGGGAGACCATTCACTTTACAGAGAATGGATATATTTTTTGTAAATGGTTCAAAATGCCTGCGGTCATTGATTTAATCATATAAAATAAATACAAGGGAGGAGTAGGGTGTCAGAACACCTGTTCCCTGATATGATGAAATCAACCTAATCTGTAATAAATGGTGCGCCCGTCTGCCCGGACGGAAGCACCGGGATGTATCTGATGCGTTTTTCCCTCAGAAGAAAGATAATCGCCATTGCCTGCGGAGCTGCAATCATCCCCATTGTGGCCATGTTTATCATCACCGACATACTTGAGGACCGTTTGCAGGTCTGTATGAAAGGTGAAGTCAACTCGCTTATTGAGTCCCATGTTTCCCAGCTGACGGCGGATTTGTATGAAGAGTGCCGTACTGCCGACCAGTTGCTGGCTGCGGAAACCGATCGGGCAGCCATGGCCCTGCAGGCTTTGATGGATGATGACGACCGGGTCAAGGTTTTGAAACGGGTATCAGACTGGCCGGTCAACAATCTGCGTTCCGCTGAAAAGGGAGAGGTGACCGCTCCCGTGCTGGTCATCGGCGGACGGGAGCTCACTTATGCCAAGCGCAAAGGCAAGCCGTTGCCCATGCTGGTGGAGGCGACAAAAATTTCCGGGGCTTACTGCACCATTTTCCAAAGACTCAATCCTGAAGGTGATATGCTGGTGGTGGATACCACCGCGTCTTCCGGGAAAAAGAACTGGAAGCTGGGGGATATTTTTTATTCCCTCGGTAATGACGGTAAAGTGGAGTCGGCCATTGACGACGTTCTTTCCGGGAGCACTGCGAAAAAATATGAAAGTCAGGACTATGGAAGCCGCTACACAATCTATGTTCCCCTGCGCGATCAGGACGGTTACGTGACCGGAATGATCGGGGTCTACATGGATGATGAGATCATTGAGGTCCTGCGCAAATCCATGCTCAAGACCTCCATCGGTAAAACCGGATATATCTGGGTCATCGGCAGCAGAGGTGAGAGCAGGGGCCGCTATATTGTTTCGAATTCAGCAAAGAATGACGGAGCCCTTGTGGACTCCGTGGGCGGCAAAAAGGGATTTGTGGAGGAAATAATTACTCAGGCTGTTGAGTCCGGGGAAGGCAAGCTTAACAGTAAGAGCTATATCTGGCGGACCGGTGCTGACGAAGAGGGGCGGGACAAGCTTTCCGTATATACATATTTTAAACCCTGGGGCTGGGTGATCGGTTCCGGTGTTTTTCTGGATGAATATCAGGGTATTTCCGACCGTTTGACCGGGGTGCTGGATTATCTGGTGCAGTGGCTGATTATAACCGGACTGGTGCTGCTGGTGGTAACCACCGCAGTAGCCTTTTACGCCAGCGGGCTCATTTCAACTCCGGTCAGTCATATGGTGGACCTGGTCAAGGTGATCGCTTCAGGAGATCTGCATAAGGCGCGGGAAACCATAGCCATAGTTGACGAGTCTTGTCCCAATGCCCGCAAAGCCATCAAGCATGCCGATAACCCGGATGTGCTTGATGAGACCGGACAGCTTTATCTTGCGGTCAAGGGCATGGTCGAAGCTTTGTTTTCGCTTATCGGTCAGGTGCAGCGTTCCGGTATTCAGGTGACCACATCTTCCACCGAGATTGCCGCTTCGGCCCGCCAGCTGGAAGTGACCGTTAACCAGCAGGCCACAGCCACCACCCAGATCAGTGCCACCAGTGCTGAAATTTCCGCCAATTCCGGAGAACTTGCCGGGGCCATGCATCACGTCAACGATGCCGCATCAAATATGGACAACCTTGCTTCCGAAGGGCAGGACGGGTTGAAGACCATGATCAGGATCATGGATGATTTGAGTACGGCAACAACTACCATCACCGGAAAGCTGGACGAGATCAATGACCGGGCCAATGCAATTGAAGGCATCGTCAATACCATTACCAAGGTTGCGGACCGCACCAACCTGCTTTCCCTGAACGCGGCCATTGAAGCGGAAAAGGCCGGAAAGTTCGGGCAGGGATTTTCCGTGGTCGCTGCAGAGATCAGGCGTCTGGCGGACCAGACTTCCGTGGCTGCCCTCGAAATTGAGGATATGATCGGCAACATGCGCAGTTCCGTTGATTCCGGCGTGGATGAGATGGAAAGATTCGCTTCAGATGTCCGCTTCGGCGCGGACAAGGCTGGCAAGCTGGGCAAGAAGCTGGAAGGCATCATGACCGGGGTCCGCGAGCTCAATCCCAGAATCGAACAGGTCAATGACGGCATGAGTGCGCAGGCCGAAGGGGCCGGGCAGATCAGCGAGGCCATGGCCCAGCTTTCGGATACCGCTTCAGATACTTCAGATGCCCTGTCGGAATTCAACCGGGCCACATCGCAGCTTAATGAGGCCGTGCAGGGTCTGCGCAGCGAAGTTTCACGCTTCAAGGTGAGTGAATAGCCATGCTCGTGCTGACCTTCAGGATAGGTGAATATATTTACGGGCTGGAGGCCCGCGCAGTGGCCGAGGTGGTGCCCCCTGCGGTGTGCAAGGAGCTGCCCCGTTCACCGGATTATGTGAAAGGATTGTTCAATTACCGGGGCAAGGTCACCCCGGTGGTGGATCTGTCCATGCTGGCCATGGATTCCCCCTGTGTTTCACGTATGTCCACCCGGATCATCATCATTGATCTTGCCGACCTTGATACCGGGGAGGAGCGTGATGAACAGTATCTCGGTTTGCTGGCAGAAAATATTACCGAGACCTTGAAGGTCGCGGATTCGGATTTTGAGGATTCCGGGCTTGAAATTCCCGATGCGCCGTGGCTGGGCCGGGTGGCCCGGGTTAACGGGAGCATGCTGCAGCTGGTCAAACCGCACAAGCTGCTGACCGAGGAATTGCGCCGGGTGCTTTTCCCCAAAGAAGATACGCATGACGGGGATCAGGAGTAACTGATGAATCTTGATCCGTTCCATAAAATTCTCAACCGGGCCATGGGGCTGGCCCCTGATTCGCTGGCCCGCTCCGGCGTCAAGCTGGCCCTGAAAGCACGCATGCGCGAAACCGGGTGCGATGAAAAGCAGTATCTGGCCCTGCTGCGTTCCGGCGACAATGAACTGTCTGAGCTGGTTGAGGAAATAGTGGTTCCGGAAACATGGTTCTTCAGGGACAGCAAACCTTTTGAGCTGCTTTTTGAAACCGCTGCGGGCAAGAAAAATAACGAATTTCGGGTGCTCAGTGCGCCCTGTTCCACCGGGGAGGAGCCTTATTCCATAGCCATGACCCTTATGGGGGCCGGGTTGAAGGAATTCCGGGTGGATGGCGTGGATATCAGCGAACGGGCTTTGCTCAAGGCAAGAAGCGGGATTTATACGGAAAACTCCTTTCGTACGGAAATTCCTTTCTATGCCGAAAGATGGTTCAGCAAGTGCGCGCAGGGCCGCAGGTTGGCACAGGATGTCCTGGATGTGGTCCGTTTCCATGCCGGGAATATTCTTGAAGGTTGTCTGCCCCATGGCAGGTATGATGTGATTTTTTGCCGGAATCTGCTCATCTATCTGGATGACGGTTCGCGAAAATGTCTGGCCGAACTGCTGAATGAAAAACTGAAGGACGATGGACTGCTTTTTGTGGGCCATGCCGAGATTCTGCCTATTTTCAATGACTGGTTTACCCCGGTCAGGAAGCAGGGAACATTCGCCCTGCGCAAAGGTAAACGCAAAGTGGCCGCCCTGCTCAAGCCTCCGGTCTGCACCAGGCATGAGAGCTCCGGTGATGACGTTCAAAAACCGCAACACGCGGCGCATAGACCGTTTAAGGCCGTCTCTCCGCTTAAGCCTGTGGTTCTGCCGCGCAAAGAGCATAAAGTTCCGAGGGAGAATGAAGAGAAGCGGTCTTCCGGGCTTTCAGTGCATGAAATCAAGAAACTGGCTGACCGGGGGAAGACTGTTGAGGCTCTGGACATGTGTGAAAGAGTGCTGCGCGAGAGCGGGCCGGACTCGGAATTGTTTCATCTTTGCGGTCTGCTGCATGAGTCTGCGGGAAATATTTCAATGGCTGAGGAATGTTATGGCAAGGCCCTGTATCTTGAGCCGGATCATATGGAGTCGCTGGTCCATCTGGCTTTGCTGCTGGAGAACAGGGGAGATTCGCGCAAGGCGGAAATCATGCGCAACAGGGCCCGCCGGGCTGAAAAACGAAATGAGGCCGGATAATGCTTGAATCCTGCTGGAATACAATAGGTTACGCCGGGGACAGATCATGTCCGGAACTTGAACGCTGGTCCCATTGCTACCATTGCCCGAACTTTACCAGTGCCGGGCTGTCCCTGCTGGACCGGGAGCCGCCTGAAGGATATCTGGACGAAAATACCGAAGCCGTGGCCATTGCCAAGGAAGAGGAACAGATTGAGACTTCCGGGGCGGTTGTGTTCAGAATTTCAAGGGAATGGCTGGCCCTTTCCTCACATGTATTTGTCTCTGTGCTGGAAAAACGGACCGTGCGTCCGGTGCCGCACCGCAACAGCAGGATGTTCCGGGGGTTGACCAGCCTGCAGGGGCAGATCATTCCGGTGGTTTCCGTGCGCGAACTGCTGGGGCTGGAGGCTGAATATCTCACTGAGGAAGAAAAGGGGTTCCGGGTGTACAGCAGGTTCATCTGTGTGGATCGCGGTTTCGGACGCTGGATTTTCGGGGTGGATGAAGTGCTCGGTGTGCACCATTATGCAGCGGATGCGCTTATGGATGCTCCGGCAACAGTGGCCAAGGCCCCGGCAGCATACACCCGCGGCCTGTTCGAGATTGACGAAAAACGAATTTCACTGCTGGAAGACGAGCTTCTTTTCGAGGCTTTCAACCGCATCATCAAGTAAGGCGGAGTTTATGGGTAACAGCCGGACAGGGAGAAGATAAGGTGACGCGAGATATGGCGGATCTTTCCATGCTGGAACTCTTTCGCATGGAGGCGGGCAACCATACCCGGGTGCTGGAAGAAGGCATCCCCGGGCTGGCTGCTGACGTCTCTGCGGAAAAATTGCAGCCTCTCATGCATGCGGCCAATGCCCTGAAAGGATCGGGTAAGATCGTAGGGCTGGCTGAAGCGGTTGATCTTGCTGAGGGTATTGAAGCCGTGCTGGATAAATGTTCCGGTTCAGGCGATCTGCTGGCGCAGCAGGGTATTGATGCTTTGCTGGCGGGAGCGCGTTTCCTGCACGGTCTTGCGGAAGTGGAAGCCGAGGAAATGGACGGCTGGCTGGAAGAACGGACAGACGAGTTCAAATCCCTGTTGAAGAGCATTGAATCAGCTGAAACCAAAGAAATTTCAACACCCGAACCCGCACAAGCGGCCCGGCCCAAAGAAGATATCCCCCTTGCCGATCTTTCCATGCTTGATCTTTTCCGCATGGAAGCCGAGAGCCATTCGCAATCCCTGAACCACGGGCTGCTGGAACTGGAGAAAGACCAGTCCCCGGACAAGGTGGAGCCGCTCATGCGTGCGGCCCATTCCATGAAAGGCGCGGCTCGTATTGTGGGGCTGGTTGATGCCGTGGCCCTTGCCCATGCCATGGAAGATCTGCTGGTGGACTGCCAGAACGGCAAGGTGGTTCTCGATTCTTCCCAGATAGATATGCTGCTGGCGGCCACTGATATTTACCGCGATGTTTCGCAGCTTGAAACTGACGCCATTCAGGAATTCTTAAGCGAACGCAAGCCGCTCATGGACCAGATGGAAAAGGCTTTGCGCGGTGACGAAACAGCTGCCGCTGCGGTCTGCGCCGATGTCTGCCCGGACGGTGTTCCGGCTTCGGCTCTGGAAGTTGCGGCTGAACCTGTAACTGAATCAGAAGCTGTCCCTGAAGCTGGCCCAACCGCTGAACCGGATAAATCCGTGCAGGCTTCTCCCGCTCCGGCCCCAAAACCCCCTGCGCCCAAGGAAAGCCCCGCCCCGACTCAGGGAGTACGGGCCCCTCAGGATTCAGTAGTCCGTGTTTCCGCCGGAAATCTGAACAGGCTCATGGCCCTTGCCGGGGAAAGCCTTGTGGAATCGGGCAGGCTGGGAGAATTTGCATCTTCCTTGTTGCGCCTTAAATCCGGGCACCGGGATATAATGAAGATTCTGGAACAGTCCTGCGAACGGGTTGATCACGGTGAAGCAGCTGAAGATGTTGTGGCTGAGCTTAAGGCGGCTCTGATGGAAAATCAGGTCCATCTGGTCAAGCACATCAATGAATTCGATCTTTACCGCAGGCGCAATGATAATGTTTCCGGCAGGCTTTACCATGAGGTTATCGCCAGCCGCATGCGTCCCTTTTCCGACGGCGGGCGCGGTTTTCCCCGTCTGGTCCGCGATCTGGCCCGTTCACTGGGCAAGGAAGTGGACTTCATCATTGAAGGTGAGACCACCTCGGTGGACCGCGATATTCTGGACAAGCTGGAAGCCCCTCTCAACCATCTGATCAGGAATTCCGTGGATCACGGCATAGAGATGCCGGATGAGCGCGTTGCTACCGGAAAACCTTCCAAAGGCACCATCAAGGTCATTGCCGGGCACCGGGCCGGAATGCTCTTTATTGAAGTGCGTGATGACGGACAGGGATTGGACCCGGAACGGATCAGGGCCAAGGTCGTGGAACGCAAGTTGGCCCCGGCACGTATGGCTGAAGAAATGAGTCGTGCGGAGCTTATGGAATTTCTTTTCCTGCCCGGTTTTTCCACTGCCGGAAAGGTCACCGAAATTTCCGGGCGCGGGGTGGGGCTGGATGTGGTCCACGCCATGGTTCAGGAAGTGGGCGGCACAGTGCGTGCCGAATCCGAACCCGGACAGGGCATGTCCTTTTCCATGCAGCTGCCGCTGACCCTTTCGGTTATCCGTACCCTGCTGGTCAAGATTGCCGATCAGCCTTATGCCATACCTTTAAGCCGCATCAGCCGCATTGCCTCTATTTTTCCTGAACAATTGCAACTGGCTGAGGACCGCCAGTATGTTTCTTTGGACGGTGCCAATGTGGGGCTGGTACCCGCAGCCCAGATTCTGGGTGTGACTTCCCCGCCGACGGAAAATGACGGTCTCAAGGTTGTGGTTATCAGCGACCGCATGAACAGGTACGGGCTGGTGGTGGATGATTTTCTGGGTGAGCAGGATCTTGTGGTCCGCCCGTTGGATCACCGGCTGGGCAAGGTTCCGGACGTGAACTCCGTAGCCATGATGCCGGACGGTTCCCCGGTGCTCATCCTTGATGCCGAGGACCTTGTGCGTTCCATTGACAACCTCCTTTCCGGGGGCAGGCTGGGCAAGGTCGGTATGGAGTCTGCGGAGAGCGGTCCGGCGCAGAAGATTCTGGTGGTTGACGATTCACTTACCGTACGCGAAGTGGAACGCAAGCTGCTTGCCAACCATGGCTATGATGTTGATACGGCCGTGGACGGTCAGGACGGGCTGAATGCGGTTATTTCAGGTGAATATGATCTTGTGGTTACCGACGTGGACATGCCGCGCATGAACGGTCTGGAACTGACCCGCAGGATCAAGGATGACCCGGACCTGAAATCCATCCCGGTGATGATGGTTTCATACAAAGACCGCAAGGAGGACAAGCTCCGGGGTCTTGAAGCGGGTGCTGATTATTACCTGACCAAGAGCAGTTTTCATGATGAAACCCTGCTTTCTGCGGTTGAAGACCTCATAGGCGGTGCCGGAAAATGAGAATAGGAATTGTAAATGATCTGGCTGCTGCGGTTGATGTGCTGAAAAGGTCGCTTGCCGCAGGCGGGCATGAGGTGGCCTGGATCGCCCATAACGGGGAAAAGGCCATTGATAAGTGCTCTGCCGATGTGCCTGATCTGGTGCTTATGGATCTGGTCATGCCTGTGCTGGACGGAGCCGGAGCCACAGAGGGCATAATGAAAAAATGCCCCTGCCCGATCCTCATTGTCACTGCCAGCATTGAAGCCAATTCGACCAAGGTTTTCGAGGCCATGGGGGCCGGGGCACTGGATGTGGTCACCACGCCCACTGCCGGACCGGATGGAGACATCATCGGGGTACGTGAACTGCTCGCGAAAATTTCAGTAATCGGTAAATTGCAGGGGCGCGGCAAGGTGCGCGAACCTGTTAAAATCGTGCCGAAAGCACGGATGGTGCCTCCGCTGCTGGCTATCGGCAGTTCCACCGGAGGCCCTTCGGCTCTGGCCGAACTGCTGGGCGGGCTTCCGGTTGATTTCCCGGCTGCCATTGCCATTGCCCAGCATGTGGACGGGCATTTTTCAGAAAATCTGGCCCAGTGGCTGGACAGTCAGGTTGAAATCAAAGTCAAGCTGGCCCGCAGCGGAGAACTGGTGCAGCCCGGACAGGCTCTCATAGCCCCCGGTGACCGGCACATGCGCATGGGGCCGGGCGGCATGGTGGAGTTGACCCTCGGGCCGGGTGAGAATCTTTACGTGCCTTCAGTGGATGTGCTTTTCGACAGTCTCTGCTGTGCCGGATTCCCTTCCAATTCTGCGGCAGTGCTGCTGACCGGAATGGGCGCGGACGGTGCCCGGGGCATGCTTGATTTAAGGAATTCCGGCTGGTTTACCGTGGCTCAGGACAAGGAATCCAGCGTGGTCTGGGGCATGCCCGGCGCGGCGGTAAAAATGAATGCTGCCCGTGATGTCTGCTCTATTTCCGATATGGCCGGGCTGCTGATAAGGCATTTTAAAAAACGTTTCAGGAGTTAGGAAGATGACCGAAGCCAAAGAACAATTGCTCACCGAACATAAGATCAATGTTCTGCTGATAGATGACCAGCCCATGGTGGGCGAGGCCGTGCGGCGTATGCTGGAAGGCGAAGAGGACATTGATTTCCATTTTGTGAGCGACCCGACCAAGGCCATCCCTACTGCTGAGGAATTGCAGCCCACGGTAATCCTGCAGGACCTTGTCATGCCCGATATCGACGGCATGACCATGGTCAAATTCATGCGCGTCAATTCCAAACTCAAGGATATTCCCCTGATCGTTCTTTCCACCAAGGAAGAAGCCACCACCAAGGCTGAAGCCTTTGCCAACGGGGCCAATGATTATCTGGTCAAGCTTCCCGACCGTATCGAACTGCTGGCCCGTATCCGCTACCACTCCAAGGGTTACATCAACCTGTTGCAGAGAAACGAAGCCTACGAGCAGCTGCGTGAAAGCCGGGATGAAATGCGTAAGGAGCTGGCTGTCGCCGCCGACTACGTTACTTCGCTTTTGCCTGATCCGGTTAAGGAAGGGGATATTCAGGCCGACTGGCGGTTCATTCCTTCGGCCTCGCTGGGCGGGGACTCTTTCGGTTATCACTGGCTGGATGACGACCATTTTGCCATGTACCTGCTGGATGTCTGCGATCACGGGGTCGGATCGGCCCTGCTTTCGGTTTCAGCCATGAACGTGCTCCGCTCCCAGACCCTGCCGGATACGGATTTCCTCAAGCCGGATGAAGTGCTGGTAGCCCTGAACGATTCTTTCCAGATGGACCAGCAGAACAACCTCTATTTCACCATGTGGTACGGGGTTTACCGCAAATCCGACCGCACCCTGACCTTTTCCAGCGGCGGCCATCCTCCGGCTCTGCTGCTTTCCGGCGGCGAAGTGCAGCAGTTGCGCACTCCGGGAATGATTGTGGGCGGCATGCCGGATATGACTTACACAAGTGACTCCGTTACCGTGAATCCGGGAGCACGTTTCTTTCTCTACAGCGACGGGGTATACGAGCTTAAAAAGGTTTCCGACGGCAAGATGTGGGAGTTCGATGAGTTTTCCGGGTTCATGGAGAGCACTGATGGAGAACTTGGAAAACCCATTGACCAGCTCATAACCCATACCCGTCAGTTACAGGGGGCCGAGCTCTATGAAGATGATTTTTCCATGGTGGAGTTTGTTTTTGCCTAAGGTTCTGCCATTAATCGGGAATAAAGAGGACTGAGAATGAGTATCCGTAAACAGTTCATAACCGGGTGTGTGGTTTTCTGTATAGCCTTGACCGTGGCCATTATGTGGCTGGTTTCAGATTATGCCCGCGAAACCCTCATGGACCAGTATCGGTCCAAGGCCGAAATCATGCTCCACACCATGAAGGCGGTGCGCAAGCATACCGGAGCGGTGATCCGGCCCAAAGCTACGGAAATACTGCCGGAAAATATGTTTGTCACCGAGTTGCAGTCCACTTCATTTACGGCAAACGGTGTTTTCAGCCGTATTCCCGACCAGTACAGGCATGACCTGACTTTTAAGACCGCTTCCACCAAGCCTCGCAACGTTAATAATCTGGCCAGCAATGATGAAGCCCGGATTATTGAAGAACTGGACGCTTTGGCCCGTAAAGGGAAAAAGCCTTTTATCGGAGAAATCCGTGATATCAACGGCATTGAATCCTTCATTGTTGCCGAGGGTGAGGTCAACAAGCCTTCCTGCATGGTCTGTCACGGTGATCCCAAAGATGCTCCGCCGTCCATGAAAAGCAGGTATCCGGTCAAGGATGACATGGGCTACTTCCGAAAACCCGGACGCATTGAATGCGCTATGATTTCGGCCATTCCGCTGGCGGCCATGGATGCTGCCGCCAATCAGGCCATCGGTGCGGTTGTGTTCATGGGATTTATTTTTATTGTGGTCACCCTCGGCTTCCTGCTCTTCGGCCTCAACCTTATTTTCCGTCCGGTTTCCCAGATTACCGGCATCGCCAAGCATGTTGCCGCCGGTGATCTGAACAGCGGAACAGTCTCCATCCGCAAGATGAAAAACCAGGCCGAAGGCAAATTCTTTGCCGGGCGTATTATCCGTCCGGGCAATGAAATCGGTAATCTGGTCACTTCCTTTGAAACCATGATTTCCGGTCTTTCCGAACTCATCGGCGAGGTCCGTACCTCCGGCGACAACGTCTCAGTGGCCGGGAATAAGATCCGCTCCACAGCGGAACATATTGACGCTGCCGTTAACAGGCAGGCCGCCTCCACCAACGAAGTAACCGCCACCAGCAGGCTGATCAGCAAGACCTCCAAGGATCTGGCGGAGGTGATGGAAGATGTGTCCGAGTCCGCCAGTGAATCAGCGCACATGGCCGAAACCCTGCAGAATAATATTGAACGGCGCGAAAAGTCGTTGATCAAACTGGTGGATTCCACGGACAGTGTTTCTTCCCGTCTGGCTGCCATCAATGAAAAAGCCAGCAGGATCAACCATATTGTGACCACCATAGCCCGCATAGCGGACCAGACCAACCTGCTTTCGCTCAATGCGGCCATTGAGGCGGAAAAGGCCGGACAGTTCGGACAGGGTTTCTCCGTAGTCGCTCGTGAAATGCGCAGGCTGGCCGACCAGACGGTCATCGCCGCAGAAGATATCGAACTCATGGTCCGTGACATGCAGACTGCGGTCAGCTCCGGGGTCATGGAAATGGAAGCCTTTAATCAGGAAGTGCGCTCCAGTGTGGACGAAGTGGAACAGATGAGTTCTGATCTTGGGCTTATCGTCGATCAGGTCCGGGTGCTCAAGCCCCGCTTTATCGATGTTTCCCGTTCCATGGGCGATCAGGCCGACAGTGCCGAACAGATCAGTGATGCCATGGGCGATCTTAGTGATACCGCAGCCGGGACCACGGAATATCTTGAAGAATTCAACAGAACTGTGGCGAGTTTGAACTATACCGTACAGAGCCTGACCGGGGCTGTGGACGGATTTCAGTCTGTGGAAGATGATTTCTTCATTTCCAAGGAAGAAAAGGAACCGGAATCGGACAATTAACAGAGTTGTAACGATGCTGTCTTAATCAGTTCCAATGTTACAGGTAAGGTCCGTGCAAAAGGAGAACATTGTGTCAGTTGAGAAAATACTGGTCGTAGAAGACCATAATGATACTATTGAGTTGCTGAAGTACAACCTGAGCTCTTCCGGTTACGAGGTTGTGACCGCCATGGACGGCCACAAAGCCCTTGATCAGGCCAGAAACGAACATCCCGATCTGGTGCTGCTGGATCTCATGCTGCCCGGCATTGACGGGCTTGAAGTCTGCCGCAGGCTGAAACAGGAGGTAGCCACCCAGCATATCCCGGTGATCATGCTTACCGCCAAAGGCGAGGAAGTGGACCGGGTTGTGGGTCTTGAACTGGGCGTTGACGACTACATCGTCAAACCGTTCAGCCCCCGTGAGCTGGTACTCAGGGTCAAAGCAGTACTGCGCCGCAGTACTGAAGTGCCTGAGCCGCGCCGTCCCGGTAAATGGAACCGTGAAGGTCTTTCCGTTGATTTTGAAGCCCACACCGTGGAATGCGACGGCGATCTCGTGGCTCTGACCGCCACCGAGTTCAAGCTTTTTTCCGAATTGCTGCAGCACGAAGGCAAAGTCCGCACCCGTGACCATCTGCTCGATACTGTCTGGGACACCCACTTTGAAGGCTACTCCAGAACTGTGGATACCCATATCCGCAGACTGCGCCAGAAGCTCGGTCCCTACGCTGATTATATCGAGACTGTGCGCGGCGTGGGCTACCGCTTCAAGCATTCGTAAATCCGACCCTATTTTTTAAGTGAAACAAAGTCGTACCCGTTTTAACGGGGGGCTTTGTTGCGTCCTTAAAGCAATCCTTACCTGATCGTCACCTTCGGGGGCCGGTTTTGTGCTAAGTTCACAGTGATTTTTATAAACCACTGAACTGATTATTAATTATGAGTAGAGAATTAAAGTTTTCAATCAAGAGTAAGCTCTTCATCGCAGTCTGTGTCATCGCGGCTATCTGCGTCAGTCTGCCGTTGGCTTTTGCATATCATTTGCTCAAGGCGGATCTGGTTGCGGGGTCACTTCACGGTCCTGAAGAATCAATGGATATGATTCTCAAGGTGTTTTTCTGGGCACTTCCTATAGCAATTCTGGTCTGCTACGGGGTTATCCGTTTTGTAACCATGCAGCTTAGCAATTCGGTGGAATCCATGGTCCGTACCGCCGAGGCGGTTGGACAGGGGAATTATAAGCGTCGGATCAGGACCATGCCGGATAAGGAATTCATCCCCCTTGCCAATTCCATTAACTGGATGGCGGAGCGCATTGACGAACACGTCAGCATTATCACCGGGCAGAAGAACAAGATTCAGGCCGTGCTCAACGGTATGTGGGACGGGGTTATGGTGCTGGACAACAACTGCCGTATCCAGAGCGTGAACCGGGCCTTGAAAGATATTTTTCCCGGTATCCAGAATGGTGCGGGCCGCACTCCCCTTGAAATTATTTCCAGCCCGGACCTCTACGACGGTTGTATGGAAGTGATCTCTCCGGAAGGACCGGAAGCCGCAACTGTACAGATTGTACTGGCCAACGGCCGGGTTTACGATGTGAATATCGTCCGGTCCCCGCATACTTCCGAGCCGGGGCAGGGGCCGGGAGCCATTGCTGTTTTTCACGACATCAGTGAAATCAAGCGTCTTGAGACCGTGCGTCAGGATTTTGTTGCCAATGTCTCCCACGAGCTGCGTACCCCGCTGACTTCAGTCAAAGGATATGCCGAGACTTTGCTTTCCGATCCTCCTCCGCCGGAATCCATTCAAAAGAATTTTTTGGGTACCATTGAAAAGAATGCCAACCACATGTGCAAGATCGTTGACGATCTGCTCAATCTTTCACGTCTTGAAAGCGGTCATGAGAAGGTGGAGCTTCTGCCCATTGATCCCTCAGATGCGTTGCGTGAAGCCTGGGAAGCATGTTCCGGGCTTGCGGAGAAAAGAAAGGTTGATCTCAAGCGCAGCTTTGAAAAAGGCGATTTTACGGTCAAGGCCGATTCCGGGCAGCTCATGCAGTTGTTCAGGAATCTGCTGGAAAACGGCATCAAGTACGGGCCGGAAGAAAATCCTATCTATGTTGAGCACCATATCGAAGACGACCGTTTGCAGCTTTCAGTAATAGACGAGGGACCGGGTATCCCTGCTGCGGACCAGTCGCGCATATTCGAGCGTTTTTATTCTGTGGAAAAATTCCGTCGCAACGAGTTCGGCTCCACCGGGCTGGGCCTCGCCATTTCCCGGCACATAGTCTCCAATCACGGAGGAGAAATCTCCGTGCAATGTCCGCCTGAAGGCCGCAGACAGGGTACAGCTTTTGTTTTTACCCTGCCTCTTCTGCAAGCTGGTGCGAAGAGTTTGCCTCCGGCGGCTTAAACCCTTTTGCAAAAGGGTTTAAGAATCCCAAAACCTTTTATTTCGGCTTCGCCGGGATAATAAGATATATGTTTTTACGGCTGTCTCATCACAAGGCAGCCGTTTTTAATTGCGACATTATATTGATGACAATGCTTGTGTATAAAGAGTAGATTTTGTTCAAACTTAGCGGAGGTCCGGTTTGAACGAAAAATCAAAGGCGATACTGTTGATGGCCGCCACGGCCCTGATCTGGAGTTCCGGCGGGCTGGCTATCAAGCTGGTGGAATGGAATCCCATGGCCATCACCGGGGTTCGCAGTGCTCTGGCGGCAATGACGCTGGTGTTTTTGTTCAGAGGACGTTTGAAGTTCGGATTTTCTCTCGTACAACTGGGTGCTGCCGCAGGCTATGCCGGACTGCTGATCACCAACGTTGCCGCCACCAAGCTGACTACCTCCGCCAATGCCATTCTGCTGGCCTATACCGCCCCGGTCTACGTAGCTCTGCTGGCCCCATGGTTTCTCAAGGAGAAAACCAGCCGCAGCGACTGGATTTTTATCGCCGTCACTGTAGGCGGCATGGTTCTTTTCTTTCTTGATAAGCTTTCCCCCAGCGGACTCTGGGGCAATATCATCGCCGTAGTCACCGGGATGTCCTACGCCGTTTTTACTTTATGCATGAGAGCGCAGAAGTCAGCCTCCCCGGTGGAATCCGTCATCATGGGGCATGCTTTAACCGCCTTTTGCGGGCTGCCCTTCATGTTCAGCACCATGCCCTCAGCCGAAAGCTGGGTGGGCTTGATCTATCTCGGAATTTTTCAGCAGGGCATATCCCTTGCCCTTTACACATGGGCCATCAAACGTCTCGGCGCGCTGGAAGCAATCCTGATCATGACCCTTGAGCCGATCTTCAACCCCATTCTGGTCGCAGTGGGCTACGGCGAAATCCCCGGCAAATGGGCCATCATCGGCGGGTTGGTGGTCATTGGGTCGGTTACGGTGCGGGGTGTGTTGCCAATACTAAAAAAAAATCCCGGAAGCTGATGCTTCCGGGATTTCAGATTGCTGACTAACCCCGCTTTTCTCGGAAAGCGGGGTTTTATTATGCTTTCTTCCGTTCGATTTAATTTGAAAAGCTCAAGTTTGTGCGACCAAAGTCAGATTTGGGATCAGAAGGGAAAATTGTGTTTATTTTG